>NZ_CP077087.1:5592500-5937500 GCF_014268495.2 Pseudomonas monsensis | reverse complement strand
AGTGAACTAGTACCGTGAGGGAAAGGCGAAAAGAACCCCGGAGAGGGGAGTGAAATAGATCCTGAAACCGTATGCGTACAAGCAGTGGGAGCAGACTTTGTTCTGTGACTGCGTACCTTTTGTATAATGGGTCAGCGACTTATTTTCAGTGGCGAGCTTAACCGAATAGGGGAGGCGTAGCGAAAGCGAGTCTTAATAGGGCGTCTAGTCGCTGGGAATAGACCCGAAACCGGGCGATCTATCCATGGGCAGGTTGAAGGTTAGGTAACACTGACTGGAGGACCGAACCGACTACCGTTGAAAAGTTAGCGGATGACCTGTGGATCGGAGTGAAAGGCTAATCAAGCTCGGAGATAGCTGGTTCTCCTCGAAAGCTATTTAGGTAGCGCCTCATGTATCACTGTAGGGGGTAGAGCACTGTTTCGGCTAGGGGGTCATCCCGACTTACCAAACCGATGCAAACTCCGAATACCTACAAGTGCCGAGCATGGGAGACACACGGCGGGTGCTAACGTCCGTCGTGAAAAGGGAAACAACCCAGACCGTCAGCTAAGGTCCCAAAGTTATGGTTAAGTGGGAAACGATGTGGGAAGGCTTAGACAGCTAGGAGGTTGGCTTAGAAGCAGCCACCCTTTAAAGAAAGCGTAATAGCTCACTAGTCGAGTCGGCCTGCGCGGAAGATGTAACGGGGCTCAAACCATACACCGAAGCTACGGGTATCATCTTCGGATGATGCGGTAGAGGAGCGTTCTGTAAGCCTGTGAAGGTGAGTTGAGAAGCTTGCTGGAGGTATCAGAAGTGCGAATGCTGACATGAGTAACGACAATGGGTGTGAAAAACACCCACGCCGAAAGACCAAGGTTTCCTGCGCAACGTTAATCGACGCAGGGTTAGTCGGTCCCTAAGGCGAGGCTGAAAAGCGTAGTCGATGGAAAACAGGTTAATATTCCTGTACTTCTGGTTATTGCGATGGAGGGACGGAGAAGGCTAGGCCAGCTTGGCGTTGGTTGTCCAAGTTTAAGGTGGTAGGCTGGAATCTTAGGTAAATCCGGGATTCTAAGGCCGAGAGCTGATGACGAGTTACCTTTCAGGTGACGAAGTGGTTGATGCCATGCTTCCAAGAAAAGCTTCTAAGCTTCAGATAACCAGGAACCGTACCCCAAACCGACACAGGTGGTTGGGTAGAGAATACCAAGGCGCTTGAGAGAACTCGGGTGAAGGAACTAGGCAAAATGGCACCGTAACTTCGGGAGAAGGTGCGCCGGTGAGGGTGAAGGACTTGCTCCGTAAGCTCATGCCGGTCGAAGATACCAGGCCGCTGCGACTGTTTATTAAAAACACAGCACTCTGCAAACACGAAAGTGGACGTATAGGGTGTGACGCCTGCCCGGTGCCGGAAGGTTAATTGATGGGGTTAGCTAACGCGAAGCTCTTGATCGAAGCCCCGGTAAACGGCGGCCGTAACTATAACGGTCCTAAGGTAGCGAAATTCCTTGTCGGGTAAGTTCCGACCTGCACGAATGGCGTAACGATGGCGGCGCTGTCTCCACCCGAGACTCAGTGAAATTGAAATCGCTGTGAAGATGCAGTGTATCCGCGGCTAGACGGAAAGACCCCGTGAACCTTTACTATAGCTTTGCACTGGACTTTGAATTTGCTTGTGTAGGATAGGTGGGAGGCTTTGAAGCGTGGACGCCAGTTCGCGTGGAGCCATCCTTGAAATACCACCCTGGCAACTTTGAGGTTCTAACTCAGGTCCGTTATCCGGATCGAGGACAGTGTATGGTGGGTAGTTTGACTGGGGCGGTCTCCTCCTAAAGAGTAACGGAGGAGTACGAAGGTGCGCTCAGACCGGTCGGAAATCGGTCGTAGAGTATAAAGGCAAAAGCGCGCTTGACTGCGAGACAGACACGTCGAGCAGGTACGAAAGTAGGTCTTAGTGATCCGGTGGTTCTGTATGGAAGGGCCATCGCTCAACGGATAAAAGGTACTCCGGGGATAACAGGCTGATACCGCCCAAGAGTTCATATCGACGGCGGTGTTTGGCACCTCGATGTCGGCTCATCACATCCTGGGGCTGAAGCCGGTCCCAAGGGTATGGCTGTTCGCCATTTAAAGTGGTACGCGAGCTGGGTTTAGAACGTCGTGAGACAGTTCGGTCCCTATCTGCCGTGGACGTTTGAGATTTGAGAGGGGCTGCTCCTAGTACGAGAGGACCGGAGTGGACGAACCTCTGGTGTTCCGGTTGTCACGCCAGTGGCATTGCCGGGTAGCTATGTTCGGGAAAGATAACCGCTGAAAGCATCTAAGCGGGAAACTTGCCTCAAGATGAGATCTCACTGGAACCTTGAGTTCCCTGAAGGGCCGTCGAAGACTACGACGTTGATAGGTTGGGTGTGTAAGCGCTGTGAGGCGTTGAGCTAACCAATACTAATTGCCCGTGAGGCTTGACCATATAACACCCAAGCAATTTGCGTCGAAGAGACCAGATTGCGGTGTGTGAAGACGAAACGAACCGAAAGTTCGCGCAACTCACAAGACACCTGTATCACATACCCGATTTGCTGAAGCGAGGCCAGATGGTCGCGAGTCAGTACCCGAATTTCTTGACGACCATAGAGCGTTGGAACCACCTGATCCCATCCCGAACTCAGAAGTGAAACGATGCATCGCCGATGGTAGTGTGGGGTTTCCCCATGTGAGAGTAGGTCATCGTCAAGATTAAATTCCGAAACCCCAATTGCGAAAGCAGTTGGGGTTTTGTTTTGCCCGCAGGAAATGCGTCTGCTTGATTTCTATGCAACGGCGCGGGTCATGGATATTATTCGGGCCTCATTGTGAGGCGAGATCTGCATGCTGACGTTGTTGAACCTTCTGAAGGATGGCCGATTCCATTCTGGTCAGGACTTGGGCGAGGCCCTGGGAATTAGTCGAAGTGCGGTGTGGAAGCAGCTTCAGCATCTTGAGGCGGAGCTTGGGCTGTCCATTCATAAGGTTCGGGGGCGAGGCTATCAGTTGGCTACCCCCTTGATGTTGCTGGATCCCCTTGGCATGGCAGGAATGTCGCCAAGCTGGCCAGTAACGGTTTTTGACTCCATTGACTCTACTAATGCCCAGGCGCTGCGGGCCATTGGGCAAGGTCAGGTTGCACCATTTTTGGTAGTCGCGGAGCGGCAGATTGCCGGTCGAGGGCGTAGGGGGCGTAAATGGGTAAGTCCCTTTGCCGAGAATCTCTATTACAGCCTTGTACTGCGCATTGATGGTGGTATGCGTCAGCTTGAGGGGCTGAGCCTGGTCGTTGGGCTCGCGGTTATGCAAACCCTCAGAAAGCTGGGAGTGGCTGACGTGGGACTGAAATGGCCGAATGATGTTCTCGTCGACAGTAAAAAAATCGCCGGGATATTGCTCGAGCTCGTCGGAGATCCGGCAGATGTATGTCATGTAGTGCTAGGGATCGGCATTAACGTGAATATGCAGGCGGCTGATGAGGTTGATCAGCAATGGACCTCGATGAGGTTGGAGTCAGGTAAAAGCTTTGATCGAAATGCGCTGGTCGTCGAGTTGAGTAACCAATTACAGGCATACATACAGCGTCACCAGGTCGGTGGTTTTTCTGTTCTTCAGGCTGAGTGGGAAGAGAACCATCTTTGGCAGGGGCGGATGGTTTCCCTGATAGCGGGTGTCAATCAGATAGATGGCGTAGTGCTTGGCATCGATAACCAGGGCGCGCTGCGATTGAAGGTGAATGGCATGGAAAAAGTCTTTAGTGGCGGCGAGCTTAGCCTGAGGTTGCGTGATGATTCTTGAGCTCGACTGCGGCAACAGCTTTATTAAATGGCGAGTGCTGAAGGCCAAGGCGGTAGCCTTGATGGCAGAGGGTGTGGTCGATTCAGATCAGGCGCTGTTGGAAAGCCTTCGAGGCCTGGATGGACTTGCATTAAGTAACTGCCGTTTGGTGAGTGTGCGTACTGTTGAGGAAACTGTTGCGCTAACCGCGATGCTTGAGCGGGAGTTCGGCGTAACGGTCGTCTGTGCGAAATCTGCTAGAGAGATGTCTGGCGTAAAAAATGGATACGAGGATTACGAGCGACTGGGGCTGGATCGTTGGCTTGCAATGCTTGGTGGCTTTCATCTGGCGAATGGCGCGTGCCTGGTTCTGGATTTTGGCACTGCGGTCACTGCGGATTTTATTGCTGCAGACGGTGAGCATCTTGGTGGCTTCATTTGTCCCGGTATGCCGTTGATGCGTAATCAGCTGCGAACCCATACCAGGAAAATTCGATATGGGGATCTGGCTGCCGAGCGTGCCTTGGCCAGCCAGGCTCCAGGCCGTACCACGGTCGAGGCTGTAGAGCGCGGATGTTCGCTGATGTTGAAGGGGTTTGTGCTCACTCAGTTGGAGATGGCGCGAGCCTATTGGGGGCAGGACTTCACTGTTTTTATCACTGGTGGAGATGCCGAACTGGTTGCAGGCGCTGCGCCTGATGCTCGAATCGTTCCCGATCTGGTGTTTGTGGGCTTGGCTATGGCGTGTCCTTTTTCCTGAGGTTCGTATGCGTTGGTTGTTCCTGCTGCTGGTTGTTCTCAATGTGTTCTATTACGTCTGGCATCAGCAGGAGGCTCCTTTGCGAGCCAAAGATGTCACTCCTCTCAGTTTGTATCGGGGGACGCAACAAGATATTCGCTTGCTGAGTGAGAGTGGTGGCTCTCCTGCACAGAAAGCCGGGGCGTCGCGCACGGAGGCGGAAGGTGAACAGTGCCTTTACGTCGGTGGGTTTGCCCGCGCGGAGTCACTGCAGGCTCTCGATCGGCGTCTTGTTCAGATGGAGGTGAAGACTCAGTCTTCGCAAAAAGACTTTCCTGACTCAGGATATTGGTTGCGAATTTCACCTGAAAGCCAGCGTTTGCTGGGAGATGAGCAGTTGAAGAACCTTTCCAAGGAATTCAATGAGTTAAAACATAAAATAATGCTGTGTGGAGGGGTTGCACCGGCTGAATAGTTTGCATAGAATGGCGCCCGCTCCACAGTGAAGGCCTGAACAGGCGGTTGCAGTAGAGCGGTGTCAATGCAGCTAACCTCAGGTTTTTAAATGAGAAAATGCTTGACAGGGGTTTGGCATAGTATAGAATGCCGGCCTGATTAGGAGGGGTTCCCGAGCGGCCAAAGGGATCAGACTGTAAATCTGACGTCTACGACTTCGAAGGTTCGAATCCTTCTCCCTCCACCAGATTTTAGCGTGAGCTGCAGGCTCCGCGGGTATAGTTTAGTGGTAGAACCTCAGCCTTCCAAGCTGATGATGCGGGTTCGATTCCCGCTACCCGCTCCAAGTTTGCAGGTTGTGCAAAGTGTTTCGCTCTTGTAGCTCAGTTGGTAGAGCACACCCTTGGTAAGGGTGAGGTCAGCGGTTCAAATCCGCTCAAGAGCTCCATATAACAAGGCAGATATGAAAATATCTGCCTTTGTTTTAATGGTAGATATTGTTTGTCTAATTCTTCTGTTTGAGGGTGTTATCGATGGCTAAGGAAAAATTTGATCGTTCCCTGCCCCACGTCAACGTAGGGACCATTGGTCACGTTGACCACGGTAAAACCACTCTGACCGCTGCTCTGACTCGCGTCTGCTCCGAAGTTTTCGGTTCGGCCGTAGTTGAATTCGACAAGATCGACAGCGCTCCAGAAGAAAAAGCTCGCGGTATCACCATCAACACCGCGCACGTTGAGTACAACTCGCTGATCCGTCACTACGCTCACGTTGACTGCCCAGGTCACGCTGACTATGTGAAGAACATGATCACCGGTGCTGCTCAAATGGACGGCGCTATCCTGGTTTGCTCGGCCGCTGATGGTCCGATGCCACAAACCCGTGAGCACATCCTGCTGTCCCGTCAGGTAGGCGTTCCGTACATCGTGGTTTTCCTGAACAAGGCTGACCTGGTAGACGACGCTGAGCTGCTGGAGCTGGTTGAGATGGAAGTTCGCGACCTGCTGTCCACCTACGACTTCCCGGGCGATGACACTCCAATCATCATCGGTTCGGCTCGTATGGCGCTGGAAGGCAAAGACGACAACGAAATGGGCACCACTGCCGTCAAGAGGCTGGTTGAAACTCTGGACAGCTACATCCCAGAACCAGTTCGTATGATCGACAAGCCATTCCTGATGCCAATCGAAGACGTATTCTCGATCTCGGGTCGCGGTACTGTTGTGACTGGTCGTATCGAGCGCGGTATCGTTCGCGTTCAAGATGCACTGGAAATCGTTGGTCTGCGTGACACCACCACCACCACCTGCACCGGTGTTGAGATGTTCCGCAAGCTGCTCGACGAAGGTCGTGCTGGCGAGAACTGCGGCGTTCTGCTGCGTGGTACCAAGCGTGATGACGTTGAGCGTGGTCAGGTTCTGGTTAAGCCAGGTTCGGTTAAGCCGCACACCAAGTTCACCGCAGAAGTTTACGTTCTGAGCAAGGAAGAAGGCGGTCGTCACACTCCGTTCTTCAAAGGCTACCGTCCACAGTTCTACTTCCGTACTACTGACGTGACTGGTAACTGCGAGCTGCCAGAAGGCGTTGAAATGGTAATGCCAGGTGACAACATTCAGATGACTGTTACCCTGATCAAAACCATCGCGATGGAAGACGGTCTGCGTTTCGCTATCCGTGAAGGCGGTCGTACCGTCGGCGCTGGCGTCGTAGCCAAAATCATCGAATAAACGGTTGTAATGTATTTTTCGGGCCGGCATAATGGTCGGCCTGATTTTGTTTTAGGTCAGTAGCTCAATTGGCAGAGCGACGGTCTCCAAAACCGTAGGTTGGGGGTTCGATTCCCTCCTGACCTGCCAGATTCACTCGGTGTGTCTGGCTTTCTTTTCACAGGATCTTCATAGATGACTCCTAAGGCTGAAGCTCAAGGCTCTCGCTTCGATCTGCTCAAGTGGCTTGTAGTAGTCGCTTTGGTGGTTGTTGGCGTTGTTGGCAATCAGTATTACGCTGCTTCGCCGATCCTGTACCGTGTACTTGCTTTGCTTGTCATTGCTGCTGTAGCTGCCTTTGTAGGCCTGCAGACTGCTAAGGGCAAGTCTTTCTTTGTACTGGTTAAGGAAGCTCGCACCGAGATTCGTAAAGTCGTGTGGCCAACTCGCCAAGAAACCACGCAGACCACGCTGATTGTCGTGGCTGTTGTTCTGGTTATGGCGTTGCTGTTGTGGGGGCTTGATTCCCTGCTCGGTTGGCTTGTTTCCTTGATTGTCGGCTAAGGGTGTCCCGTGGCTAAGCGTTGGTATGTTGTGCATGCTTACTCGGGTTACGAGAAGCATGTGATGCGCTCGCTGATCGAGCGCGTAAAGCTGGCTGGCATGGAAGATGGCTTCGGCGAGATTCTGGTTCCCACTGAAGAAGTGGTTGAGATGCGCAATGGCCAGAAGCGCAAAAGCGAGCGAAAGTTCTTTCCAGGCTACGTGCTGGTTCAGATGGATATGAATGAGGGTACTTGGCACTTGGTCAAGGACACTCCTCGCGTGATGGGTTTTATCGGCGGTACTGCTGATAAGCCAGCGCCTATTACGGATAAAGAGGCAGAAGCAATTCTGCGTCGCGTTGCTGATGGTAGCGACAAGCCTAAGCCGAAGACGTTGTTCGAGCCAGGTGAGACGGTACGTGTCAACGACGGTCCATTCGCCGATTTCAACGGCGTCGTTGAAGAAGTTAACTACGAAAAGAGCCGGATCCAAGTGGCGGTGCTCATTTTCGGTCGCTCTACTCCGGTGGAGCTGGAGTTCAGTCAGGTCGAAAAGGTCTAACTGGGCAAGCATCCCAACCCCACAGCCCAAGGCTGTGGGGTTTTGTCGTCACTGGGATAAACGCGCAAGTAACCGGGGAGCCTTTCGAGGCGTTCGAACCCGTAATTGGAGTGCCTCATGGCCAAGAAGATTACCGCTTACATCAAGCTGCAAGTGAAGGCCGCTCAGGCTAACCCAAGTCCACCTGTTGGTCCTGCTCTGGGTCAGCACGGCGTGAACATCATGGAATTCTGCAAGGCCTTCAACGCCCGTACTCAGGGTCTTGAAGCAGGTCTGCCGACTCCAGTGATCATCACTGTCTACAGCGACCGTAGCTTCACTTTCGAAACCAAATCCACCCCTGCTTCGGTTCTGCTGAAGAAGGCGGCCGGTCTGACCAGCGGTTCCGCTCGTCCGAACACCGTTAAGGTCGGCACTGTTACCCGTGCTCAGCTGGAAGAAATCGCGAAAACCAAAAACGCGGATCTGACTGCAGCTGATATGGATGCAGCCGTGCGTACTATCGCCGGTTCTGCTCGTAGCATGGGCCTTAACGTGGAGGGTGTGTAATGGCTAAGCTGACCAAGCGTCAAAAGGCTATCGCCGGCAAAATCGAAGCAGGCAAGGCCTACAACATTGTAGACGCTGCTGCTCTGCTGGCTGAGCTGTCGACTGTCAAGTTCAGCGAGTCGTTCGACGTTGCTGTAAACCTGGGTGTAGACCCACGTAAATCCGACCAGGTTGTTCGTAGCGCTACTGTGCTGCCACACGGCACTGGCAAGACCGTTCGCGTAGCCGTGTTCACCCAGGGTCCAGCTGCCGAGGCCGCTCTGGCTGCCGGCGCTGACCGTGTAGGTATGGACGATCTGGCTGCCGAAATGAAAGGCGGCGACCTGAACTATGACGTAGTGATTGCATCCCCGGATGCCATGCGCGTTGTAGGTCAACTGGGTCAGATCCTCGGTCCACGTGGCCTGATGCCTAACCCGAAAGTCGGCACCGTAACTCCAGACGTGGCTAACGCGGTTAAAAACGCCAAGGCTGGTCAGGTTCGTTATCGCACCGACAAAAACGGCATCATCCACACTTCCGTTGGCAAGATCGGCTTCGATGCCGTCAAGCTGAAGGAAAACGTTGAAGCCCTGATCGCTGATCTGAAGCGTATCAAGCCAGCTTCCTCGAAAGGCATTTACGTCAAGCGCGTTACCCTGAGCACCACCATGGGCCCAGGTCTGGTTATCGACCAAAGCTCGCTCGACGCGTAAGACAAAAATTGGCGCGATTTGATCGCGCCAGTTGAAAGATTGGGGTCCCTGCCTGGCGGGGGCTATCCAAGACCGTAGGCGGCGCAAGCCTTAAACCACAAGCCTACGCAGATGGTGCTCCCGGTTCCTTACCGAATCAGACACCAAAACGACATTCGGTTTCGACCGAGTGAAACGGTAACAAGCAGGAGTTAAACCCGTGGCAATTAATCTCGAAGACAAGAAGGCCATCGTCGCTGAAGTCAACGAGGCTGCCAAAGTCGCTCTGTCCGCTGTCGTGGTTGATGCCCGTGGCGTAACAGTAGGCGCAATGACCGGACTCCGTAAAGAGGCTCGTGAAGCTGGCGTTTACGTACGTGTTGTACGTAACACCCTGCTCAAGCGCGCTGTTGCTGACACTGAATACAGTGTCCTCAACGACGTGTTCACCGGCCCGACCCTGATTGCATTCTCGAACGAACATCCGGGCGCTGCTGCCCGTATCTTCAAAGAGTTTGCCAAGGGTCAGGACAAGTTCGAGATCAAGGCAGCTGCGTTCGAGGGCAAGTTCCTCGCAGCTAATCAGATCGACGTACTGGCAACTCTGCCGACCCGTGACGAAGCAATTTCTCAGCTGATGAGCGTGATTCAAGGCGCTACCAGCAAATTGGCTCGTACTCTGGCGGCAATTCGCGACCAGAAAGAAGCTGCCGCAGCCTAAGGCTCGTCAACTTCTCGCGTTTTTTGTTTATTTCGATGGTCGCGTAGGCCGTCCCCCAATTCAGGAATTGAGTCATGTCTCTGACTAACGAACAAATCATCGAAGCAATCGGCCAGAAATCCGTAGTGGAAATCGTTGAGCTGATCAAAGCGATGGAAGAAACCTTCGGTGTTACCGCTGCTGCTGCTTCGGCTGGCCCAGCTGTAGCTGCTGCTGCTGTTGAAGAGCAAACCGAGTTCAACGTTGTTCTGCTGGAAGCTGGCGAGAAGAAGGTTAACGTGATCAAGGCAGTTCGTGAACTGACCGGTCTGGGCCTGAAAGAAGCCAAAGAGAAAGTAGACGGCGCTCCTCAGGTTGTAGCTGAAGGCGTTTCGAAAGAAGCTGCTGAAGACGCTAAGAAGAAGCTGGAAGAAGCAGGCGCTAAAGTCGAACTGAAATAAGTATCGACTTTGCTCCTCCAGCCCGAGCGTCAAGCGACAGGCTGATGGCTGGTGGCTCTTGCCACCGGCCTTTTTCCGTTATTGGCAGCCGACTGGGTCGGTGCTGATAAAGGCGCTGTAACCACCCGATGCGGTGGCGCAAACCATGGGGTTTGCACGATTTTCTGGCTGCTCCCGTCGGGAGGGGCCAAACAAGCAGGTGACCAAGCTGGGGAACGCTGATGGCTTACTCATATACTGAGAAAAAACGTATCCGCAAGGACTTTAGCAAGTTGCCGGACGTCATGGATGTGCCGTACCTCCTGGCCATCCAGCTGGATTCGTATCGTGAATTCTTGCAAGCGGGAGCGACTAAAGATCAGTTCCGCGACGTGGGCCTGCATGCGGCCTTCAAATCCGTTTTCCCGATCATCAGCTACTCCGGCAATGCTGCGCTGGAGTACGTCGGTTATCGCCTGGGCGAACCGGCATTTGATGTCAAAGAATGCGTATTGCGCGGTGTAACTTTCGCCGTACCTTTGCGGGTAAAAGTGCGCCTGATCATTTTCGACAAAGAATCGTCGAACAAAGCGATCAAGGACATCAAAGAGCAAGAAGTCTACATGGGCGAAATCCCATTGATGACTGAGAACGGTACCTTCGTAATCAACGGTACCGAGCGTGTTATCGTTTCCCAGCTGCACCGTTCCCCGGGCGTGTTCTTCGACCACGACCGCGGCAAGACGCACAGCTCCGGCAAACTGTTGTACTCCGCTCGCATCATTCCTTACCGCGGTTCGTGGCTGGACTTCGAGTTCGACCCGAAAGACTGCGTGTTCGTGCGTATCGACCGTCGTCGCAAGCTGCCGGCCTCGGTACTGCTGCGCGCGCTCGGTTACACCACCGAAGAAGTGCTGGACGCGTTCTACACCACCAACGTATTCCACGTTAAAGGCGAAGGCCTGAGCCTGGAACTGGTGCCTCAGCGCCTGCGCGGTGAAGTCGCTGTCCTCGACATTCAGGACGACAAAGGCAAGGTGATTGTTGAGCAGGGCCGTCGTATTACTGCCCGCCACATCAACCAGCTGGAAAAAGCCGGGATCAAAGAGCTGGATGTGCCTCTGGACTACGTCCTGGGTCGCACGACCGCCAAGGTCATCGTGCATCCGGCTACCGGCGAAATCCTGGCAGAGTGCAACACCGAGCTGTCGACCGAAGTCCTGGCGAAAATTGCCAAGGCGGGTGTCGTTCGCATCGAAACTCTGTACACCAACGACATCGACTGCGGTCCGTTCGTCTCCGACACGCTGAAGATCGACTCCACCAGCAACCAATTGGAAGCGCTGGTCGAGATCTATCGCATGATGCGTCCAGGCGAGCCGCCAACCAAGGACGCTGCCGAAACCCTGTTCAACAACCTGTTCTTCAGCCCTGAGCGCTATGACCTGTCTGCGGTCGGCCGGATGAAGTTCAACCGTCGTATCGGTCGCACCGAGATCGAAGGTTCGGGCGTGCTGTGCAAGGAAGACATCGTCGCGGTACTGAAGACTCTGGTCGACATCCGTAACGGTAAAGGCATCGTCGACGACATCGATCACCTGGGTAACCGTCGCGTTCGTTGCGTCGGCGAGATGGCCGAGAACCAGTTCCGCGTTGGCCTGGTGCGTGTTGAGCGTGCGGTCAAAGAGCGTCTGTCGATGGCAGAAAGCGAAGGCCTGATGCCGCAAGACCTGATCAACGCCAAGCCAGTGGCTGCGGCGGTGAAAGAGTTCTTCGGTTCCAGCCAGCTGTCGCAGTTCATGGACCAGAACAACCCGCTGTCCGAGATCACCCACAAGCGTCGTGTTTCTGCACTCGGCCCTGGTGGTCTGACTCGTGAGCGCGCAGGCTTTGAAGTTCGTGACGTACACCCGACTCACTACGGCCGTGTATGCCCGATCGAAACGCCGGAAGGTCCGAACATCGGTCTGATCAACTCCCTGGCGGCTTACGCTCGCACCAACCAGTACGGCTTCCTGGAAAGCCCGTACCGCGTGGTGAAAGAGGGTGTGGTCACCGACGAGATCGTGTTCCTGTCCGCCATTGAAGAAGCCGATCACGTGATCGCGCAGGCTTCGGCGACCATGAACGACCAGAAAGTCCTGATCGACGAACTGGTAGCCGTACGTCACCTGAACGAATTCACCGTCAAGGCGCCGGAAGACGTCACTTTGATGGACGTTTCGCCGAAGCAGGTAGTTTCGGTCGCAGCGTCGCTGATTCCGTTCCTCGAGCACGACGACGCCAACCGTGCGTTGATGGGTTCGAACATGCAGCGTCAAGCTGTACCAACCCTGCGCGCTGACAAGCCGCTGGTAGGTACCGGCATGGAGCGTAACGTAGCCCGTGACTCCGGCGTTTGCGTCGTGGCTCGTCGTGGCGGCGTGATCGATTCCGTCGACGCCAGCCGTATCGTGGTTCGTGTTGCTGATGACGAAGTCGAAACCGGTGAAGCGGGTGTCGACATCTACAACCTGACCAAATACACCCGCTCGAACCAGAACACCTGCATCAACCAGCGTCCGCTGGTGAGCAAGGGTGATCGCGTTCAGCGTAGCGACATCATGGCCGACGGCCCGTCCACCGACATGGGTGAACTGGCGCTGGGTCAGAACATGCGCATCGCGTTCATGGCATGGAACGGCTTCAACTTCGAAGACTCCATCTGCCTGTCCGAGCGTGTTGTTCAGGAGGACCGTTTCACCACGATCCACATTCAGGAACTGACCTGTGTGGCCCGTGACACCAAGCTTGGCCCAGAGGAAATCACTGCGGACATCCCGAACGTGGGTGAAGCTGCACTGAACAAGCTGGACGAAGCCGGTATCGTTTACGTAGGTGCTGAAGTAGGCGCAGGCGACATCCTGGTGGGCAAGGTCACTCCGAAAGGCGAGACCCAGCTGACTCCGGAAGAAAAACTGCTGCGTGCGATCTTCGGTGAAAAAGCCAGCGACGTTAAAGACACCTCCCTGCGCGTGCCTACCGGCACCAAAGGTACTGTCATCGACGTACAGGTCTTCACCCGTGACGGCGTTGAGCGTGATGCTCGTGCACTGTCGATCGAGAAGTCCCAGCTGGACGAGATCCGCAAGGATCTGAACGAAGAGTTCCGTATCGTTGAAGGCGCGACCTTCGAACGTCTGCGCTCCGCTCTGGTAGGCCACAAGGCTGAAGGCGGCGCCGGTCTGAAGAAGGGTCAGGACATCACCGACGAAGTACTCGACGGTCTTGAGCATGGTCAGTGGTTCAAACTGCGCATGGCTGAAGATGCTCTGAACGAGCAGCTCGAGAAGGCTCAGGCCTACATCGTTGATCGCCGCCGTCTGCTCGACGACAAGTTCGAAGACAAGAAGCGCAAACTGCAGCAGGGCGATGACCTGGCTCCAGGCGTGCTGAAAATCGTCAAGGTTTACCTGGCAATCCGTCGTCGCATCCAGCCGGGCGACAAGATGGCCGGTCGTCACGGTAACAAAGGTGTGGTCTCCGTGATCATGCCGGTTGAAGACATGCCGCACGATGCCAATGGCACCCCGGTCGACGTCGTCCTCAACCCGCTGGGCGTACCTTCGCGTATGAACGTTGGTCAGATCCTTGAAACCCACCTGGGCCTCGCAGCCAAAGGTCTGGGCGAGAAGATCAACCGGATGGTCGAAGAGCAGCGTAAAGTCGCTGAGCTGCGTACCTTCCTGGACGAGATCTACAACCAGATCGGCGGTCGTAACGAAGATCTGGACAGCTTCTCCGATCAGGAAATCCTGGATCTGGCGAAGAACCTGCGTGGCGGTGTTCCAATGGCCACCCCAGTGTTCGACGGCGCCAAGGAAAGCGAAATCAAGGCCATGCTGAAACTGGCAGACCTGCCGGAAAGCGGCCAGATGCAGCTGACTGACGGCCGTACCGGCAACAAGTTTGAGCGTCCAGTTACCGTTGGCTACATGTACATGCTGAAGCTGAACCACTTGGTAGACGACAAGATGCACGCGCGTTCTACCGGTTCGTACAGCCTGGTTACCCAGCAGCCGCTGGGTGGTAAGGCGCAGTTCGGTGGTCAGCGTTTCGGGGAGATGGAGGTCTGGGCACTGGAAGCATACGGTGCTGCTTACACTCTGCAAGAAATGCTCACAGTGAAGTCGGACGATGTGAACGGCCGTACCAAGATGTACAAAAACATCGTGGATGGCGATCACCGTATGGAGCCGGGCATGCCCGAGTCCTTCAACGTGTTGATCAAGGAAATTCGTTCCCTCGGCATCGATATCGATCTGGAAACCGAATAACACGTGACGCGAATCGAGAGCGGGGCAGGATTGCCCGCTCTCTGCTCCGCCAGGAGGAAAGGCCTTGAAAGACCTACTGAATTTGCTGAAAAACCAGGGTCAAGTCGAAGAGTTCGACGCCATCCGTATCGGATTGGCCTCGCCTGAGATGATCCGCTCGTGGTCGTTCGGTGAAGTTAAAAAGCCGGAAACCATCAACTACCGTACGTTCAAACCAGAGCGTGACGGTCTGTTCTGCGCCAAGATCTTTGGCCCGGTAAAGGATTACGAGTGCCTGTGCGGTAAGTACAAGCGCTTGAAGCACCGTGGTGTGATCTGCGAGAAGTGCGGCGTTGAAGTTGCACTGGCCAAGGTTCGTCGTGAGCGCATGGCGCACATCGAACTGGCTTCGCCGGTAGCCCACATCTGGTTCCTGAAATCGCTGCCGTCCCGTATCGGCCTGCTGATGGACATGACCCTGCGTGATATCGAACGCGTTCTCTACTTCGAGAGCTATGTCGTTATCGATCCAGGCATGACCACCCTTGAAAAAGGTCAGCTGCTGAACGACGAGCAGTACTTCGAAGCGCTGGAAGAGTTCGGTGATGACTTCGACGCCCGCATGGGTGCTGAAGCTGTCCGTGAACTGTTGCACGCTATCGACCTGGAACACGAGATTGGCCGTCTGCGTGAAGAAATTCCGCAAACCAACTCCGAAACCAAGATCAAGAAGCTGTCCAAGCGTCTGAAGTTGATGGAAGCCTTCCAGGGTTCCGGCAACCTGCCAGAGTGGATGGTGCTGACCGTTCTGCCGGTTCTGCCGCCAGATCTGCGTCCACTGGTCCCGCTGGATGGCGGTCGCTTCGCGACTTCCGACCTCAACGATCTGTATCGTCGAGTGATCAACCGTAACAACCGTTTGAAGCGCCTGCTGGATCTGTCCGCTCCGGACATCATCGTGCGCAACGAAAAGCGTATGTTGCAGGAAGCTGTCGATGCTCTGCTCGACAACGGTCGTCGTGGCCGCGCTATCACCGGTTCGAACAAGCGTCCTCTGAAATCCCTGGCTGACATGATCAAGGGTAAGCAAGGTCGTTTCCGTCAGAACTTGCTCGGTAAGCGTGTTGACTACTCCGGTCGTTCGGTAATTACCGTAGGCCCGACCCTGCGTCTGCACCAGTGCGGTCTGCCGAAGAAGATGGCTCTCGAGCTGTTCAAACCGTTCATTTTCGGCAAGCTGGAAATGCGTGGTCTGGCGACCACCATCAAAGCAGCCAAGAAAATGGTCGAGCGCGAACTGCCAGAGGTTTGGGACGTTCTCGCTGAAGTGATTCGCGAACACCCGGTTCTTCTCAACCGTGCACCGACCCTTCACCGTCTGGGTATCCAGGCGTTTGAACCGGTACTGATCGAAGGTAAGGCTATCCAGCTGCACCCTCTGGTCTGCGCCGCGTACAACGCCGACTTCGACGGCGACCAAATGGCCGTGCACGTACCGCTGACGCTGGAAGCCCAGCTCGAAGCGCGTGCGTTGATGATGTCGACCAACAACATTCTGTCGCCAGCCAACGGTGAGCCAATCATCGTTCCGTCGCAGGACGTTGTATTGGGTCTGTACTACATGACTCGTGAAGCGATCAACGCCAAGGGCGAAGGTCGTGTATTTGCGGATCTGCAGGAAGTTGACCGTGTGTTCCGTGCCGGCGAAGCCGCACTGCACGCCAAGGTTAAGGTTCGTATCAACGAAACCGTCAACGACCGTGACGGCAACAGCGTAAGCGGCACCCGTATCGTCGACACCACTGTCGGCCGTGCGCTGCTGTTCCAGGTTGTGCCAAAAGGTCTGTCGTACGACGTCGTCAACCTGCCGATGAAGAAAAAGGCGATCTCCAAGCTGATCAACCAGTGCTACCGCGTGGTTGGTCTGAAAGAGACCGTGATCTTCGCTGACCAGTTGATGTACACCGGTTTCGCTTACTCGACCATCTCCGGCGTTTCCATCGGTGTTAACGACTTCGTTATCCCTGACGAGAAAGCCCGCATCATCGGTGCTGCCACCGACGAAGTGAAAGAGATCGAGAGCCAGTACGCCTCCGGCCTGGTAACCCAGGGCGAGAAGTACAACAAAGTGATCGACCTTTGGTCGAAAGCGAACGATGAAGTTTCCAAGGCGATGATGGCCAACCTCTCGAAAGAGAAAGTCATCGACCGCCACGGCGACGAAGTCGACCAAGAGTCTTTCAACTCGATGTACATGATGGCCGACTCCGGTGCGCGGGGTTCCGCAGCACAGATTCGTCAGCTGGCCGGTATGCGTGGTCTGATGGCCAAGCCGGACGGTTCCATCATCGAAACGCCGATTACTGCGAACTTCCGTGAAGGTTTGAGCGTACTTCAGTACTTCATCTCCACTCACGGTGCTCGTAAAGGTCTGGCGGATACCGCGTTGAAAACTGCGAACTCCGGTTACCTGACTCGTCGTCTGGTAGACGTGGCGCAGGATCTGGTTGTAACCGAGATCGATTGCGGCACCGAACACGGTCTGCTGATGACTCCGCACATTGAAGGCGGTGACGTTGTAGAGCCGTTGGGTGAGCGCGTATTGGGTCGTGTTATTGCCCGTGACGTATTCAAGCCAGGCACCGAGGACGTTATCGTTCCGGCCGGTACTCTGGTAGACGAGAAGTGGGTCGAGTTCATCGAGCTGAACAGCATCGACGAAGTGATCGTGCGTTCGCCGATCAGCTGCGAAACCCGCTATGGCATTTGCGCCAAGTGCTACGGTCGTGATCTGGCTCGTGGTCACCAGGTAAACATCGGTGAAGCGGTCGGCGTTATCGCTGCCCAGTCCATCGGTGAGCCGGGTACCCAGCTGACGATGCGTACGTTCCACATCGGTGGTGCGGCAAGCCGTACTTCCGCAGCCGACAGCGTTCAGGTGAAGAATGGCGGTACTGTCCGTCTGCACAACCTGAAACACGTTGAGCGTGTGGATGGCCACCTGGTTGCTGTGTCCCGTTCCGGTGAGCTGGCAATCGCTGATGACTTCGGTCGTGAGCGCGAGCGTTACAAGCTGCCGTACGGTGCCGTGATTTCGGTTAAAGAAGGTGACAAGGTCGACGCTGGCGCAATCGTGGCCAAGTGGGATCCGCACACTCACCCGATCGTTACCGAAATGAAAGGTACCGTGACCTACGTGGGCATGGAAGAAGGCATCACGATCAAGCGTCAGACTGACGAATTGACCGGTATGACCAACATTGAAGTACTCGACGCGAAAGATCGTCCAGCTGCGGGCAAAGAAATCCGTCCAGCAGTGAAGATGGTCGACGACAACGGCAAGGATCTGTTGCTGCCAGGCACTGACGTTATCGCTCAGTACTTCCTGCCAGCCAACGCCCTGGTCGGTGTGGCTGACGGTGCGAAGATTGCGATCGGTGATGTTATCGCTCGTATCCCGCAAGAAACTTCGAAGACCCGTGACATCACCGGTGGTCTGCCGCGTGTTGCCGACCTGTTCGAAGCTCGTCGTCCGAAAGAAGCGTCGATTCTGGCTGAAGTCAGCGGTACCATCGCGTTCGGTAAAGAGACCAAAGGCAAGCGCCGTCTGGTTATCACCCCGAACGACGGTAGCGATCCGTATGAAGAGCTGATTCCGAAGTGGCGTCACCTGAACGTGTTCGAAGGCGAACAGGTAAACCGCGGCGAAGTTATCTCCGACGGTCCGAGCGATCCGCACGACATCCTGCGTCTGCTGGGTGTGAGCGCGCTGGCCAAGTACATTGTTAACGAGATCCAGGACGTTTATCGTCTGCAAGGCGTGAAGATCAACGACAAGCACATCGAGACCATTCTGCGTCAGATGCTGCGTAAAGTTGAGATCTCCGAGTCCGGCGATTCCAGCTTCATCAAGGGCGACCAGATGGAACTGACTCACGTACTGGTAGAGAACGAGCGTCTGAACGCGGAAGACAAGTTTGTCTCCAAGTTCACTCGCGTTCTGCTGGGTATTACCAAGGCGTCGTTGTCGACCGAATCGTTCATCTCCGCGGCTTCCTTCCAGGAAACCACCCGCGTACTGACCGAAGCGGCAGTCACCGGCAAGCGCGATTATCTGCGCGGCCTGAAAGAAAACGTGGTCGTGGGTCGTCTGATCCCGGCCGGTACCGGTCTGGCTTATCACAGCGAGCGCAAACGCCGCCGTGATGCTGACAAACCGTTGCGCGTAAGCGCCAGTGAAGTGGAAGCTGCACTGACCGAAGCGCTGAACTCGAGCGGTAACTGAGTTCTGCGATAAATGAGCTGAGGCCCTGATCGCTCCGTTCGTCGAATCGAGACAAATTGTCAAGGTTCGACGGGCGGGGAGGTCGGGGCCTTGCCTTGACTGGGGGCAAGATCCTCTTTAGACTCTTGATCCCCTAAATTTGGCGGGAATTCGTTCCTGCCATTTTGCTTTTCTTGCAAGACAATAGCGTCGCAAGACAACAGTGGAGCTAGTAGATGGCAACTATCAACCAGCTGGTACGTCAGCCGCGTAAGCGTATCGTCGAGAAATCCGACGTACCTGCGCTGCAGAACTGCCCGCAACGTCGTGGCGTGTGCACCCGTGTGTACACCACTACGCCGAAAAAACCTAACTCGGCACTGCGTAAAGTATGCCGTGTGCGTCTGACCAACGGTTTCGAGGTTTCCTCGTACATCGGTGGTGAAGGCCACAACCTGCAAGAGCACAGCGTGGTACTGATCCGCGGCGGTCGTGTAAAAGACTTGCCAGGTGTTCGTTACCACACCGTTCGCGGCTCCTTGGATACTTCCGGCGTTAAAGGCCGTAACCAGGGTCGTTCGAAGTACGGTACCAAGCGTCCGAAGTAATCGGTCGTTTTGCAGATTTTTATTTTATTGAGTCGATAAGAGTAAGGTCGGGCACGCATCCATCGGATCTGTCCCGAGCTAACCTGAAGACCGCTTGAGGGCTTATCATGCCAAGACGTCGCGTAGCAGCAAAGCGTGAGATTCTGGACGATCCGAAATACGGAAGCCAGATCCTCGCCAAATTCATGAACCACGTTATGGAAAGCGGCAAGAAAGCCGTTGCCGAGCGTATCGTTTATGGTGCCCTGGAAACCGTTGCGGCTCGTAAGGCCGGCACCGATCCCCTGGAACTCTTCGAAAAAGCACTCGACGCCATCGCTCCGCTGGTCGAAGTGAAGTCGCGCCGCGTTGGTGGTGCTACTTACCAGGTTCCGGTCGAGGTTCGTCCTTCCCGTCGTAACGCTCTGGCAATGCGCTGGTTGGTAGACTTCGCCCGTAAGCGCGGCGAGAAGTCTATGGCTCTGCGCTTGGCTGGCGAGCTGCTGGATGCTGCTGAAGGTAAAGGTGCTGCTGTTAAGAAGCGTGAAGACGTGCACCGTATGGCCGAAGCTAACAAAGCTTTCTCGCACTACCGCTTCTAATTTTAGCTTCACTAATTTTGCGAGGGCTTTATGGCTCGTACTACTCCGATTAGCCGCTACCGTAACATCGGTATCGTCGCTCACGTGGATGCTGGTAAAACCACCACCACCGAGCGCGTTCTGTTTTACACCGGCAAAAGTCACAAAATGGGCGAGGTGCATGACGGCGCCGCGACCACAGACTGGATGGTTCAGGAGCAGGAGCGTGGTATTACCATTACTTCTGCTGCTATTACCGCCTTCTGGAAAGGTTCCGAGAAGCAGTACCCGCACGAGCATCGCTTCAACGTAATCGATACCCCGGGCCACGTAGACTTCACTATTGAAGTAGAGCGTTCCCTGCGCGTACTCGACGGCGCTGTCGTTGTGTTCTGCGGTACTTCGGGTGTTGAGCCTCAGTCGGAAACCGTATGGCGTCAAGCCAACAAGTACGGCGTTCCACGTCTTGTTTACGTAAACAAGATGGACCGTGCTGGCGCTAACTTCCTGCGCGTGATCGGTCAGATCAAGCAGCGTCTGGGTCACACTCCGGTGCCAATCCAGTTGGCAATCGGCTCCGAAGACAACTTCCAGGGTCAGATCGATCTGATCAACATGCAAGCTGTCTACTGGAATGACTCCGACAAGGGTATGGTCCCTGTTCGCAAGGACATTCCTGCCGAGCTGCAAGAGCTGGCTGAAGAGTGGCGCAACAACATGGTTGAAGCTGCTGCCGAAGCCAACGAAGAGCTGATGAACAAGTACCTGGAAGGCGAAGAGCTGTCGATCGAAGAGATCAAAGCTGCTTTGCGTCAGCGTACTATCGCCGGCGAAATCGTTCTGGCTGTTTGCGGTTCTTCGTTCAAGAACAAGGGCGTTCCCCTGGTTCTCGACGCCGTTATCGACTTCCTGCCTGCTCCTACCGATATTCCTGCTATCAAGGGTTCCAACCCTGATAACGAGGAAGAGGAAATGGAGCGTCACGCAAGTGATGACGAGCCGTTTGCTGCTCTGGCGTTCAAAATCGCTACCGACCCATTCGTGGGTACCTTGACCTTCGTCCGTGTTTACTCGGGCGTGTTGAACTCCGGCGACGGCGTAATCAACTCGGTTAAAGGCAAGAAAGAGCGCGTGGGTCGTATGGTGCAAATGCACGCAAACGCCCGTGAAGAGATCAAGGAAGTACGCGCTGGCGACATCGCGGCCCTGATCGGCATGAAGGACGTCACCACTGGTGAAACCCTCTGCAACGCTGACAAGCCAATCATCCTGGTTCGCATGGACTTCCCGGAGCCGGTTATTTCGGTTGCCGTAGAGCCTAAGACCAAGGATGACCAGGAAAAAATGGGTATCGCTCTGGGCAAACTTGCTCAGGAAGACCCGTCTTTCCGCGTTAAGACTGATGAAGAGACTGGTCAAACGATCATCTCCGGCATGGGCGAGCTGCACCTGGACATCCTGGTTGACCGGATGCGCCGTGAGTTCAACGTCGAAGCCAACATCGGCAAGCCTCAGGTTTCGTATCGTGAGCGCATCACGAAGAACTGTGAAATCGAAGGCAAGTTCGTTCGTCAATCCGGCGGTCGTGGTCAGTTCGGTCACTGCTGGATCCGTTTTGCTCCTGCTGACGAAGGTCAGGAAGGTCTGCAATTCGTGAACGAAGTAGTAGGTGGTGTGGTTCCTAAGGAATACATCCCGGCTATCCAGAAGGGTATCGAAGAGCAGATGAAGAACGGCGTTGTTGCCGGCTATCCGCTGATCGGCCTGAAGGCTACCGTGTTCGATGGTTCTTACCACGACGTCGACTCCAACGAGATGGCGTTTAAGGTGGCTGCTTCCATGGCGACCAAGCAACTGGCCCAGAAGGGCGGTGGTGAGTTGCTTGAGCCGATCATGGCGGTAGAGGTTGTTACGCCTGAAGACTATATGGGTGATGTGATGGGCGACCTTAACCGTCGTCGCGGCATGATCCAGGGTATGGAAGACACAGTGTCCGGCAAGGTTATCCGTGCCGAGGTTCCGCTGGGTGAGATGTTCGGTTATGCGACCGACGTTCGTTCCATGTCTCAGGGTCGCGCAAGCTACTCTATGGAATTCAAAAAATACGATACGGCTCCGTCGCACATCGTCGAATCCGTAACCAAAAAACAAGGCTGATTCAGCCCCTTTAGGCTAGGAGTTAATTGTCGTGGCTAAAGAAAAATTTGATCGTTCCCTACCGCACGTCAACGTTGGCACCATCGGTCACGTTGACCACGGTAAAACCACTCTGACCGCTGCTCTGACTCGCGTCTGCTCCGAAGTTTTCGGTTCGGCCGTAGTTGAATTCGACAAGATCGACAGCGCTCCAGAAGAAAAAGCTCGCGGTATCACCATCAACACCGCGCACGTTGAGTACAACTCGCTGATCCGTCACTACGCTCACGTTGACTGCCCAGGTCACGCTGACTATGTGAAGAACATGATCACCGGTGCTGCTCAAATGGACGGCGCTATCCTGGTTTGCTCGGCCGCTGATGGTCCGATGCCACAAACCCGTGAGCACATCCTGCTGTCCCGTCAGGTAGGCGTTCCGTACATCGTGGTTTTCCTGAACAAGGCTGACCTGGTAGACGACGCTGAGCTGCTGGAACTGGTTGAGATGGAAGTTCGCGACCTGCTGTCCACCTACGACTTCCCGGGCGATGACACTCCAATCATCATCGGTTCGGCTCGTATGGCGCTGGAAGGCAAAGACGACAACGAGATGGGCACCACTGCCGTCAAGAAGCTGGTTGAAACTCTGGACAGCTACATCCCAGAACCAGTTCGTATGATCGACAAGCCATTCCTGATGCCAATCGAAGACGTATTCTCGATCTCGGGTCGCGGTACTGTTGTGACTGGTCGTATCGAGCGCGGTATCGTTCGCGTTCAAGATGCACTGGAAATCGTTGGTCTGCGTGACACCACCACCACCACCTGCACCGGTGTTGAGATGTTCCGCAAGCTGCTCGACGAAGGTCGTGCTGGCGAGAACTGCGGCGTTCTGCTGCGTGGTACCAAGCGTGACGACGTTGAGCGTGGTCAGGTTCTGGTTAAGCCAGGTTCGGTTAAGCCGCACACCAAGTTCACCGCAGAAGTTTACGTTCTGAGCAAGGAAGAAGGCGGTCGTCACACTCCGTTCTTCAAAGGCTACCGTCCACAGTTCTACTTCCGTACTACTGACGTGACTGGTAACTGCGAGCTGCCAGAAGGCGTTGAAATGGTAATGCCAGGTGACAACATTCAGATGACTGTTACCCTGATCAAAACCATCGCGATGGAAGACGGTCTGCGTTTCGCTATCCGTGAAGGCGGTCGTACCGTCGGCGCTGGCGTCGTAGCCAAAATCATCGAGTAATCTCTTTTATAGAGTCTGCTTGATGGATTGAAAAAGCCCCCGCTCAGCGGGGGCTTTTTTATTGGGTTGACACCTATCTGGGGCGTCTATAGAATTGCGCCTCCTTTTAACGGGCGTATTGCGCCCGGTGGGAATAGCAGCCGGAGTCTGAAATCCAATGCAAAATCAGCAAATCCGTATCAGGTTGAAGGCTTTCGACCATCGCCTGATCGACCAATCAACCCAGGAAATCGTGGAAACCGCGAAACGTACTGGTGCTCAAGTGCGTGGTCCAATTCCACTGCCTACCCGTAAAGAGCGGTTCACCGTTCTGGTTTCCCCGCACGTCAACAAAGACGCGCGTGACCAGTACGAAATCCGCACTCATAAGCGCGTTCTGGACATCGTCCAGCCAACGGATAAAACCGTTGATGCTCTTATGAAGCTTGATCTTGCGGCCGGTGTGGAAGTGCAGATCAGCCTCGGCTAAGACTCGGTCTTAGTCGTGTAACGCTCTGAAATGGGCGGCCATAGCGGGTGAAAGCCCCGTACACTCATGAGGTTTACAACATGACTATTGGTGTAGTCGGTCGTAAATGCGGTATGACCCGTATTTTCACCGAAGAAGGTGTCTCCATTCCGGTCACGGTCATTGAGATCGAGCCGAATCGCGTCACCCAGTTCAAAACTGAAGAGACCGATGGCTATCGTGCAGTGCAAGTCACTGTCGGCGAGCGTCGCGCTTCGCGTGTAACAGCAGCTCAGGCTGGTCACTTCGCTAAGGCGAACGTTGCCGCTGGTCGCACCACCATGGAATTCCGTCTTGAAGAAGGCGAGTACCAGGCTGGCGATCTGATCAACGCTGAAATCTTCGCCGCTGGTCAACTGGTTGATGTAACCGGTCAGTCCAAGGGTAAAGGCTTCCAGGGTACGATCAAGCGTTGGAATTTCCGCGGGCAAGATAACACCCACGGTAACTCCGTATCCCACCGCGTCCCAGGCTCTATCGGCCAGTGCCAGACTCCTGGTCGTGTATTCAAGGGCAAAAAAATGTCCGGTCATATGGGCGCTGAGCGCGTGACCGTGCAGTCCCTGGAAGTAGTGCGCGTGGACGCTGAACGCAATCTGTTGTTGGTCAAGGGCGCTGTTCCTGGCGCTACTGGCGGCAACCTGGTTGTACGTCCAGCAGCCAAGGCTCGCGGTTAAGGGGAAGCTGACATGCAATTAAATGTAAATGACGCTCAAGCGATCGAAGTTTCCGAACTGACATTTGGCGGCGAATTCAACGAGACGCTGGTTCACCAAGCAGTCGTGGCCTACATGGCCGGCGGCCGTCAAGGTAGCAAGCAGCAGAAGACCCGTTCCGACGTTCGTGGTGGCGGCAAGCGCCCATGGCGTCAGAAAGGTACTGGCCGTGCTCGTGCCGGTACTATCCGTAGCCCAATCTGGCGTGGCGGCGGTACCACTTTCGCAGCTCGTCCTCAGGATCACTCCCAGAAGCTGAACAAGAAGATGTATCGCGCAGCAATGCGTTCCATCCTTGCTGAGCTGGTGCGTACTGATCGTCTGGTCGTGGTTCAGGATTTCGCTGTTGAAACTCCGAAAACCAAAGATCTGCTGGGCAAGCTGAACAACATGAGCCTGACCGATGTTCTCATCGTGTCGGACGCTGTTGATCAGAACCTGTACCTGGCTGCTCGTAACCTGCCGCACGTAGATGTACGTGACGTTCAAGGTTCCGATCCAGTTAGTCTGATCGCATACGACAAGGTGTTGATCACCGTGTCGGCCGTGAAGAAATTCGAGGAGCTGCTGGGATGAACCAGGAACGCGTATTTAAAGTTCTGCTTGGCCCGCACGTTTCCGAGAAGGCTACGGTTCTGGCAGACAAGAAAGGCCAGTTCGTTTTCAAGGTTGCTACTGACGCAACCAAGCTGGAAATCAAGAAGGCCGTCGAAAGCCTGTTCAGCGTGAAAGTAGAGCGCGTCACTACCCTGAATGTTCTGGGTAAGAGCAAGCGCACTGCTCGCGGTCTGGGCAAGCGTAATGACTGGAAGAAGGCAGTTATCTCCCTTCAGCCAGGCCAAGATCTCGATTTCAGCAGCAGTGCTGAGTAAGGAAGGGGTGCATCATGGCAATCGTTAAATGCAAACCGACTTCCCCTGGCCGCCGTTTTGTGGTCAAGGTGGTCAACCAGGAGCTGCATAAAGGCGCTCCTCACGCACCGCTGCTCGAGAAAAAATCGAAGACTGGTGGTCGTAACAACAATGGCCGTATTACCACTCGTCACATCGGTGGTGGTCATAAGCAGCATTATCGTATGGTCGATTTCCGTCGCAACGACAAAGATGGCATCGTCGCCACTGTCGAGCGTATCGAATACGATCCAAACCGTACTGCTCACATCGCACTGCTCTGCTACGCAGACGGCGAGCGCCGCTACATCATCGCCCCTAAAGGCGTGAGTGCTGGCGACCAGCTGATCGCGGGCGCTCTGGCTCCAATCAAGCCAGGCAACGCTCTGCAACTGCGCAACATTCCAGTCGGTTCTACCGTACACGGCATCGAACTGAAGCCAGGTAAAGGTGCACAGATCGCTCGTTCCGCTGGTGCTTCGGCTCAGCTGATCGCTCGTGAAGGTGTCTACGTGACCCTGCGTCTGCGTTCCGGTGAAATGCGTAAAGTCCTGGCTGAATGCCGTGCGACCCTGGGCGAAGTCTCGAACTCCGAGCACAGCCTGCGTTCGCTGGGTAAAGCTGGTGCCAAACGCTGGCGTGGCGTTCGCCCAACCGTTCGTGGTGTTGCCATGAACCCGGTTGACCACCCACATGGTGGTGGTGAAGGTCGTACCTCTGGTGGTCGTCATCCGGTATCGCCATGGGGCTTCCCGACTAAGGGCGCGAAGACTCGTGGTAATAAGCGTACCGACAAAATGATCGTCCGTCGTCGCAAGTAAATAGAGGGATACGACAGTGCCACGTTCTCTGAAAAAAGGTCCTTTTATTGATCTTCACCTACTGAAGAAGATCGAAGTGGCGGCGGAAAAGAACGATCGCAAACCAATTAAAACCTGGTCGCGTCGTTCGATGATCCTGCCACAAATGGTCGGTCTGACCATCGCAGTACACAACGGTCGTCAGCACGTCCCAGTTCTCGTTAACGAAGACATGGTCGGCCACAAACTGGGCGAGTTCGCCGGTACCCGCAACTATCGCGGGCACGTGGCTGACAAGAAAGCCAAGCGTTAAGGGGTAAGGAAATGGAAGTAGCCGCTAAGTTGTCGGGCGCTCGAATCTCCGCCCAGAAAGCCCGCTTGGTCGCCGACCAGATCCGCGGGAAGAAGGTGGGCGAAGCGCTCAACCTGTTGGCTTTCAGCAGTAAGAAAGCCGCCGAGATCATGAAGAAAGTGCTGGAGTCGGCCGTAGCCAACGCCGAGCATAACGAAGGCGCAGACGTTGATGACCTGAAGGTCAGCACCGTTTTCGTCAACGAAGGGCGTTCGCTGAAGCGCATCATGCCACGTGCCAAAGGCCGTGCTGATCGCATCGTCAAGCGGTCTTGCCATATCACTGTCAAGGTTGCTGACAAGTAACGGAGTCGAAGAGATGGGTCAGAAAGTACATCCCATTGGCATTCGCCTGGGAATCGTCAAGGAGCACACCTCCGTCTGGTACGCAGACGGTCGGACTTATGCGGACTACTTGTTCGCAGATCTGAAAGTGCGTGAGTATCTCCAAGACAAACTAAAAAGCGCGTCCGTAAGCCGTATCGATATCCATCGTCCGGCTCAAACTGCACGCATCACCATCCACACCGCTCGTCCAGGTATCGTTATCGGGAAGAAAGGTGAAGATGTTGAGAAACTGCGTCAGGACCTGACCAAGCAAATGGGTGTGCCTGTGCACATCAATATCGAAGAGATCCGCAAGCCGGAGCTCGACGGTATGCTGGTTGCGCAGAGCGTAGCTCAGCAGCTGGAGCGTCGCGTAATGTTCCGTCGCGCTATGAAGCGCGCAGTACAGAACGCCATGCGCATTGGTGCCAAAGGCATCAAAATCCAAGTGAGCGGTCGTCTCGGCGGTGCTGAAATCGCACGTACTGAATGGTATCGCGAAGGTCGTGTGCCATTGCACACCCTGCGTGCCGACATCGACTATGCCAACTACGAAGCTCACACCACTTACGGTGTGATCGGTGTAAAGGTTTGGATCTTCAAAGGCGAAGTTATTGGTGGTCGCCAAGAAGAACTGAAACCACAAGCACCAGCGCCTCGTAAAAAAGCTGCTAAGTAAGGGGTACGCCAAATGTTGCAACCAAAGCGTACGAAGTTCCGCAAGCAGATGACCGGCCACAACCGTGGTCTGGCACTGCGCGGTAGCAAAGTCAGCTTCGGCGAGTTCGCGCTGAAGTCTGTTGCTCGTGGTCGTCTCACCGCTCGTCAGATCGAGTCAGCGCGTCGTGCTCTGACCCGTCACGTTAAACGTGGCGGCAAGATCTGGATCCGTGTATTCCCGGACAAGCCGATCTCCAAAAAACCTCTCGAGGTTCGTATGGGTAAAGGTAAGGGTAACGTGGAGTACTGGGTTGCCCAGATTCAGCCAGGCAAAGTCCTGTATGAAATCGAGGGTGTTTCTGAAGAGCTGGCGCGTGAGGCTTTCGCCCTGGCTGCTGCAAAGCTGCCGCTCGCCACCTCCTTTGTTAAACGGACGGTGATGTGATGAAAGCGAATGAACTTCGTGAAAAATCCGCACAGCAGCTGAACGAGCAACTGCTCGGCTTGCTGCGCGACCAGTTCAATCTGCGCATGCAGAAAGCAACTGGCCAGTTGGGGCAGTCTCATCTGCTCTCGCAAGTTAAGCGTGACATCGCTCGCGTGAAGACTGTGCTCAACCAGCAGGCAGGTAAGTGATCATGGCTGAAGCCGAAAAAACTGTCCGTACGCTGACTGGCCGTGTTGTCAGCGACAAGATGGACAAAACCATCACCGTTCTGATCGAGCGTCGCGTTAAGCACCCGATCTACGGTAAATACGTTAAGCGTTCGACTAAGCTGCACGCGCACGACGAAACCAATCAGTGCCACATCGGCGACAAAGTCACTATTCGTGAAACTCGTCCGATGGCCAAGACCAAGTCTTGGGCGCTGGTTGATGTTCTCGAACGCGCTGTGGAAGTCTAAGGGCTAGGGGTCGGAGAAATTATATGATTCAGACTCAATCCATGCTCGATGTGGCCGATAACAGCGGCGCTCGCCGTGTTATGTGCATCAAGGTGCTGGGTGGCTCCCATCGTCGTTACGCTGGTATCGGTGACATCATCAAAGTTACCGTGAAGGAAGCAATTCCTCGCGGTAAAGTGAAAAAAGGCCAAGTGATGACTGCTGTTGTAGTCCGCACTCGTCACGGCGTACGTCGTGCTGATGGCTCCATTATCCGCTTTGATGGCAACGCTGCTGTTCTTCTGAACAACAAGCAAGAGCCGATCGGCACCCGTATCTTTGGGCCAGTGACCCGTGAACTTCGTACTGAGAAGTTCATGAAGATCGTCTCGCTCGCCCCAGAAGTGCTGTAAGGAGATCCGACATGCAAAAGATTCGTCGTGACGACGAGATCATCGTGATCGCCGGCAAAGACAAAGGTAAGCGCGGTAAGGTGCTGAAGGTTCTTGCTGACAACCGTCTGGTTGTTGGCGGTCTGAACCTGGTCAAGCGTCATACCAAGCCTAACCCGATGTCGGGCGTACAGGGCGGTATCGTCGAGAAAGAAGCGCCACTGCACGCTTCCAACGTCGCCATCTTCAACGGCGAAACCAACAAGGCTGACCGCGTTGGTTTCAAAGTAGAAGACGGTAAGAAAATTCGTGTCTTCAAGTCGACCCAAAAAGCGGTTGATGCTTGAACACTGCTAGGTAGAAGACCATGGCACGACTAAAAGAGATTTACCGGAAGGAAATCGCTCCGAAACTTAAGGAAGAACTTAAGCTTTCGAACGTGATGGAAGTTCCGCGCGTTACCAAAATCACCCTGAACATGGGTCTGGGCGAAGCGATCGGCGACAAAAAAGTCATCGAGCACGCTGTTGCTGACCTGGAAAAGATCACCGGCCAGAAAGTCGTTGTGACCTACGCTCGTAAATCCATCGCTGGCTTTAAAGTCCGCGAAGGATGGCCGATCGGTGTCAAAGTGACCCTGCGCCGTGAGCGTATGTACGAGTTCCTGGATCGTCTGCTGTCGATCTCCCTGCCTCGGGTTCGCGACTTCCGCGGCCTGAATGCCAAGTCCTTCGATGGTCGTGGTAACTACAGCATGGGCGTGAAAGAGCAGATCATTTTCCCGGAAATCGACTACGACAAGATCGATGCTCTCCGCGGTCTGGACATTACCCTGACCACCACTGCCAAGAACGATGATGAAGGCCGCGCTCTGCTGCGTGCTTTCAAATTCCCGTTCCGCAACTGATTGGAGTAGGAAAATGGCCAAGAAGAGCATGAAAAACCGTGAGCTGAAGCGTCAGCTCACCGTTGCCAAGTACGCCACCAAGCGTGCAGCGCTGAAAGCTATCATCGTCGATCTGAACGCAAGTCCAGAAGCGCGTTGGGAAGCTACCGTAGCTCTGCAGAAGCAACCACGTGACGCAAGCGCTTCGCGCATGCGTAACCGTTGCCGCCTGACTGGTCGTCCGCACGGCGTTTACCGCAAGTTCGGCCTTGGCCGTAACAAACTGCGTGAAGCTGCAATGCGTGGTGACGTTCCAGGTCTGGTTAAAGCCAGCTGGTAATCGTTGTCAAAGCCTTGATGGTCGGGTTTGCAAGAACCTGACCATCGGTGGCCTTGAATCTGAATCAAGCCCCTTTTGGGGCTTGATTCATTTCTGGGGTGTGTCTAGAATGACCGGCTCGCCTGAGCCCGTGTTTTTCATGCCCGGAAGTTCTCGGCGACAAGTAGTAGCCGCAAGGCTAATTTTTCTGTATTAGGAGCGTCTAGCCCATGAGTATGCAGGACCCGTTAGCGGACATGCTAACTCGAATCCGTAATGCCCAGATGGCTGAAAAGTCTGTCGTAAGCATGCCGTCTTCCACGCTGAAGGTGGCTGTAGCAAAAGTCCTGAAGGACGAAGGTTACATCGCGGATTTTCAGATCACCACCGACGCTAAGCCGTCGTTGTCCATCGAGCTGAAGTACTTCGAAGGCCGTCCGGTTATCGAAGAAGTGAAGCGCGTTAGTCGTCCAGGCCTGCGTCAGTACAAGTCCGTTGAAGATCTGCCGAAAGTTCGTGGCGGTCTTGGCGTGTCTATCGTCTCCACCAACAAAGGTGTGATGACGGATCGTGCTGCGCGCGCTGCCGGTGTCGGCGGCGAAGTTCTTTGCACTGTGTTCTAAGGGGGGATAAGCATGTCTCGCGTCGCTAAGAACCCCGTTAAGCTGCCAGCCGGTGTCGAAGTAAAATTCGCAGGCCAACAGCTTTCGGTGAAGGGTGCCAAGGGTACTCTTGAACTGAACATCCATTCGTCCGTTGAGATCGTTGAAGAAGCTGGTGAGCTGCGTTTCGCTGCTCGCAATGGCGATCAACAAACTCGCGCAATGGCCGGTACCACGCGTGCGTTGGTAAACAACATGGTCCAAGGCGTAAGCCAAGGCTTCGAGCGCAAGCTCCAGCTGGTCGGTGTTGGTTACAAGGCGCAAGCAAAAGGCACGGTTCTGAACCTGGCCCTTGGCTTCTCGCACCCAGTGGATTACGAACTGCCGGAAGGCATCACCGCTGAGACTCCTAGCCAGACCGATATCCTGATCAAGGGCATCGACAAGCAGCTGGTAGGTCAAGTGGCCGCTGAGATCCGCGACTTCCGTCCACCAGAGCCGTACAAAGGCAAAGGTGTGCGCTACGCGGACGAAGTCGTCCGTCGTAAAGAAGCCAAGAAGAAGTAGGGCATAGCAAATGACCGACAAAAAAGTTACTCGACTGCGTCGCGCTCGCAAAGCACGCCTGAAAATGCACGAACTCGAAGTCGTGCGTCTCTGCGTGTTCCGCTCGTCGCAGCACATCTACGCCCAGGTCATCTCGGCCGACGGCAACAAAGTCCTGGCAAGCGCCTCGACTTTGGATAAAGAACTGCGTGATGGCGCCACTGGCAACATCGACGCGGCCACAAAGGTTGGCCAGCTGGTCGCTACGCGTGCTAAGGCCGCTGGCGTCTCGCAAGTGGCTTTCGACCGCTCTGGCTTCAAGTACCACGGCCGCGTTAAAGCGCTGGCTGATGCTGCTCGTGAAGCTGGGCTGGAGTTCTAAGTTATGTCAAATAACGACCAAAAGCGCGACGAAGGCTACATTGAGAAGCTGGTTCAAGTTAACCGCGTAGCCAAAACCGTTAAAGGCGGCCGTATCTTCACTTTCACCGCGTTGACCGTGGTAGGTGATGGTAAAGGGCGTGTTGGCTTCGGCCGTGGCAAGTCGCGTGAAGTGCCTGCTGCGATCCAGAAGGCAATGGAAGCTGCTCGCCGCAACATGATCCAAGTTGATCTGAACGGCACCACTCTGCAGTACGCAATGAAGTCCGCTCACGGCGCTTCGAAGGTGTACATGCAGCCTGCTTCTGAAGGTACCGGTATCATCGCTGGCGGCGCTATGCGTGCTGTCCTCGAAGTTGCTGGCGTTCAGAACGTTCTGGCCAAGTGCTACGGCTCGACTAACCCGGTAAACGTGGTTCACGCCACTTTCAAAGGTTTGAAAGCTATGCAGTCTCCTGAATCCATTGCCGCCAAGCGTGGCAAAAGCGTCAAGGAGATCTTCTGATCATGGCTACCGTTAAAGTAACGCTGATCAAAAGCATGACCGGCCGCATCCCTAACCACAAACTGTGCGTTAAGGGTCTGGGTCTGCGTCGCATCGGTCACACTGTAGAAGTCCAGGATACTCCCGAGAATCGCGGGATGATCAACAAGGCTTACTACATGCTGCGTGTCGAGGGTTAATCGATGAAACTCAATGATCTGAGTCCAGCGCCGGGTTCCCGTCGCGAAAAGCATCGTCCGGGCCGTGGTATCGGTAGCGGTTTGGGTAAGACTGGTGGCCGTGGTCACAAAGGTCAGACCTCCCGCTCCGGTGGCACCATTGCTCCAGGCTTTGAAGGCGGTCAACAGCCGCTGCATCGTCGCCTGCCGAAGTTCGGTTTCGTTTCCCTGAAAGCCATGGACCGCGCAGAAGTGCGTCTGTCCGAGCTGGCTAAAGTGGAAGGCGACATCGTCACCGTGCAGTCCCTGAAAGATGCCAACGTGATCAACGTCAACGTACAGCGTGTGAAAATCATGCTGTCCGGTGAAGTGACTCGCGCTGTCACTATCGGCAAGGGAATCGGCGCCACCAAAGGTGCGCGTGCGGCTATCGAAGCAGCTGGCGGCAAGTTCGAGGAATAAATGGCTAAGCAAGGTGCTCTCTCTGCGCTCGGCAAAGGCGGTATGTCTGAACTCTGGGCTCGTCTGCGTTTTCTGTTCCTGGCGATTATCGTCTACCGAATAGGCGCACACATCCCGGTTCCAGGTATCAACCCGGACCGACTCGCAGACCTGTTTCGACAGAATGAGGGGACCATTCTTAGCTTGTTCAACATGTTCTCCGGCGGTGCGCTGGAACGGATGAGCATCTTTGCACTGGGGATCATGCCGTACATTTCGGCATCGATCATCATGCAACTGATGACAGCCGTCAGCCCGCAGCTGGAGCAGTTGAAGAAGGAAGGTGAAGCTGGCCGTCGCAAGATCAGCCAGTACACCCGCTACGGCACCGTCGTCCTTGCTCTGGTTCAGGCTATTGGCATGTCCATTGGTCTGGCCGGGCAGGGCGTTGCGTTCACTGGTGACTTTGGCTTCCATTTCGTCGCGGTATCCACGTTTGTGGCTGGTGCGATGTTCATGATGTGGCTGGGTGAGCAGATTACTGAGCGTGGTGTAGGTAACGGTATCTCGATGTTGATTTTTTCGGGTATCGTCGCCGGTCTTCCGAGAGCAATCGGGCAGTCTTTCGAGTCTGCACGTCAGGGTGATATCAATATCTTCGCCTTGGTTGCCATCGGTTTGCTGGCAGTAGCGATTATCGGTTTCGTGGTGTTCATTGAGCGTGGTCAGCGTCGTATTGCTGTTCACTACGCCAAGCGTCAGCAGGGCCGTAAGGTTTTTGCTGCGCAGACTAGCCACTTGCCGCTGAAAGTGAACATGGCCGGTGTTATTCCGGCTATTTTCGCGAGCAGCATTTTGCTGTTTCCGGCTTCGTTGGGTGCCTGGTTCGGTCAGTCTGAAGGTATGGGCTGGTTGCAGGACATCTCGCAGTCGATCGCTCCTGGTCAGCCGTTGAATATTCTGCTGTTTAGTGCAGGGATTATTTTCTTCTGCTTCTTCTATACGGCGTTGATGTTCAATCCGAAAGACGTAGCGGAAAACCTGAAGAAGTCCGGTGCCTTTATTCCGGGCATCCGTCCAGGTGAGCAGTCTGCGCGCTACATTGATGGCGTTCTGACTCGCTTGACCATGTTCGGTGCTCTATACATGACGGCCGTGTGCCTGTTGCCCCAGTTCCTGGTGGTTGCAGCAAACGTTCCGTTCTACCTTGGCGGGACCTCGTTGCTGATCGTGGTCGTGGTTGTGATGGACTTCATGTCCCAAGTACAATCGCACCTCGTTTCGCACCAGTACGAATCCCTGATGAAGAAAGCCAACCTGAAGGGTTACGGCAGCGGCATGTTGCGCTGAGTACCCATAAGGTTCGAGGAGTTGGTGATGAAAGTTCGTGCATCGGTGAAAAAGCTGTGCCGTAACTGCAAGATTATTCGCCGCGAAGGTGTTGTTCGAGTAATTTGCAGCGCGGAACCGCGTCACAAACAGCGCCAAGGCTGAGTGTGATTGTGCTTCAAGCCCGGTAGCTAGTGCGCTACCGGGTTGATTATTTGTTATTACAGCGATATTATCTCGCGCCCTATTTCTTGGCTTCCGGGGCGTAGGTAGCTGTCAATTGGAGTCCCACTGAATGGCCCGTATTGCAGGCGTTAACATTCCAGATAACAAGCATACTGTTATCTCGCTGACCTACATCTATGGTGTTGGTCGCACTACTGCGCAGAAGATCTGTGCAGTGACTGGGGTAAACCCAGCAGCAAAGATCAAAGATCTGAGCGACGAGCAAATTGAACAGCTGCGTGGCGAAGTGGCGAAGTTCACCACTGAAGGTGACCTGCGTCGCGAAATCAACATGAAAATCAAGCGCTTGATGGACCTCGGTTGCTATCGCGGTCTGCGTCATCGTCGTGGTCTTCCAGTACGCGGTCAGCGTACCAAGACCAACGCGCGTACCCGTAAAGGTCCGCGTAAGCCGATCCGCAAGTAATCGCCCCAGCGAATCGACAGGAATTTAATCATGGCAAAACCTGCTGCTCGTCCTCGTAAAAAAGTTAAAAAGACAGTGGTTGATGGCATCGCCCACATCCATGCATCTTTTAACAACACCATCGTGACCATTACCGACCGTCAAGGTAACGCTCTTTCCTGGGCTACCTCCGGTGGTTCGGGTTTCCGCGGTTCCCGCAAGTCCACCCCGTTCGCTGCTCAAGTAGCTGCTGAGCGTGCTGGTCAAGCTGCGCTGGAATATGGCCTGAAAAACCTCGACGTTAACGTCAAGGGTCCAGGTCCAGGTCGTGAATCCGCAGTCCGCGCTTTGAACGGCTGTGGCTACAAGATCGCCAGCATCACCGACGTGACGCCAATCCCGCACAACGGGTGCCGTCCGCCGAAGAAGCGCCGCGTGTAATCCAGGAGATTGTAAAGAATGGCTCGTTACATTGGTCCAAAATGCAAACTCGCTCGTCGCGAAGGCACCGATCTCTTCCTGAAGAGCGGCGTGCGCGCGATCGAATCGAAGTGCAACATTGAAGCAGCACCTGGTATCCACGGCCAACGCCGCGGTCGCCAGTCCGATTACGGCACCCAACTGCGTGAAAAGCAGAAGGTCCGTCGTATCTACGGCGTTCTCGAGCGTCAGTTCAGCGGCTACTACAAAGAAGCTGCTGGCAAGAAAGGTGCAACCGGTGAAAACCTGCTGCAACTGCTCGAATGCCGTCTGGACAACGTCGTATACCGTATGGGCTTTGGTTCGACTCGTGCCGAATCCCGCCAGCTGGTATCGCACAAGTCGATCAGCGTTAACGGTCAGACCGTAAACGTTCCGTCGTATCAGGTTCGTGCTGGTGACGTGGTTGCAGTTCGCGAGAAAGCAAAAAACCAACTTCGCATTGTCCAAGCTCTCGATCTGTGTGCCCAACGTGGCCGCGTAGAATGGGTAGAAGTAGACACTGAGAAGAAGTCGGGCGTTTTCAAGAACGTTCCTGCTCGCAGTGATCTGTCCGCCGACATCAACGAAAGCCTGATTGTCGAGCTCTACTCCAAGTAAGGGCTAGAAAATAGGTGCATCCATGCAGATTTCGGTAAATGAGTTCCTGACACCCCGCCACATTGATGTGCAGGTTGTCAGTCCAACCCGCGCCAAGATCACTCTCGAGCCTCTCGAGCGTGGTTTTGGCCACACCCTGGGCAACGCGCTGCGCCGCATCCTGTTGTCCTCAATGCCCGGCTGCGCAGTAGTCGAGGCCGAGATTGACGGTGTGCTCCACGAGTACAGCGCCATCGAAGGTGTACAGGAAGACGTAATTGAAATCCTGTTGAACCTTAAAGGTCTGGCCATCAAGCTGCACGGTCGTGACGAAGTTACGCTGACCTTGTCGAAGAAGGGTTCGGGGGTGGTTACCGCTGCCGATATTCAGCTGGATCATGATGTCGAGATCGTTAATCCCGATCACGTAATCGCTAACCTGGCGTCTAACGGCGCCCTGAACATGAAGCTCACCGTAGCTCGTGGTCGTGGTTATGAACCAGCCGACTCGCGTCAGAGCGATGAAGACGAAAGCCGCAGCATCGGTCGCTTGCAGCTCGACTCTTCGTTCAGCCCGGTTCGCCGTATCGCATACGTGGTGGAAAACGCCCGTGTCGAGCAGCGTACCAACCTGGACAAGCTGGTTATTGATCTGGAAACCAACGGTACTCTGGATCCTGAAGAGGCTATCCGCCGCGCTGCAACCATCCTGCAACAGCAGTTGGCTGCGTTCGTCGACCTCAAAGGTGACAGTGAGCCAGTGGTTGTCGAGCAGGAAGACGAGATCGATCCGATCCTGCTTCGCCCGGTTGACGATCTGGAACTGACTGTACGTTCGGCTAACTGCCTTAAGGCGGAAAACATCTACTACATCGGCGACCTGATTCAGCGTACCGAAGTAGAGCTGTTGAAGACTCCGAACCTGGGCAAGAAATCCTTGACTGAAATCAAGGACGTTCTGGCCTCCCGCGGTCTGTCCCTCGGCATGCGCCTCGACAACTGGCCGCCTGCAAGTCTTAAGAAGGACGACAAGGCGACTGCCTGATCGTCGTAATCACCGAACGTAGTGTTTGGTAAGGAATGAACCATGCGTCATCGTAAAAGTGGGCGTCACCTGAGCCGCACCAGCTCGCACCGCAAGGCCATGTTCCAAAACATGGCGGTGTCGCTGTTCGAGCACGAGCTGATCAAAACTACTCTGCCAAAAGCCAAAGAACTGCGCCGCGTTGCCGAGCCGCTGATCACTCTGGCCAAGACAGACAGCCTGGCTAACCGCCGTCTGGCTTTCGACCGTACTCGTTCGAAAGCTATAGTTGGTAAGCTCTTCAACGACCTGGGCAAGCGTTACGCTACCCGTGAGGGTGGCTACCTGCGCATCCTCAAGTGCGGTTTCCGCGCTGGCGACAACGCGCCTATGGCGTACGTCGAGTTGGTTGATCGTGCTACTGCTGGCGAAGCTGTATCCGCCGAGTAAGACGTCAGTCTGAAACGAAGAACCGGGCCTAGTGCCCGGTTTTTTGTGCCTGCAAGAAAATGAGCGGTTCGTACAAGCTTCCGACATTGTTCTGTTGTCACTATGTGCTGGGAAATATAATTAGTAATTATCTATTGATGCCTGCAAGTTAATGAATTTGTGGCTGTCACATGGATGATCAATACTTCCCGCCAAGCCGAGTAGCCGGCAGTTCCAAGACTGACAGAGGAAGAAGACCGTATGAGCCAGAACAAAACGCTTACGACCGCCAGTGGCGCACCTGTCGCTGATAACCAGAATTCTCGCTCCGCCGGCCCTAGAGGCCCGCTGCTGCTCGACGATTTTCATCTGATCGAGAAGCTTGCCCACTTCAACCGTGAAAACATTCCTGAGCGTCGGGTACACGCCAAAGGTTCGGGCGCTTACGGCACGTTCACCGTCACGCGTGACATCACCGAGTACACCAGCGCCAAGTTGTTTGAATCGGTAGGCAAACAAACCCCGACTTTCCTGCGATTCTCGACTGTCGGCGGCGAGCGCGGCTCGGCTGATACCGAGCGCGACCCTCGTGGCTTTGCGCTGAAGTTCTACACCGAAGAAGGCAACTGGGACATCGTCGGCAACAACACGCCGGTATTTTTCATCCGTGATCCGCTGAAATTTCCAGACTTTATCCACACCCAAAAACGTCTGCCGCAGAGCAACCTGAAAAGCGCGCAGATGATGTGGGATTTCTGGTCACATTCCCCGGAGGCGCTGCACCAGGTCACGATTCTGTTCTCTGACCGCGGCATTCCAGACGGTTATCGTCATATGCACGGCTTCGGCAGCCACACGTACAGCCTGATCAACGCTCAAGGCGAGCGTCACTGGGTGAAATGGCACTACAAAACCAAGCAAGGGATCAAGAACCTCGCCCCGGCAGACGCCGCACGCCTGGCCGGTACTGATCCGGACTACGCGCAGCGTGACCTGTTCGAAGCGATCGAGCGCGGCGAGTTCCCGAAATGGCGCGTATGCATCCAGATCATGACCGAGGCGCAGGCTGCAGCGCATTACGAGAACCCGTTCGACGTGACCAAGACCTGGTCGCAGAAGGAGTTCCCGCTGATCGAAGTCGGTGAGCTGGAGTTGAACCGCAACCCGCTCAACTATTTTGCTGAAGTGGAGCAAGCTGCGTTTGGGCCGAGCAATATGGTGCCGGGTGTCGGGCTGTCGCCGGATCGCATGCTGCAAGGCCGTGTCTTCGCCTACGCTGATGCCCATCGCTACCGTGTTGGCACCAATCACCAGCAATTGCCGGTAAACGCGCCACGTAGCCCGGTCAACACTTACCAGCGTGATGGCTCAATGGCCTTTGGCAGCAATGGTGGAGCAGCGCCCAACTATGAGCCGAACAGCTACATCGAATCGCCAAAACAGGCACCACGCTATGCGGAGCCGGCATTGGCTTTGAGTGGTGCTGCCGATCGCTACGATCATCGCGAAGACACCGATTACTACAGCCACGCCGGTGCGTTGTTCCGACTGATGAGTGACGAGCAAAAGGCCTTGTTGGTCAGCAATATCGCCGGCGCCATGAGCGGTGTTACACCCGATGTGGTTGACCGCCAACTGCAGCATTTCTACAAAGCCGATCCAGCGTATGGAGAAGCAATCGCAAAGCTGCTGGATGTACAGCTTAACGAAGTCTAAACGAGAAGCAGAACCGCCCTCATTGAGGGCGGTTTTTGCGTTATTTAGGCTGCTTTTCTCAGAATTTCTTCACTTTTATTGCGCGGAAAGAGTGACCTTCCAGTCGGCTTGGTTCAAACTACAGACCTTTCATGTAGGGAGATGTAGGGCGATGCAAGGCCACCCAGACGTTATCGATTACCTCAACACGTTGCTGACCGGCGAGCTGGCCGCGCGTGACCAATATTTTGTTCACTCGCGCATGTATGAGGACTGGGGTTTCACCAAGCTCTACGAACGAATCAATCACGAGATGGAAGAAGAAGCGGGTCACGCTGACGCGCTGATGCGCCGGATTCTGATGCTCGAAGGCACGCCGCGCATGCGTCCGGATGATCTGGATGTCGGCAGCACCGTGCCGGAGATGCTCGAAGCCGATCTGCGTCTCGAGTACAAAGTCCGTGCCGCACTGTGCAAAGGCATTGAGTTGTGCGAACAGCACAAAGACTACGTCAGCCGCGAGATCCTGCGGGTTCAGCTCAACGATACCGAAGAAGATCACACCTACTGGCTGGAAAAGCAGTTGGGCCTGATCAAGCTGATTGGTCTCGAGAACTACCTGCAATCTCACACCTGATTGCCCTTATACAAAAAAGCCCCTGTCACTGTTGCGGTGACAGGGGCTTTTTCATGCCCGGCGTTTAAGCGCGATCGCGAATCAGCAACGGCTTGAGGTAATGCCCCGTGTGAGATTGTTTCATCTCGGCCACTTGTTCCGGGGTGCCGGTGGCGATGATCTGTCCACCTTTGGAGCCACCCTCCGGCCCGAGGTCGACCAGCCAGTCGGCGGTCTTGATCACGTCGAGGTTGTGTTCGATCACCACGACGGTGTTGCCGTGGTCGCGCAAGCGGTGCAGTACGTCGAGCAATTGCTGGATATCCGCGAAGTGCAGGCCGGTGGTCGGCTCATCGAGGATATACAAGGTCTTGCCGGTATCGCGCTTGGACAGCTCGCGTGACAGCTTGACCCGCTGCGCTTCACCGCCCGACAGCGTTGTCGCCGACTGCCCGAGCTTGATGTACGACAGGCCGACATCCATCAGCGTCTGCAGCTTGCGCGCCAGCGCGGGTACCGCGTCGAAGAATTCCCGAGCTTCCTCGATGGTCATTTCGAGCGTTTCGTGGATGCTCTTGCCCTTGTATTTGATCTCAAGGGTTTCGCGGTTGTAGCGCTTGCTCTTGCACACGTCGCACGGCACGTAGATGTCCGGCAGGAAGTGCATTTCCACCTTGATCAGGCCATCGCCCTGGCACGCTTCACAGCGCCCGCCCTTGACGTTGAACGAGAAACGCCCCGGACCATAGCCACGGGAGCGCGACTCGGGCACGCCGGCGAACAGTTCGCGGATCGGAGTGAACAGGCCGGTGTAGGTTGCCGGGTTGGAACGCGGCGTACGACCGATCGGGCTCTGGTCGATATCGACCACCTTGTCGAGATGTTCCAGGCCTTTGATGCTGTCGTGCGCGGCAGCTTCCAGCGTGGTCGCACCATTGAGTGCTGTGGCGCTCAGCGGGAACAGCGTGTTGTTGATCAGGGTTGATTTGCCCGAGCCGGACACACCGGTCACACACGTCAGCAGACCAATCGGGATTTCCAGGTCGACGTTGCGCAGGTTGTTGCCGCGCGCGCCCTTGAGCGACAGGGTCAGTTTCTTGTTGCGCGGTGTGCGTTTGGCGGGCACTTCGATCTTCACTCGTCCGGACAGGTACTTGCCGGTCAGGGAGTCAGGATGCGCCATGACTTCGGCTGGCGTACCTTCGGCGACGATCTGCCCACCATGCACGCCGGCACCCGGGCCGATATCCACGACATAGTCAGCCAGACGAATGGCGTCTTCGTCGTGCTCGACCACAATCACCGTGTTGCCGATATCGCGCAGGTGCTTGAGGGTGCCGAGCAAGCGATCATTGTCGCGCTGGTGCAGGCCGATGGAAGGCTCGTCGAGGATGTACAGCACCCCGACCAGACCGGCACCGATCTGGCTGGCCAGACGAATCCGCTGTGCCTCACCGCCGGACAGGGTGTCCGCACTGCGATCGAGCGACAGGTAGTCAAGGCCGACGTTGACCAGAAACTGCAGACGCTCGCGAATCTCCTTGAGAATCTTGTCGGCAATTTCGCCGCGGCGGCCGGTCATCTTCAGCTCGCCGAAATACTCGCACGCATCGCCGATCGGCAGATTGGTCACCGCCGGCAGGGTTTTCTCACCTACCCATACGTGCCGCGCCTCACGGCGCAGGCGAGTGCCACGGCAGTCCGGGCAAGCCTGGGTGCTGAGGAACTTGGCCAGTTCTTCACGCACGCTGGCCGACTCGGTCTCGCGGTAGCGGCGCTCGAGGTTCGGCACGATGCCTTCGAACGGGTGCGAGCGTTTGACGATATCGCCGCGGTCGTTCAGGTATTTGAAATCGACGTTTTGCGAACCGCTGCCGTGCAGGATGAATTTCTGCTGGTCGGCCGGCAGTTCGTTGAACGGTACTTCCAGACTGAAGCCATAGTGCGAGGCCAGTGACCCGAGCATCTGGAAGTAATAGACGTTGCGCCGGTCCCAGCCGCGGATCGCCCCTTCGGCCAGTGTCAGGTCGCCGTTGACCAGACGTTTGATGTCGAAGAATTGCTTAACGCCCAGACCGTCACAGGTCGGGCAGGCGCCGGCCGGGTTATTGAAGGAGAACAGCTTGGGTTCCAGTTCGCTGATCGCATGGCCGCAGATCGGGCAGGCAAAGCGTGCGGAGAAGATCATCTCTTCGCCCGGCTCGTCGTCCATCGGCGCGACCAGAGCAATGCCGTCGGCCAGTTTCAGCGCGGTCTCGAATGACTCGGCCAGACGTTGCTGCAGGTCGGCGCGGACCTTGAAGCGGTCGACGATCACGTCGATTGAGTGCTTCTTCTGCTTGTCCAGTTTCGGCAGTTCATCAAGCTCGCAAATGCGGCCGTTGACCCGCGCGCGGACGAAGCCCTGCGCGCGCAATTCCTCGAACACCGACAAGTGCTCGCCCTTGCGTTCGCGGATCACCGGCGCCAGCAACATCAGTTTGCTGCCTTCCGGTTGGGCCAGCACCAGGTCGACCATCTGGCTGACGGTCTGTGCTTCCAGCGGAATATCGTGATCGGGGCAGCGCGGCGTACCGACGCGTGCATACAGCAGACGCAGGTAGTCGTAGATTTCGGTGATGGTGCCGACCGTAGAGCGCGGGTTGTGCGAGGTCGACTTCTGTTCGATGGAGATCGCCGGCGACAGGCCTTCGATGGTATCGACGTCGGGTTTTTCCATCATCGACAGGAACTGACGGGCGTAGGCCGACAGCGATTCGACATAACGGCGCTGACCTTCGGCGTACAGCGTGTCGAAGGCCAGAGACGATTTGCCGGATCCGGACAGGCCGGTGATGACGATCAGTTTGTCCCGTGGCAGGGTCAGGTCGATGTTCTTCAGGTTGTGGGTACGGGCCCCACGTATCAGGATCTTGTCCAAAGTGGCCTCGCTCGGCGGGCGTCGAAAACGTAGGAGTATACGGGCAAATACTGGATGGATGCACACTATCAAGCGAAGCGTTTTTTGCTCTACATGAAGAGAGTTTCATCTATACGTGGCAAAGCGTCGCGATATACCCCGTCTTTCGATGGGACTGGTAGAATCGCCGCCGGTTCACACGAGGTTTTTCCATGCACGATCCCCACAGCGAACGCATGAGTGGTAGCGAGACCCGCGCGGCGAGCGGTCTGGCCCTGGTGTTCGCCTTCCGTATGCTTGGCATGTTCATGGTGTTGCCGGTCCTGGCGACCTATGGCATGGATCTGGCGGGCGCGACCCCGGCCTTGATCGGGCTGGCCATCGGCGCTTACGGCCTGACCCAGGCGATTTTCCAGATTCCGTTCGGGATCATTTCCGACCGTATTGGCCGGCGCCCCGTCATTTACCTGGGCTTGATCGTCTTCGCCCTTGGCAGTGTGCTGGCCTCGCAGGCGGATTCGATCTGGGGCGTGATCGCCGGTCGCATCCTGCAAGGCGCCGGGGCGATTTCCGCGGCGGTCATGGCTTTGCTCTCCGATCTCACTCGCGAACAGCACCGCACCAAGGCGATGGCCATGATCGGCATGACCATCGGTCTGTCGTTTGCCGTGGCCATGGTCGTCGGGCCGTTGTTGACCCGGGCTTTCGGGCTCTCGGGCTTGTTCCTCGCCACCGGGGCGATGGCCCTGATTGGTATCGCCATCATCCTGTTCGTGGTGCCGAAGTCCACCGGGCCATTGCAGCATCGTGAGTCCGGCGTTGCGCGGCAGGCGTTGATGCCGACGCTCAAGCATCCGGATCTGCTGCGCCTGGATCTGGGCATCTTTGTGTTACATGCCATGTTGATGTCGAGCTTCGTGGCCTTGCCGCTGGCGCTGGTGGAAAAGGCCGGTTTGCCCAAGGAACAGCACTGGTGGGTCTACCTCACCGCGTTGTTGATTTCGTTCTTCGCCATGATCCCGTTCATCATCTATGGCGAGAAGAAACGCAAAATGAAACGAGTTTTGCTCGGCGCCGTCATGACGCTGATGCTCACTGAGCTATTCTTCTGGCAGTTCGGTGACAGCTTGCGGGCGCTGGTGATCGGCACGGTGGTGTTTTTCACCGCGTTCAATCTGCTGGAGGCCTCATTGCCGTCGCTGATCAGCAAGGTTTCACCGGCGGGCGGGAAGGGCACGGCGATGGGCGTGTATTCCACCAGCCAATTCCTGGGTTCGGCACTCGGCGGGATACTTGGCGGCTGGCTGTTTCAGCATGGCGGTCTGTCGGTTGTGTTCCTTGGATGTGCCGGTCTGGCTGCCATCTGGCTGGCCTTTGCTGTTACCATGCGCGAACCTCCCTACGTGACGAGTCTGCGCTTGCCGTTGTCGCCCGAGGCGATCCGTGAAGCGGGTCTGGTCGAGCGCCTCAAGGCCCTCGTAGGGGTAACAGATGCAGTGATAGTCGCTGACGAAGCGGCTGTTTACATCAAACTGGACAAAGAATTAGTGGATCGCGACACCCTCGAACGCCTGGTGAACAACCCGGCCGGGGCTGCTTGCGAAGCCTAGGAGAACGTTATGGCCCGTGGGGTTAACAAAGTCATATTGGTCGGCACTTGCGGCCAGGATCCCGAAGTTCGCTACCTGCCTAACGGTAACGCCGTGACCAACCTGAGTCTGGCAACCAGCGAACAGTGGACCGACAAGCAAACCGGTCAGAAGGTCGAGAAGACCGAATGGCACCGTGTGTCGATGTTCGGCAAGGTTGCCGAGATCGCCGGCGAATACCTGCGCAAGGGTTCGCAGGTCTACATCGAAGGCAAGCTGCAGACCCGCGAGTGGGAAAAAGACGGTATCAAGCGTTACACCACCGAAATCGTGGTCGACATGCAAGGCACCATGCAACTGCTCGGCGGCCGTCCACAACAGGGCGACCAACAAGGCGGTGGCAACAACTACCAGCAGCAGGCTCCGCGTCAGCAGGCGCCACGCCCGCAGCAGTCGGCTCCACAACAGCGCCCGGCCCCGGCTCCACAGCAGGCCGCACCGCAACCGGCTCCGGATTTCGACAGCTTTGATGACGATATTCCGTTCTGATTGGTTGCTGCATCCGCGTTAAATAAAAAGGCCCGTCGCAACAAGCGACGGGCCTTTTTTGTGGGAGCGAGCCTGCTCGCGAAGGCGTCGGGTCAGTCAAAACATTTATTGAATGACAGTCGGTTATCGCGAGCAGGCTCGCACAGGTTGTTCGTTTTCAGTCGAGGATCAAGTGGGGCAGAAACCGGCTGGAGTCTTTCGTAATGAGGCTGTTGTCTTCGCGCACTCCAATCCCCGCCGCCTGGTCGCCAATCACCCACGAGCCGATCAGGGTGTAGCTGTCATCGAACTTCGGTAACGGCGCAAACGCCTGCAGGATAAACGGCGCATCGGTGTAAGGCCCGTCCTCTTTGAGGATCAGACCTTCCGCCGTTTGCAGTTCGATGTTGGCGCCTTCGCGGGAGAAGTACGGTTTGCGCACCCAGCCTTTCGGCACCGCACTGGCTGGATTTGGATCAAGGTGCGCCGCGAGCAGGTTCGGGTGCCCCTTATGCAGCTCCCACAGCAATGGCAACGCGCCCTTGTTCGACAGGATCGACTTCCATGCGGGTTCGAAGAACTGCGTGTCGCACTCGGCAATCGCTGGCCCAAACGGTTCGTGGAAGATGAACTCCCAGGCATGGAGCTTGAACAGGTGCGGGATCCAGCGATCCTGCAGATCAACGAAGCGGCCTTCGGCTGTCAGGCCGATGTCTTCGATGTCGATGTGCCGCGACTCGATACCGACTTTTTCTGCAATCAGGCGCAGATAGTCGGTGGTGCCGCGGTCTTCGACGGAATCTTTCATCGAGGCGAAGTAGAACGGCCGCTTGAGCTGCAACTCGGAAAACGCCTGATGCAGTTTGGTATCAATGCTGTTGAACTGGTCGGCATGGCGCGGCAGCATCCCGCGCTCGATGCATTGTTCCAGCCAGCCCCACTGAAACGCCGCCGCTTCATAGAGGCTGGTCGGTGTGTCGTAGTTGAGCTCCAGCAGTTTCGCCGGGCCGTTGCCGCTGTAGGAAAAGTCCATGCGTCCGTACAGATGCGGATGACCTTCCAGCCAGGATGTTCGGATCATGTCGTAGTACGAAACCGGAATACTCAGACGATCCAGCAGTTCTTCGCTGCGCACCACGCGATCGACCAGATCCATGCACATCTCGTGGAGTTCGGTGGTCGGGTCCTCCAGATCGTTTTCGATCTGCGCGAGCGTGAACTGGTAGTAAGCGCTTTCGTCCCAGTACGGCTCGTCGTCGATGGTGTGGAACAGAAAACCGAGCTCTTCGGCGGTCTGTTGCCAGTCGGGGCGCTCGGCGCAGTGGATCTTCTTCATGGTCAGCTGCTCGAACTGCCCCAGCCGCCCCAACCGCTGCGCGCCGAAGACTGACTGCCGAAGCCGCCGCGGGAGGTCGAGGAAGCGACATTTACCGATTTGCTTCGAGTGCTGTCGTAGCTGCTGGTGTCGTTACGACTCGTCGGTGCCGACTCGATTTTGCGGTATTGCGTCGAGGTGGTGTAGGTCTGGCGGTCATCGTCGCGATCTCGATATACCGTACGGTTCGCGTTGTTGCTCATCGCGTTGCCGATCAGCCAGCCACTCAGCCAGCCATTGCCCCCGCCCCCGGAAGAGTGGGACGTGCTTTGCACATGCTGTGCAGCCGCGGCTTCACCCGCGGGCATTTGCGCATTGGCCACAGCGTCGAGATTCTGCGGTGCCTCACCGTTTTGCGGCACCTTGAACCCGCCGAGTTTCGGTACAAAGCGGCCAGCGGAGTTTTTTTGACACCAGTCCGCGGCGAAATCTGCATCGCACTGGGCCTTGTCGTCGTAGGCCGGTGCAATGCGCCGGTGCTCGGTCAGCGCCGCGACGTAGGCGTTGGTGCAGACATCGGCGGCCACTTCGGCGCCGACGCACTCCTCGACAGATTGAAAGCGTTGCGTGTCCTGCGCGGCCACCTCGCCGGAAATCGCCAGCGCCACTGAAGCGGCGAGGGACAGTTGAACGTACTTGCTGCGTTTCATCGAAGGCTTCCTGCCGATCAGTTGGACGGGGTCATGCATGCGGCGTTGAGCATGCCGACGCTGATGGCCACTGCGGCCACGTAGATGCCCGAGGCGATTTCACCGTTGGCGATGCGCTGGGACGTGCCCTTGAGCACCAGACCGGTTGCCAGGAATGCCAGCAGTTGCACCACGGCCGCAATCACCGCCCAGAGTACGAAGTCGAGGACGTTGACCGAGTGGGAGATGATGTTGCTTGCCGGAATCGCGAACCCGATGATTGCACCGGCCAGGGCGATGGCCGCAGCACTGTTGCCGGCGCGAATCAGCTCGAACTCTTTGTGCGGGGTGATGCGGGTGTAGATGAATTGAAACAGCATGAACAGCAGCACGGCGCCGATCAGGTAGACAGCGAAACCGGTCAACGCGGTCTTGTTCAGGGAAACGGCCAGCACTTCCAGCATGAAAAACTTCCTTATTTAAATGGTGCTCAGGTCAGTCGTGTACAGCGAGATGCCCAGTGAGGTGCTCAGGCTGACGGTGCCTTCTTCGTCTTGTTCGACGGAGAACAGCAGCAGTTCGCGGCGATCGGTCAGGCCGGTGTCGCGCGCGTAAAGCATCGAGTGATGGTTGATGGTGTAGCTCTCGTCCGGATTGACCACGTGTTCGGTCATCGGCACCAGTTCGGTCTGGCCTTGTTCGGTGCCCCATTCGCGGAGGTATTCGACACCCTGATGGCTGTAGGCCGGCAGACCGATCAGGCTGTTGGGGCCGGCCAGGCGCTGCAGTTCGGCGTCACTGTTCACGGTCACGTAGCTGAGGTAGTTGAACAGGGTGACCGATTCGACCTGGTCATCACCGGTGACGTGGATCTGTACCCAGAAATCCTCGTCGTTCATGTAATAGCGGTGCAGTTTGTTGGACTGGCCGAGGTCCACCCAGCCTGCGCTCCAGATCGCCTGATCGAAAGGCACCCGAACTGACGTCGAACCGTCGAGCAGCAGCGCCAGGGTCGAATCGAACCGGACGCCTTTGCCCTGAGCCATCCCGAGTGGGCCGCTGGCGGCGGTCGAGGTTGGCGCAGCGGCCTGCCAGTTGCTGGTGCCCAGCAAATCTTTAAACCATCCCATGGGTACGTTCCTTGAGGCGGGTGGAGGTGTTCGTCGTAAAAAGCGCCGCTAGTGTACCGGGCCGGGCGGCGAACGAGCAGTGACATTTGCACTGCACAAACCATGCGGGAGCGGGCTTGCTCGCGAAGAGGGAATGTCATTCAACAGGGATGTCGTTTGACACTGCGTCTTCGCGAGCAAGCCCGCTCCCACCGGTTTTGTTTATGGGTTTACTGAGCGGACTTCTGCTTCAGGCGCTCGAGGATCGCATTGGCGCTGCCTTCGTTCGGCGTGATGCCGGCGTCGCGCAGTTTGCGTTCCAGATCGTTGCCGGTCGAAGCGTCGGCCAGTTCGTCCGCTGCGCTCAACTCGGCCGCGCGTTGCTGCTGCTTGGCTTGCAGGCGGTTCAGGGTGCCGACGGCCGTTTCCAGTTTGCCGTTGGCGCCGCCGCTGGCGATGGATGCGCTGACCTGGGCTTTCTGCACGCTGTCGCGGGCCTTGGCCATGTCCACTTGCTGGCGCAGGCTCTTGATTCGCGCTTCGGCCTTGTTGATGTCCTTGCGCATGTTTTCGGCGTAGGTGCCGAATTCGTCGCTGAGCTTTTTCTCGGCGGTGAGGTCATTGGTCAGGGTCGAAATCGCTTCGGCCACTTCCATGGCGAGGTCTTCACGGCCAGCGTTCAGGGCCGAGACCGCCTTGGCTTCCAGGTCCTTGATCTTGGCGTCGTACTCGCTCACGCGGTCGGCTGCCAGTTTGTGCTTGGCCATGATGGTGACCAGTTCGCGACGGGCGTTGGACAGCGCGGTGTCGGCGTCGCGGATTTCCTGGTCGAGGATGCGCAGGGCCTGTTGATCGACGATCGCTTCGCCGACTTCATTGGCGCCGCCGCGCAGTGCGGTGAACAACTTGCTCCAGATGGACTGAGTCATTGGATATTCCCTGTTGATTACTTGAAGAAGTGTTCGAAGGCTTCGCTCGCGCGCTGCACGTTGTCGACCAGGGTTTTCACCTCGGTGACGACGTTGGTCAGGCTCGAGTCGGCGCTGAGGGCGCCAAACATGTTGTAAACGGTCTGCCCGTTCGGCATCGACTCGATACCGATCGACGACAGCGGGAACATTTCCCGGCTACGCAGCACGGCATCGTTGAAGGCGCGCACGTCAGTGATCGAATCGCTGTCCACCAGCACGGTGTCGACGATGATCTGTGCACCGGCCAGGGCGATGTGAATCGGCAGACCGCCGAATTCGTTCATTTCCAGCTTGATGCTGGGTTCGGAGCTCTGGATCAGAGACAGTGTGATCTCGTGCGAAGCCACCTCATCCAGCGCCTTGAGGGCGTTGAAGAGGCTATCAATGTTCCAGTTGTTGCCTGCGCTCATGTAATTCTCCGACATGAATGAGCCAGCCAGAATCGGTTGGCGTAGCTGTTGCTCCATTTGCTTGAGCAAGCTTCGGTTTTCCGGAAGCACCCAAGTTTCGTGTTTCACATAACCGGCGGCAGCCAGGCCCGCACGCATCTGCTTCATGTAGAAGCTCGACGGCTTTTTCGCGGACGGTTTCGAGCGCTCTCCCTTTGGGCTCTCTGACGCAACAGTGGGGGAGCGGCTTTTCATGGCGATGACTCCGTTATGAACATCTCACGCGTGAGCCACACTACAACCAATTCAAAGTGCCATCAATGGCTCACGCGTGAGATTTTTTCGAAGCATCGAAAAAGTCCTGACGTACCGTGCACGTCAGTGTTTTTGCCGTGCGGAACACATCGCCTGGTGGTATCTGAAATGTTGTGTCAGCTCGTCAAAATTATTTGGGATTTTAGTAATTGTTTTTTGTTGTTTAAATTTTAGTGAATATTCCTACATTGTTTTTTCTGGTTTCTGTAAGAACTAAAACTTGCGTGCAGTAGGAGTGATGGTGTGCATTTTATTTGAGTAACATTAAGAAATAACGCGGGTTCGCAACTCTCGGAAACTTATTCTAGGTTTTGTATGTGCACACCTTCACTCCGGTGGAAAGTTGGTTCGACCACTGGCCCTTTAACTTTTGAGGAAATCATTATGACTTTCGAAAAAGCATCTTCCGCTGGCGATTCTCAGATCGGCTGAGCTAGCCAATGAGAACCGGGGCCTTATGGCCCTGGTTCTTGATGAACTTGTTTTTAACCGTATCTGAGGCTGCTATATGAAACTTTGCCTGAAGCCGACCATCATTCCGTTCAAACTTGAAGGCCAGGTTGTTCTGCGGTTCAACGGGCAATACGCGAAGATCCCCGACCCCCATGGTGCTATCTGGGAATTCGCAACTGCACTGGACGGCAGTGCGCCATTCGAAATGTTGATTAACCAGGTGGCCGAACGTTATCCCGCAGTGGATCAGGAGGATCTGCGCAGCGTGGCGCAGGATTTGATCAGATACCGACTGGTTGAGAGTCCTGATGCGTTCGAGACGACTTCTCTTTCGGACCACGATCGCAACAGATTTTCCCGAAACATCGATTTTTTCGGGTCGATGGCGGCGGTGGGAGAGAACAAGTTTTCCTCTCAGGAGAAACTGCGTGCGGCCAGGGTCTGCGTACTGGGTTGCGGTGGGCTCGGCACCCATATCCTGTTCGATCTGGTAGCGCTGGGTGTACATCATCTGACGATCCTTGATTTTGACAAGATCGAGTTGAGCAACCTGAATCGACAGATCCTTTACAAGGAGAGCGACATCGGGATGCCGAAGGTCGAGACCGCCCGGCGCCGGTTGCTTGAGTTCAACAGTCACCTCGACATCACCGCCCACGAGACGCGCCTCGAATCGGCTCAGGATGTCGCCAGAGTCGTAAGTGGCCACGATATTGTGATTTGCGTTGCCGACAAACCCGCGAACTACATGGCCGACTGGCTGAACGAGGCCTGCGTTCAGGAGGGCGTACCCTTCATATCCGGTGGGCTCGATGTGCGCCGCTCGGTTTTCTATTCGGTGGTACCCGGCAGCTCGGGGTGCGGTGCTTGCTGGCTGACTTCGGCACGCAACAAAAGCAGCCTGGTTAACAGTATTTCGACCATGGCCAAGCAACACGACATAACCTACCGGCACCCAGGCCCGGCACTGGTGACCCTGGTGGCCGTGACCGCGGGCATGATGGTGAGCGAAACCGTCAAGATCCTCACCGGCTGCCAGCCGCCACAATTGACCAACAAGCTCAAGGAATTCACCTTCGACGATCTGGATGTCGGCATTGCCGAAGTCTGGCAGCAGAATCCGGACTGCCCGGTGTGCGGGCATCTCGCCAATTCGCAGCAGCTATCCGTGCAGACGGAGACCGTCTAGATGTTCAAGCTGCTGGCGTCCTATGTCATCACGTCCGTTTGCTCATGGGCCATTGCATTTCTCATCCCGCTTTACGTCTATGAGCAGACAGGCTCCCCTGTCTGGACATCGCTGGCTTTTTTCGCGGCGATGGCGCCTTACATACTGGTCACCCCCTTTGCCGGGGTGTGGAGTGATCGCTACAGCAAACGGCGATTTCTGATCGGTGGCGATCTTATCAACATTGCCATCGGCAGCCTGATGTACGTCGCCGTGAGCACCTTGTCCGGGGACGCCTTGAGCATCACCCTGTTACTGCTGAGCTTCATGCTGGCAAGCGTTGGCGCAACCCATCACCCGGTATTTCAGAGCATCGCTCCTGCGCTGGTCGAGGGGCGAAAACTTCATCGGTTCAATGCGATCGTCAACGCCAGTGACAACATCATTCGCATCGTTGCGCCGATCAGCGTGGCAGCGGTACTGGCTTTCAGCACCAAGGAGCGGATTCTCGTTGTCAGTATTGTCGGCTTTGCGCTCTCTCTGCCGCTTTGCTACTGGCTAAAAGAGCAGGGCAAACCTCAGCCCGCCACCACCCGGGTCTTCACCGAAATCAAAGCCGGGCTGCTCTATGTCCTTCGGCATCGAGAACTGTGTTCATTGGTTGTGCTGTTCTTCTTCTGCAACTTCGGTTTTGCCCTGATCGGTGCCAGCCTCATCTATGTTTTCACCACGCTCCTGGCTGTGCCGTTGAGCGATGTCGGCTACTACTACGGACTCATTGGCGCAGGTGCCGTTGCCGGATCAGCGACAGGTGCAGTTTTTGTGAAGCGCTATCCGGCTGGCGTGCTCATCCGGGGCAGTTGCCTGCTGGCAGGGATCTTCACGTTGGCCGCAGCGCTGGCGAGCGAGCCCTGGACACTCGCGGCGCTTTGGGCGCTTTCCACCTGCTGCCAATCCGTGGTGGTCATCGCTTTTTTCACCTATCGCCAACAAGTGGTTCCGCAAGCCATTCTGGGTCGGACTGTCGGGGTCACCAGGCTCATTGCCTATCTGGCTATTCCGCCCGCGAGCTTGCTCAGTGGATGGCTGTTGCTCCAATTTTCCAGCAGCGCTCTTATTCTTGCGTCAGGTGGTCTGTGTATTATTTTTGCCTCTCTGTGTGCTTATTTTCTCGCCAGGTATGAGCGACAAGTTGTTTGCAGTGATGCGCAGTGATTAAAACACTGCCGTCAGGACTTAAGTGCTTTGGTTAATTTGTCACTGAGTGGTTTGGTCATTGGATGGCCGGGCGAGAGTTAAAAGGAATTTTATGGTGCAAAAAGATAACAAGTTATACGGCGATGATGTAGTGCATGCCATTCAAGCGGTCACCGGTGGTTCCATATGGGATACGTGGCTGGACGCTGGCGCGTTAAATAGACTGGTTCATCATGAACTGTTGGTGGCAATGGGGAGGGGCCATGTTTCTTTGAGTGGCATGCGCTATTTTCTGGTGCAGCATCATTACTACTCTCGAAACTTCACTCGCTTTCTTTGTGCGGTTATCAATCGCCTTGAGTCACTCGACGACATCAAGCTTTTAATGGAAAACCTGCAGGAGGAAATGGGTATTGACGGTGACGATAAAGTCACCCATGCCGATTTGTTCCAACGATCTCTCAAGATTGTGGGCACCCACGCCACGGCGCAGCCGCCTTTGCCCCAGACCATTGAATTTACCCATTCGATCATGAAATTGTGCCGCAGTGAAAATCCGGTTGAGGGGCTCGCGGCGCTATGCCTGGGGGCTGAAGCCATCGTGCCATTGCTCTACAAACCGATTCTGGCGGCGCTGGAGAGGCTGAATATCAGTGAGGAAGGTCTGGAGTTTTTCCGCATACACATCGAAGAAGATGAAGGGCACGCGGTCACCATGCTGAAGATTCTGGGGCGATTGACTCGACACGCACCTGAAGCAAAGGTGATTGCGATGCAAATCGGGCGTCAGGCGATCAACAAGCGATGCGTCATGTTTGACGCTATATGGAGGGACGTTCGAGAGCAAAGGTAGGTCGCGCGATCATGCAAATTGCCGGGGATTACCGGATGTTCGTGCAGATTGAAACAGGCCCGGTGCCATCAATGTTGGCGCAAGCGCTTGATTCATTGTGCATTCTTGTTGCGCGGCGATTGGCCTGATCTCTGCACTTCCAACGACTACATTCATCGAGTCGCTGAAGGGGGACGCATGACCCCAACGCCGAGCAAAAAATTGGTAGTCGCCCATTCAGTTCGTAACGGGGCGCCACAGCACGAAGTGCAGACCAACAAGGCACTGGCACGCTGGCTGGCACACATCATCGGGCTCAAATTCGGTGGTAGCTACGACCCGGAAAAACACCGTGGTCGCGACCTGTACTGGCTGCCGACGCAAACCATTGTTGGCGCCAAACAGGCGCAGCAATTGGGCATCAAAGGTGCGAATGACTTGTGGGGCGGATTCGTCGAACACGATTTCATCTGCACCAAAGCCATCAGCCACGGCCTGCGCAGTCATCTGGCCCACGCGCCCCAGGGCTGGGCGCCTTTGTTCTCCAAGCGTGTGCGCGACGTGGTGCTCGATGGCCTTACCGTGTTTGCCCTGGAAGATGCGCGACCGGCTGCCGAGCATTTGCTGCACAACGGGCCGATCCGCCTGAAGCCGATTCACGCCTGTGCCGGTCGCGGCCAGGAAGTTATCAACAGCCTCGACGCGTTCGACGAGGTACTTGCCCGAGCGGAAGCTGCAGAGTTGTTTCGCGATGGTGTGGTGCTGGAGCAGGACCTGAGTGAAGTGATCACCCATAGCGTCGGCCAGTCATTCATCGGCGGCAAGGTGCTGAGCTACTGCGGTGATCAATACTTGACTCAAGATGCCCATGGCGAAGACGTCTATGGTGGTTCGAATCTGCTGGTGGTGCAGGGTGGTTATCCGCAGTTGCTGGCGCTGGAACTGCCCGACGCTGTACGGCTGGCCATCGAGCAGGCGCAGGTTTTCGACCGAGCGGCGGATGAGGCTTATCCGGGGTTCTACGCTTCGCGCCGCAACTATGACATTGCCCAGGGCCGGGACAGCAATGGCAAACCGCGCAGTGGTGTGCTCGAACAATCCTGGCGCATGGGCGGTGCCAGCAGCGCCGAAGTGGCGGCGCTGCAAAGCTTCGTCAACGATCCGGGCATGCGCGCGATTCGCGTGTCTTCGGTGGAAACCTACGTTGATCAGCCACTGCCGGCGGACGCCATCGAGGTGTATCGCGGGCCGGCCGAGAACAGCGAGTTTCTCCTCAAATACGTAACGGTCAAACCCTATGACGGCTAGAAGCGAAAGCATTCAAATCGACATTGATGATGAACAGATGAGCGGGACGTTTCTCAGTCCCAAATCCAAGGTACCCGGTGTGTTGTTTGTCCACGGCTGGGGCGGTAGCCAGGAGCGCGACCTGGAGCGAGCGAAAGGCATCGCCGGTCTTGGCTGCGTCTGCCTGACCTTCGATCTGCGCGGCCACACCGGTGGCACCGGCATTCCGCTGACCCGGGTCACCCGCGAAGACAACTTGCGCGATCTGCTCGCAGCCTACGACCGCCTGCTCGCGCACCCTGCGCTCGACACCTCGGCGATTGCGGTGGTCGGCACCAGTTATGGCGGTTACCTCGCCTCGATCCTCACTTCGTTGCGTCCGGTGCGCTGGCTGGCGCTGCGGGTGCCGGCGCTGTATCGCGATGAGCAATGGCACACGCCCAAGCGCGATCTGGACAAGGCCGATTTGCGTGATTACCGAAGCACGTTAGTCCGTGCCGACACTAACCGTGCGCTGCATGCCTGTTCGCAATTCACCGGGGATGTGTTGCTGGTGGAATCGCAAACGGATGACTACGTGCCCCACGCAACAATCATGAGTTATCGCGCGGCGTGTCAGCAGACTCATTCGCTGACGCACCGGATTATCGACGGCGCCGATCATGCATTGAGCGAACCGGTGTCGCAGCAGGCGTATACCTCGATTCTGGTGGACTGGATTACCGAGATGGTGGTGGGGGAGCGCTTGAGCATCATTCAGTCGAGATAGCCTTCTCAACTTCAACAAAAAAACCTCAGGAAGGTTTCTTCTCGATCCGCAAGGCCTTCGCCTTGGCCTCCACCAGCAAATACATCACCACCGTAATCAGCAACGGCAACAGAAAATAAATTGCCCGGTATGCCAGCAATCCCGCCACCAGGCTGCCGCGTGATGCTTCATGTTGCAGCAGCGCGACGAACACCGCTTCCAGCACACCCAGCCCCGCCGGTATGTGGGTGATGACCCCGGCAATCGCGCTGATCAACAACACGCCCAGTACCAGCGGATAATCCAGTTTGCTCGGAAGCAGGGTGAAGATCACCGCCGCCATCAGCGACCAGTTCAAGGCACCGAGCAACAGTTGCAGCACGGCCATGCGCAGCGACGGCAGGTTGATTTCCACCCCACGAATCGACCACTCGCGGCGCTTGGAAAACTGACACGCCGCGAGATACCCGGCGCTGATCAGCAGCAATAGGATACCGACGCCCTGCAATGCATCGCTGCTCAGTTTCCATCCCGGCGGCATGCGCACCAGGCCACTGCTGAACACCACACCGGCAATGGTCATGTAGCCGAACCAGTTGGTCGCCAGGCTCAAGCCGAGAATCTTCGCAATGTTGCCTTTGCTCACGCCCAGGCGCGAATACAGCCGATACCGCATGGCGATACCGCCGACCCAGGCGCTGAGATTGAGGTTGAACGCGTAACTGATGATCCCCACGGGCAGGATCTGTTTCCAGGTCAGGTCCTGGCGAATGTAGGTGCGGCCGATCAGGTCGAAACTGGCGTAAGTCAGGAAACTCAGCAAGGTCAGGCCGGCAGCGATGATCAGTGTGCGCACCTTGAAGTCGGCGAGGGTTTGCAGCACTTCGGCCCATTCGATACGGGTGGCGAACAGCGTCAGCAAGACGATCAACGCGAGGAAAAACAACAGCGTCAGTGGGCGTTTCCAGCGGCTCCATTTCGAGTGAGTCGCTGGCGCGGCGTGGCCTGTCGAGTGTGCTTCGGAGTGGCTCATGACTGGCCACCTCGAAACGGCTTGAGCCGTGGTTTGTGCGCCGGCAGCCAACCGGCCATCGCCGGGAAGTGCCGCAGAAAGTGAAACACCAGAAAACCTACGGTCATGTGCCAGATCCGTCCGCGCGGGGACATGTCGGCGTCCATGGCCTTGCAGTGGTTCTGGCTGAGGTCTTCGAGGCGCTCGAACAAATGCTGATTGAATTCCCGATCGCGAATCAGCACGTTGGCTTCCAGATTCAGCGACAGGCTCAGCGGGTCGAGATTGCTCGAGCCGACGGTGCTCCATTCATCGTCCACCAGCGCCACCTTGCCGTGCAGCGGTCGCTGGCAATACTCGTGGATCTGCACGCCGGCCTTGAGCAGGTAGTCGTAGGTCATGCGCGCCGCGAGTTTGGCCACCAGCATGTCGGGCTGACCTTGCAGGATCAGCCGCACATCGACACCACGCCGCGCCGCATTGCGGATCTCGCGCAGCAGACGGTAGCCGGGGAAAAAGTAGGCGTTGGCGATCACCACCCGGTGTTTGGCCCGGCGCAGTGCCTGCAAGTACACGTCCTCGATATCGGTGTGGTGCTGATCGTTGTCGCGAAAGACCAGGCGCACCTGACCGTCGTGGTCGCTGAAGGCCATGTCTGCGCGACGCTGGCGCCGACGCTGCCACCAGAAGCGTGCGCGTCCGGGGCGACCGCTTTGCACCAGAGCAAAGTGATGCAGGTCAGCAACCGCTGGGCCCTGAATCTGCACGGCATAATCCTGTTTGGCTTCGGGGCCGAAGTCGGCCAGGTGATCGCCGGAAAAATTGATCCCGCCAATGAACGCAACCAGGCCGTCGACCACCACGATTTTGCGGTGTAAGCGGCGGAACCAGTTGGTGCGAAAACCCAGGTGCTTGGGCGCCGGATCAAACATCTGCAGGTGCACGCCCGCATCACTCAGGGCCGCGAGATAAGCGGTGGTCAACTCGCCACAGCCAAAGCCGTCGAGGCTGACGGTGGTGCGCACGCCGCGCTGTGCCGCGTCGATCAGGATCTGCTGCAACTCTGCGCCGACCTTGTCTTCGAAAACGATGAAGGTTTCCAGCAGGATTTCACTTTTCGCCGCACGCATGGCGTCGAACACCCGGGGAAAATATTCTTCGCCGTTTTCCAGGAGTTCGACACGGTTATTGCCTTGCCAACTGTACTCGACGTCAACCTGGCCGGGCTCGCGCACGGGCGGGGCGATGCTGATCGGTTCCACGGTGGATTTCTCCAGCGGTGCGCTGTTCATAATTCAATCTCCACCGATAAAGGGGCGTGGTCGGAAAGGTGTGACCAGGGCCGGTTCGCCAGGACTTTTGGCTGGCGGGCCTTGAGGTTGCGTACGTAAATGCGGTCGAGCCGCAGGGTCGGCAGGCGCGCCGGAAAGCTGCGTGCGGGTTTGCCGTGATGCTCGGCGAAGACCTCGCGCAGGCCCCAGGGTGTGAGGAGCGCATCGGCGCGCTGGCGCCAGTCGTTGAAGTCGCCGGCGATGATCACCGGGGCATCGTCCGGCAGTTCCGCAAGGCGTTGGCCGAGCAGCTTCAACTGCGCGTTGCGGTGGCTTTCGCGCAGGCCCAGGTGCACGCAGATCGCATGCACCTCGACCCCGTCACCGGGCAGGCGCAGCACGCAGTGCAGCAGGCCGCGGTTCTCGTGGCCGCTGATCGAGACGTCGAGGTTGTCGTGGCGGATGATCTGGAATTTCGACAACAGCGCATTGCCGTGATCGCCCTCCGGATACACCGCGTTGCGCCCGTAGGCGAACTGCGGCCAAAGGCTGTCGGCGAGAAATTCATACTGCGGCATCGTCGGCCAGTTGCTATAGCGCTTGGGGTGATGTTCGTGGGTGCCGTGGACTTCCTGGAGGAACACCACGTCGGCGGCGACGCTGCGCACCGCTTCGCGCAGTTCCGGCAGGATGAAGCGCCGGTTGAGGGCCGTGAAGCCCTTGTGGGTGTTGACCGTCAGTACAGTGAAAGTGCGCACCGTCGGCGCGACCACCGAACCTTCATCGGTGAAGCCCACCGGTTCAGGAATGCTCATGGCAACACTCCTTCTGCGGCGCTTTCACCGGGGGCGGTGGCGAGGTCGTTATCGAGCCCGAAACGCTGCAGCAGATTACGCGCGTCGTAGGGCGCACGGACTTTGATGTCGTTGTCGAAGTAGCAAAACACTTCCCGGGATTTACGTGCGCGCGGCTTGAGTCGCGGGGCAATCAGATGCGCATCTTGCGGTTGCCGGCCGTGGTGCCAGGCTTCGATACGCTCGGCCCAGCGCTTGAGGGCCGGCGCGGTGTAGCCGCTGGCGTAGAGTTCTTCGGCACCGTGCAGGCGCAGGTAGACGAAGTCGCTGGTGAGGTCTTCGCGGTACGGCCACTTACCGGCGGTGTCGGCGATCACCAGCGCGGTGTTGTGGCGTTTGAGCAGGCGCACGAAGTCCGGGTCGATGAAGCTGTCGTTGCGGATTTCCACGGCATGGCGCAGCGCTTTTTTGCCGTAGGCCTTGAGGCTGGCGTGGCCGTGCAGGTGAGCATCGTGTTGATGGGCGAGGGCGGCGGCAGCTTCAGGGGTGTGGGGCAGTTGAGCGAGAAAGTGTTCGAAGCGCTGCGGCTCGTATTTGAAGTTGGGCGGAAACTGCCAGAGGATCGGGCCGAGTTTTTCCTTGAGTTCAAGCACCCCGGACGCGAAGAAGTTCGCCAGCGGTTTTTCGATGTCGCGCAAGCGGCGAATGTGGGTGATGAAGCGCGGCGCCTTGACGCTGAACACGAAGTCGTCAGGCGTTTCGGCGTGCCACTGCGCGTAGCGTTCGGGCCGTTGCAGGGCGTAGAACGATCCATTGATTTCGATGCTGTTGACCGCCCGCGATGCGAACTGCAATTCACGTTTCTGCGCCAGTCCCTTGGGGTAGAAATCCCCGCGCCACGGAGCGTAGCGCCAGCCGGAAATACCGATGTGAATCGTTGCCATGTCGCCCTCCCGTAGTCAGTCCTCGTACAGCCTGTGTGTGTTGATGACTGTGGGCGGTTCGGGAAAGTTTCGGTGGCGTTACGGACGGTACATTTTTGCGCGCTCCACGAAAAACAATGTGCGAGGGGGCTTGCTCCCGAAGGCGATGGGGCAGTCAGCGTTGATCGCGACTGATACCCCGCATTCGCGAGCAAGCCCCCTCCCACAAGTGCCCCCTCGACAAGGGCACAGGTGTTGAATCAGTGGCCGGTGACGATGCGCGAAGTGCTTTCGGCATAGGTCGGGCCGAGGCGATCCAGTCGACCGCTCCAGGCAGTCAGGGCCAACGCCACCAACACCACCAGACCACCGATCCACGCCGTGTGGATCAGGCCGATGTGTTCAACGATCAAGCCACCGCCCCACGCCCCGCCGGCAATCCCGAGGTTGAACGCAGCAATGTTCAGCCCCGACGCCACATCCACGGCTTGCGGCGTGTGATGTTCAGCCTGACGCACCACATACACTTGCAGCCCCGGCACATTGCCGAACGCTACTGCGCCCCAGACCAATACCGTGGCCAGTGCCAGCCAGGGATTGGCGGCGGTGAAGGTCAGCACGAACAACACGGCCGCGAGCAGGGCGAAGATGATTTTCAGGGCGCTGATCGGCCCGCGTCTGTCCGCCAGCTTGCCGCCCCAGATATTCCCGACCGCTACCGACACGCCATACACCAGCAGCACCAGGCTCACCGTGCTGGCGCTGAAGCCCGAGATGTCCTGAAGGATCGGCGCGAGGAAAGTGAAGGCGATGAACGAGCCGCCGTAGCCGATCGCGGTCATGGCGTACACCAGCAACAGACGCGGTTGTTTGAGCACTTGCAGTTGTTGCAGCAGCGACGCCGGTTTGCTGTGGGCGATGTTGCTCGGCACGTAGATCAGGCTGCCGATAAAGGCAATCACGCCCAGCGCCGACACGGCGAGGAAAGTTTCACGCCAGCCGAAATGCTGGCCGATGAACGTACCCAGCGGCACGCCGGTGACCAATGCCACGGTGAGGCCGGTGAACATGATCGCAATTGCGCTGGCGGCTTTTTCCTTGGACACCAGGCTGGTGGCGATGGTCGAGCCGATGGAGAAGAACACGCCGTGGGCCAGACCGGTGACGATCCGCGCCAGCACCAGCGATTCATAACTTGGCGCCATCCACGCCAGCAGGTTGCCGAGGGTGAACAGCACCATCAGCGACAGCAGCAACAGCTTGCGCGGGACCTTGCCGGTGAGCGCGGTCAACACGGGCGCACCGATGGCCACGCCCAGCGCGTACAGGCTCACCAGCAAACCGGCGGAGGGAAGACTGACGCCGAGATCGGCGCCAATGGTAGGCAGCAGGCCAACGATGACGAACTCGGTCGTCCCGATGGCGAAAGCGCTGAGGGTCAGCGCGAGCAAGGCAATGGGCATCACGGCACTCCAGGATGATTTGATTGGATGGAGCGCAGTGTCGGGGTTTGGCTTGTGCGGAAAAATACGGGTGCGGGCATTTGATATTTGCCGGCAGCGCAAATATCCCTGGATGGGTGTGAACGCTGTGGATAGGGGATTTACCCCCGTTCGACTGCGCAGCTGTCGTAAAACCTCACGACTCGGTCTGGCAGGAGATTGAAGATTCAGGTTTTGGCGCCGCTTCGCCGTCCAACGGGGATAAATCCCCTCGTCACAGGGGAATGCGGGATTTGAATATGAGGATTCAGGCAAAAACCGAACTTGTCCGCCATTCACCGATCAGTTCCTTACAGGTTCAGCCATCGGGAGAGCGGAGTTTTGATCAAGTTCAGGATCGCCATTTTGCTGGGAGCACTGCTGTTTCTTGGCGCCAGCGAACTCGAAGCCGCCGCGCTGCCGGGCGTTCCGGCCACCGCTGAGGAACCGGCCAAAGCCGAACCGATTGTGCAGGGCGGTCTGCTCGGGGCGATCAGTTCCAGCATCGACGATGTGCAGGACAAACTCGATCTCAATGAACATCTGGTCGATGCCTGGCGCCTGCGTGCCGATCGGGCAGCGGATGAAGTCGACAGACTGGTCAACCACCCTTCGAATCGCTCGGGCTGGCGTGTCGCCGGCGATTTCCTGATGTTGTCCGGTGTCTGGCTCGGCGCGTTTGCCCTGCTGACCGTGCTTGGCAGTCTGTTGGCCAAACGCCTGCGCGAAGGCCGCTGGTTACGCACGCGCCAGCGCAGTCAGGATCTGCTCGGTTATCTGCTGCCGTACACGCTGCCGGCGCTGATCTGCCTGCCCTTGACCCTGTACGTCAGCCATTTTCTGCAAGCCTCGGTCGGGCGTGCACTGGCGTTGTGTCTGGCTTACGCCACCAGCAGCGGTATTTTTTCCACCTCGATGCTGTTGTGCGTCGTGGTGATGTTCAACGTCGGCCATAAGCGCCCGGCGGCGCGGATCATCCGCAATTACTGTCCGCCCCCGCTGTTCCTGATCGGTTTCCTCGCGGCCCTCAGCGACGCCTTGACCAGCCCGCAAATCGCCCGGCAACTGGGTGGCAACATCACCAGCAGCGTCGCGGTGTTCACCGGGCTGATCGCCTCGATCATCTTTGGCCTGCTGGTGATTCGTCTGCGCCGGCCAGTGGCGCATCTGATCCGCAACCGACCGCTGGCGCAACGCCTGAAACAACCGTCGTTGCAGGAGTCGCTGCGGATTTTCTCGGGGTTGTGGTATTGGCCGATTGTGCTGATGGTGCTGGTGTCGGCGATTAATCTGATCGGCATCGGTGAGGACAACCAGAAAGCCCTGCGCTGCGCGTTGTTCACCACCGTGCTGCTGATCGGCACGGTGTTCCTCAGCACGATCCTGCAGCACCTGTTCAAGTCACCAAAGGCCGAAGCCATCCAGCGCCGCAGCGCCTACAAGGAGCGTTTTCTCAGCCTGCTACACGCGTTGCTGCGGATCGTCATCGCCATCGCGTTCATTGATATTCTCGGGCGGATCTGGGGCGTGTCACTGCTCGATTTCGCCCAGAGCAGCACGGTCGGCCGGGCCATCAGCAACGCCTTGAGCAGCATCGGTTTGATTTTCCTGGTGACATGGCTGTTGTGGGTGGTGCTCGACACGGCGATTCAGGAAGCCCTGAAACCCCCGCTTAACAAGCGCGGGGCGCGCCAGCCCAGCACCCGGGTAAAAACCATCCTGCCGCTGCTGCGCAACGCGATCAAAATCATCCTGGTGGTGATCTGCGCGATCACCACGATGGCCAATCTGGGGATCAATGTGGCGCCATTGCTGGCCGGTGCCGGGGTGGTTGGTCTGGCCATCGGTTTCGGTTCGCAGCAACTGGTGCAGGACGTGATCACCGGGCTGTTCATCATCATCGAAGACACCCTGTCGATCGGTGACTGGGTGGTGCTCGATTCCGGGCATGCCGGCACGGTCGAAGGCCTGACCATCCGCACCCTGCGCCTGCGTGACGGCAAAGGCTTTGTGCACTCGGTGCCGTTCGGCCAGATCAAGGCTGTGACCAATCAGTCGCGGCAGTTTGCCTTTGCGTTTTTCTCGGTGCAGTTCACTTACGACACGGACGTGGACAAGGCGATCGAGCTGATCCGCGAGACCGGCGATTCGATCCGCGAAGACCCATTCCTCAAGTACAACCTGCAAGGCCCGCTGGATGTGTTTGGCGTGGACAAGATGGATTTGAACGGCGTGGTGCTGACAGCGCAGTTCCGTACCGTGTCGGGTGGGCAATATGCGGTGAGCCGCGCATTCAACCAGCGTTTGAAGAAGCTTGTGGATAACAGCCCGGTGGTGCATTTCGCGCAGACTTATCCACAGCAGGTTTTGTTGCCCAAAAGGCAGGAGGAGGGGGCGCTGGTGGCGACTGAGTTGCCGCAGGAATCGCGGACTTGATGCAAGATTTTGTGGAGCTGTGCCGGCCCTTTCGCGAGCCCAAACACCCTCAGTGCCGGATCAATTTGCCGCGCACCTGTTCCATGGCGATCTGATCCAGTTCCAGCCAAAATTGCTGCTTACCGGCAATCTCCGCCGCCACCGGCAAACCATCCCGATAGACCAACCGATTACTCGCCAGCGCCGGCACTTTCACCCCCGGCAACAACGTCCCGGCCAGGTTCAGCGGATCCACCCCGCACACCGCAATCAAACTGCCGTCATGTGGCCGCCGCCGAACTTCGCGCAGCAAGGCAATCGCCTCGGGCAGGGCAAACTGCTCTCCCGCCAGACCGCTGACAAATCGTCCACCACGAATCTCGCCACGGGCTTCCAGGCGATGGAAGGTGCGCAGTAATTCCCGCCAGTTCGGCAACCAGTCCGCTTCGCGCTCCAGCAACCGCCAGAACACCACGCCGTAGCGGCGCAGCAGGGTCATGGCGACGTGTTCCAGGGTCTCGTTGTTATCCACAGCCTGCCCGCGCCGCAGCAATGCCCAGCGCCCGGCATCATCCATGCCGCCGACGAATGCGCCGCGTCCACGTCGACTGCTGCGCTGCTGGCGCTTGCTCGCCGGGGTAATCAGGGCACGCAGGCCGGCGAAGCTGTCGGCGTTCACCAGGCCAGCGCCAACCAGTTCCTGCAGGGCCGTTTCCAGTTCGGTGCGCAGCAGGTGTGCTTCATGAATCAACTCATCGAAAAACAGCGCGCCGTGCTGACTCAGGGCTTCAAAAACCTTTTGGGTTTTCGCTGACAGTTCGCTGGCCGGCGTCTGCTCGGCCAGTGCGCTCCACAGTCCGGCCTGACTGCGTGGCAGTAATACGATCGGCGTGCTGCGCAATGCCGTGCCACTGGTTTTTTGCCGGGCGCTGAGGCGCGTCCACACCAGCTTGCCGTTGCGACACAGATCATCCAGCCAGGTCGGCGAGTAGTCCTTGAGGCGCGCCGGGAGAATGTCGCTGTCCCAGGCCGAAGCCGCCGCCGGATACCCCTCGAGCTGGCCGACAATTGCCGGCAACACTGCGCTGCCCTGACCGCGCGTGGCGGGCGAGAGGTGCTGCCAGTCGAACAGGAAACGCATGAAATCCTGCAACGCCACGGGCTCGATTTCCCGGCGCAGGCGCTTGACCGTATAGCGATGGATCCGCGCCAGCAGATGCCGCTCGCACCATTCCTCGTGCGTCAGTCCCGGGGTGAACTGGCCGCGCAGCACGTACCCTTCGCGTTCCAGTCGAGCGAGGGCTTGCTGGACCTGAGGGGCGGGCAGCGCAAGCGGTTCGGCGATGGCGGGCAACGGCAGCGGGCCGAACGCGCCGAGCCGTGCGCGGATCACTTCGACCAGTGCTTCGTCGAAGGTCCAGGCGTTATCGAAGCCGGGCAAGTCCACCACGCGGGTCAGTAGCGTGGCCTGTGGATAAAGCGCTTGCAGGCACGTCAGGCGTTCGCGTGCCAGCCACAGTGAATGCTCTTCAACGATCTGCAAGTGGCAGGCACGACCGCTCGCGGCCAGTGCATTGAGCCATTCCCGCCAGCCCGGATTGGCCTGCGCCTCTGCATCGCTGAGGCACGCCAGACTCATCAACGCTTCGTGCATTTCATCCACAGAATTCGGCGTCGGCCAGGCTTCTTCGCGCACCGCGACGATGGCGTCGGCATCCAGTGCACCAAGATCATCGGTCGATTGCGGATCGCTCCAGCGTCGGTTGATCACCGCTTGGGTGCGGCGTTCTTCCAGCGGCGCATCGTCGAGAAAGGTGTAGGGGCGGGCGCTGAGAATTTCCGCCGCCAATGGCGAGGGTGCCGGCAGATCGCGACTGATCAGACGCACGTCGCCCTGCTCCATGCGTCGCAACAGGGTCAGCCAGCCCTCGCTGTCCATCGCCTCATGCAGGCAGTCGTCGAGGGTCTGCTCGACCAGCGGATGCTCGGGAATCTCCCGCTCACCCGCGAGGTTCTCAAGGCAGGCAATCTGGTCGGGAAATACACTGGCGATCAGGTCTTCACTCTTCATTCGCTGCAATTGCGGCGCGACCTTGCGTCCGCCGGTAAAACGCGGCAACGCCAGCGCCACCCCGGCATTCCAGCGCCAGCGCACGCCGAATAGCGGCGCATCCAGCACCGCTTGAATCAGCAGGTGCTCGGCACTGTTGCTGTGCAGGTAGCGCCAGACGTCATCGAGCTCAAAGCTGTGGCTGGTGGACAGCGACAATACGATCGCGTCTTCACTGGCCGCCGCCTGCAGTTCGAAGTTGAAGGTGCGGCAGAAACGCTTGCGCAGGGCCAGGCCCCAGGCGCGGTTGATGCGGCTGCCGAACGGCGCATGGATAATCAGTTGGGTGCCGCCGGACTCGTCGAAAAACCGTTCCATCAGCAGCGTGTCCTGCGAGGGCAGGGCGCCGAGGGTGTGGCGGGCGCGGGCCAGATAGTCCACCAGTTGTTCGGCGCTGGCGGCGTTCAGTCCTAACGTTCGTGTCAGCCAGTCGAGGGCCGGCTGCAGATCGCCGGGGCGGGCGCCGAGCAAGTCGTCGAGGGTCGCTTGCAGGCGCGCCACCGCCGCGGACAACTCATCGCTGCGCCCCGGCGCTTCGCCAAGCCAGAACGGAATGCTCGGCGGCTGACCGTGGGCATCTTCGACGCGCACCTTGCCGGTTTCCACACGCAAGATGCGGTACGAGGTGTTGCCGAGCTGGAACACATCACCGGCGATGCTTTCCACGGCGAAGTCTTCATTGACGCTGCCGATACTCAGGCCTTGCGGCTCCAGCAGTACGCTGTAATCGGCGTTGTCGGGGATGGTGCCGCCGCTGGTCACGGCGGTCAGGCGCGCCCCGCGTCGTCCGCGCAAAGTGCGGCTGACGGCGTCGCGGTGCAGGTAAGCGCTGCGGATGCCCTGACGACCGTTGTAGCCTTCGGCGAGCATCGCCAGCAGGGCCTGATAGTGTTTTTCGTCGACATGGCGATACGGCGAGGCCTTGCGGAACATCGCCAGCAGGGCGTCCTCCGGCCATTCCTGACAACTGACTTCGGCGATGATCTGCTGGGCCAGCACGTCCAGCGGCGCTTCGGGGATGTGCAGTGTGTCGAGTTCACCGCGCCGCACGCAGTCGAGCAGGGCGGCGCATTCGATCAGGTCGTCGCGGGTGGTGGCGAACAAGCGACCTTTGGGCGTGCCGCCGACCTGGTGCCCGGAACGACCGACCCGTTGCAAAAAACCGGCAATCGAACGCGGCGAGGCGATCTGACAGACCAGATCGACCTCGCCGATATCAATGCCCAGTTCCAGCGACGCGGTAGCAATCAGCACTTGCAGTTCGCCGCGCTTGAGCCGCTGTTCGGCGTCGAGGCGGAACTCCTTGGCCAGGCTGCCGTGGTGCGCCGCCACGGCCTGTTTGCCGAGGCGTTCGCTGAGATGCCGGCTCAAGCGTTCGGCCAGGCGCCGGGTGTTGACGAAAATCAGTGTGGTGCGGTGTTCGCGGGCGAGTTCGGCGAGGCGATCGTAGACCAGTTCCCAGACATCGTTGGCCATCACCGCCGACAACGGCACCGGCGGCACTTCGATGTCCAGGTCCCGCGGACGGGCGTGGCCGATGTCGATAATCTCGCAGGAGCGCTCATGGCCGACCAGAAATTGCGCCACGGCCTCGACCGGTTTCTGCGTGGCGGACAGGCCGATGCGGGTCAATGGTTCGGCGCACAGCGCCTGCAGGCGTTCAAGGCTCAGGGACAGATGGCTGCCGCGCTTGCCGGCGGCCATGGCGTGGATCTCATCGACAATCACCGTGCGTGTGGTGCCGAGCATTTTGCGCCCGGACTCGGAGCCGAGCAGCACGTACAGCGATTCCGGGGTGGTCACCAGAATGTGCGGCGCGTGCTTGCGCATGGCGGCGCGTTCTTTTTGCGGGGTGTCACCGGTGCGCACGGCGGTGGTGATTTCCAGCTCCGGCAGGCCCAGTTGGCGCAATTGCCCGGTAATCCCGGCCAATGGATTTTGCAGGTTGATGCGGATGTCGTTGGACAGCGCTTTTAATGGCGAGACATACACCACCAGGGTTTCGTCGGGCAGGCCGTCGGGGTTTTCCAGGCCACGGTGGACGAGGTCGTCGAGCACGGCGAGGAACGCGGTGAGGGTCTTGCCGGAGCCGGTGGGCGCGGCGATCAGGGTCGACCGGCGCTGACGGATCAACGGCCAAGCGCGGGCCTGGGCGGCGGTGACCGTCGGGAAAGTCTTGCTGAACCAGGCGCTGACGGCGGGGTGAAAGCCTGCCAGGGCCACGTCCTTGGGGATGGGCAGATTCATGCTTAAGTTATGCGGGCGGCGACTGCAAGATGCAAGTACCGCCGGGATCTGCGCGGATCTTCAGGGCCACAGGGATCGCGGCGCACACCCAGACTGTGGGAGCTGGCTGGCCGGCGATGAGGCCAGTGGCCATGGCACAAATCCCGGCGATCTACACTTTACGGATGACGGTTGCGCACTAAACCCGCAAAATGCAACGATTCCGGCAATTATCGACGACGGTTCCACAAGTCCCGTCGCTAAAGCCATCGTTCCAATCAGACTGGGCCTGCTGACTCTATGCGAATGCGCCTTATGTTACTGGGCGGCGGAAATGCCCTTGGGCAGGCGCTGATTCGCCTCGGTGCGGAGGAAGACATCGGTTTCCTCGCCCCCCGCCCGCCAGAAGACGGCTGGGATGCCGCGAGCCTGACACAACTGCTCGACGACACCCGTCCCGATGCATTGATCAACCTCGCCTACTATTTCGACTGGTTCCAGGCCGAAACCGTCAGCGAAAGCCGTATGGCCGGGCAGGAACGCGCCATCGAGCGGCTGGCCGAACTGTGCCAGCACCACAACATCATCCTTGTGCAGCCGTCCAGTTATCGGGTGTTCGACGGTTCGCGCGCCACCGCATACAGCGAAAAGGATGAACCGGTGCCGCTGGGGCTGCGCGGTCAGGCCTTGTGGCGGATCGAACAAAGTGTGCGCGCCACGTGCCCGCAACACGTTTTGCTACGATTTGGCTGGTTGCTCGATGACAGCCCCGACGGCACTCTCGGGCGCTTCCTTGCTCGCGCCGAACAGCCGGAAGAACTGTTGCTGGCCGACGATCGTCGGGGTAATCCGACACCGGTGGATGACGCTGCGCGGGTGATCATTTCCGTGCTCAAGCAACTCGATTGCGCGGCGCCGCTGTGGGGTACTTATCACTACGCCGGCCATGAAGCGACCACACCGCTGGCGCTGGGCCAGGCAATTCTGACCGAAGCACGCAGCCTGCATGCCCTGGCCATCGAAGCGCCGACCGCCCAGGCCCACGCCGCGCGTCCGGATGCCGCCGAGGAGCCGCAACACGCGGTGCTCGCCTGCAAAAAAATTCTGCACACCTTCGGGATCAAGCCGCGCGCCTGGCGCGCCGCGCTCCCGGCCTTACTGGATAGGTTTTACCGTCATGGCTGAAGGGACTGTTTTAATCACGGGTGGAGCCGGGTTCATCGGCTCGCACCTGACCGACGCCTTGCTCGCCCACGGGTATTCGGTACGAGTGCTCGACGACCTGTCGACCGGCAAGCGCAGCAATTTGCCGCTGGATAACCCCAGGGTTGAACTGATTGTCGGCGACGTGGCCGATGCGGCGCTGGTCGCCCGGGCGATGCAAGGTTGCAGTGCCGTTGCCCACCTGGCGGCCGTGGCCTCGGTGCAGGCGTCGGTGGATGATCCGGTGAAGACGCATCAGAGCAACTTCATCGGCACCCTGAACGTTTGCGAAGCCATGCGCCTGGCCGGGGTCAAACGCGTGCTGTACGCCTCCAGTGCGGCGGTATACGGCAACAACGGCGAGGGCGAGTCGATCAATGAAGACACGCCCAAAGCCCCGCTGACGCCGTACGCCTCCGACAAACTGGCGGGCGAACACTATTTCGATTTCTATCGTCGCCAGCATGGTCTGGAGCCGGTGGTGTTCCGCTTCTTCAACATCTTCGGCCCGCGACAGGACCCGTCCTCACCGTACTCCGGGGTCATCAGCATTTTCAGCGAACGTGCGCAGAAAGGCCTGCCCATCACCGTGTTTGGCGATGGCGAGCAGACGCGCGATTTTCTTTATGTCGAAGACCTGGTCGAGCTGCTGGTACAGGCGATCGAAAAGCCTGAAGTGGCAGTCGGTGCGGTCAACGTCGGCTGGAATCAGTCGATGAGCCTCAAGCAGATGCTTGACGCCCTGCAGGCGGTGGTTGGGGAGCTGCCGCCGATCAGCTACGGCCCGGCGCGCTCCGGTGATATCCGCCACTCGCGAGCGAACAATGCTCGCTTGCTGGAGCGCTTCAAGATGCCGCAGCAGACGCCGATGAGCGTGGGGTTGGCACGGTTGCTCGGTCGCTCCTGAAAAGCGCCCCTCACCCTAACCCTCTCCCATAGGGAGAGGGGACTGACCGATGCGGTCTTTCGAGTTACGCCGACGTGGGATACCGAGTCGAGCGCAGGTTTGAAGAACATACCAATCGGCTCCCTTTCCCTCGGGAGAGGGCTGGGGTGAGGGGGAGATCCAGCTCACGCCAGAGGTTTCCAGCGGACATGAAAAAGGCGCCCTTTGACAGGCGCCTTTTTCACGGCCGGAATAATCTCGCTATCCCTGTGGCAAGGGGATGTTGTCCCCCGATCAACTGCGTGCGGTCGCCGTCAGTTCAATGCCTGCTCACCACCAAGCCTCATTCACCACCACGTGAACGTTCGATAACTCGACTTAGAACTTATAGCCCAAACCCACCATGTAGATGAATGGATCGACATCCACGTTCACCCGTGCGCGTGTGCCCGGCGCCACCGCGTTGTTCTCGACGGTGGCACGGGTGTCGATGTCGATGTAACGCACTTGGGCGTTGAGCATGATGTTGTCGGTCAGCATGTAGTCGGCGCCGACCTGCCAGGCCAGACCCCAAGAGTTTTTCGCCTTGAAGTTGCTGAAGCCATTGGCGCTGGCTTCGCTGCCGACGTGCTCGTCATAGATCCAGGTGTAGTTGATGCCGCCGCCGACATAGGGCTGGAACGGCGACTTCGAATCCAGCGGGTAGTAGACAACGCTGAGGGTCGGCGGCAAGTGTTTCAGGGTGCCGAGTTTGCCGTTGGCCGCAGGCAATGCAGTGCCTTTGAGCTTCACGTCATGTTCAAACGGAGTGGCCGCCAGCAACTCGAGACCGACGTGGTCGGTGAGCATGTAGGCGAAGTTCAGGCCCAGTTGGGTGTCGCTGCTCATGGTCGCCTTGCCGCCCAGATTGGTGCCGCTCAACGGACCCTGATCGACCTTGACGCTGGAGCTGTCGGCCTTCGGGTTGACGGTGATCGCACCGGCGCGGATGAGGATGTCGCCGGCTTCGTGGGCGTGGGCGAGCGGGGCTGCGAGCGCGAGGGCAAACAGCGAGGCGCTGAGCAAGGACTTGTTCATGGGAGCTCCAAAAGGACGTTAAAAATGTCTGATGTCCTATGGTATGAAGCCAACTGATACGGTCTTTTGACTCAGCTCAATGAAACAGTGAAGGGGCGGGTTTTTGCGGAACCTTTGAAGGCTCATTCGCGAGCAAGCTCGCTCCCACACTGATCGAGTCGACCACAAAATTTATGGTCACCACCGAAACCTGTGGGAGCGAGCTTGCTCGCGAAGGGGTCATTGCAACAGCACAAAACTACCGGGAATTACTCCGGCAGCTCATACACATAAATCTTGTCGGCATCCATCTGATACCCGGCATCCGCCAGTTCACTGCTCGAGGCCTTGACCTGCAACGGTCCCTCGACCCAATACGGCTGATACAGCTCATCGAGCTTCACGCCCAACTCGCTTTTCACATGCACGATCTGGTTCGACGGCGGTGGCGGCACATGGATGCACGCGCCGAAATATGGCACCAGCAGGAAGTCCGTGGTGCGTCCTTCTTCATTGACTTCCAGTGGCACGATATAACCCGGCAAACGAATGTTCTGCCCGTCGAGTGCCTGCACCACCGGCGCATTCGGCATGTCCTGCTTGGCCGCAGGCGCAGACTCGGCGGACAGCGCATCACTCATCTTCGACAGGTCGTGCAGAGGCGTCATGTTCGGCACTTCCGGCGCGGCGTCCGGCGGAATCATCTCCGACCAGGTCAGGTCTTTCGGCGCCGCTGCCCACACGGGCAGGGCAACCAGCAACAGCAGCGCAAGCACGGCGCGGGGCATGGTGAACATCCTCATAAACGGATCGACAGGCCATCAGCCAGGGATTGGCGATAGGCGCGCCAGGCCGGCACGCTGCCCATCAGCAGCGCAGCCGCCAGAATGCCACCGAGCAGCGTCCATTCATACTCGCTCGGCCACGCCAGCGGCAGATACAGTCCGTAATTGGCCTGCACATAACCCTGTGCCGCAGCGATGCCGATGTATAGCAGCGCGAGTCCGGCGATTACCCCGGTCAGCGCCAGGGCGAAGGCCTCCAGCACCAGCAGGCTTGCGATGTGCCACGGTCGTGCACCGACCGAGCGCAGAATCGCCATCTCCCGGCGACGTTCGTTAAGGCTGGTGAGAATCGCCGTGAGCATGCCGATCAACCCGGTCAGCACGACGAACAACGAGACCACGAACAGCGCTTTTTCAGCGGTGCTCATCAGGCTCCACAACTCCTGCAAGGCCACGCCCGGGAGGATCGCCAGCATCGGCTCGCCACGGTATTCGTTGATCTCGCGTTGCAGGGCGAAGGTGGAAATCTTGCTGTTGAGGCCGAGCATGAACGCAGTGATCGCCTGTGGTGTCAGGTCCATGTTGCGCGCCTGATCCGCCGTGATGCGCCCGTCGCCGCGCGCCGGCACACCGTTGTGCCAGTCGATGTGAATCGCCTCCATACCGCCGAGGCTGATGTGCAGTGTGCGATCGACCGGGGTGCCGGTGCGCTTGAGAATGCCGACCACGGTGAATGGTTTGTCGTCGTGCTTGACCAGGCTGATTGCCGCCACGCCGTGGGCCAGCACCAGTTTGTCGCCAAGCTTGTAATGCAACGCTTCGGCGACTTCGGCACCGAGCACCACTTCAAAAGGATCGGTCGCAAATGCACGACCGTCGGCCAGGGCCAGGTGTTGCTGGCGGCCGTACTGGTAATGCTCGAAATACGCTTCGGTGGTGCCCATCACCCGATAACCGCGATGCGAGTCGCCGAGGGACATCGGGATCGCCCATTTCACTTTCGGGTTGCTGGCGAAGTGTTCGAAGCTGTCCCAGCGGATATTGTTGGTCGCGTTGCCGATGCGGAACACCGAGTACAACAGCAGGTTCACCGAGCCGGAGCGGGCGCCGACGATCAGATCGGTGCCGCTGATGGTGCTGGCGAAACTCGCTTTGGCTTCGGTGCGCACGCGCTCGACGGCGAGCAGCAGGCACACCGACAGGGCAATGGCGAACGCGGTGAGCAGGGCGGTGAAGCGGCGGTTGGCCAGGCTGGCCATGGCCAGACGAAACAGATACATCTCAGACCTCGGCAGACGTGGCGGCGCGATTGAGTTCGGCCAGGGACAGGTGACGGTCGAACAGCGGCGCCAGGCTCTGGTCGTGGCTGACGAACAACAGGCTCGAGCCGGCCTCGCGGCATTCGGCGAACAACAGACGAATGAAGTTTTCCCGGGCGTCGTAATCCAGTGCCGAGGTCGGTTCATCGGCGATCACCAGTTCCGGTTGACCGATCAAGGCGCGGGCCGCAGCGACCCGTTGCTGCTGGCCGATCGACAGCGAGTCGGCGCGGCGGCCGAGGATGCTTTCGTCTTTCAGACCCAGGTGCGCGAGCAATGTGGCAGCGGCTTGATCGACGCTGCCGTGACGTTGCTTCGCCCGCTGCGCACGCAGCTTGGAGAAGTGGCAGGGCAGTTCGACGTTCTCGCGCACCGAGAGAAACGGCAGCAGGTTGAACTGCTGGAAGATGTAGCCGGTGTGGTCGACGCGAAACGTATCGCGGGCGCCGGCGGAGAGCTCGGTCAGCTCCTGGCCGAGCAGACGAATGCTGCCGCGACCGGGCTTTTGCACGCCACCGAGCAGGCCGAGCAGGGTGGTCTTGCCGCTGCCGCTGGGGCCTTTGAGGAACAGGGTTTCACCGGCTTCCAGACGAAACGCCGGAATGTCCAGCAATGGCGGGTGACCGGGCCAGTTGAAGCCCAGGTCGGACAGTTCGATAAGTGCTTGGGTCATGGCACCAGTTTCATGAGGTGAACGCATAACCCCTGTGGGAGCGAGCTTGCTCGCGAAAGCGGTAGATCAGTCAATCCAGAGGCGCCTGACGAATCGCATTCGCGAGCAAGCTCGCTCCCACAAGGGTGTTTCGGTGAGGCTTAGAATTTCAGCGCGGCAGCCTTGGCCGTCACTTCAGTACCTTGCTGGCCGCTGGCGCTGATCAGTTGTACCTGAATTTTCTGGGTGGCCGGGAAGGTATTGAAAATGTTCGCCAGGTCCAGGGTCTTCAGTGCCCCCGGCGTGGCGCAGCTGAACTGATAGTGCGCGTGGATTTCGCTGTGGTCGTGGTGATGTTCATGCCCGTCCTTGTCCGCTTCATCGTCGTCGTGATCGTCGGCATCCGGCTTGTCGCCGAACAGCGGGCTTTCCAGTTCCTGACTGACGACTTTGCAACCGGCAGCGGCGGGCAGGTTGAACAGAGCCAGCGGGTTTTCCAGTTTCGTGCGAGCAGCCACGACCTTGGCCTTGTCGGCGTCACTGGTGGCGGCGTGTTCGAAACCGACCAGGTTCATCGCCGGGCTTTCCAGCTCCAGCTCCAGAGTCTGGCCGTCGAGTGCGGCATTCAGACGGCCGACGCCATGTTCATGCGCACCGAGGCTGCCGTGTTCATGATCGTGGTCATGCTCATCAGCCGCGTGGGCAATGGCCAGCGGCAACAGGGCAAACGGCAAAGCGAGCAGCAGACGACGCATGGCGGTCTCCAGGAAGTAAAGTGAAGAGTTTGTTATGTAATCTTATAACGAAAGTCCGCAGAGTTTGCCCGTGCGCTTGGCGTTGCACAAGTCCCGTGGGAGCATGCAGCTCAGAAATGTGCGGGAGCGAACTCAATGGTGCGGATACGCGGAACCGTCGGCGAGGTGCCGGTGGACTTGACGGTGGAACTGGATGACAGCGATTGGGCGCGGCTCGGATCAGCCCTGAATGTGCCGGCGCCGGCTCAGCCGGAAATGGCGGCAGCGCCAGCAGCGAAACCGCTGAACCAGGACGAGGCGCTGTGGCAGGTGGCGAAAGATTTGTTGCGCAAGGCCGGGCAACTCAGCGGTCCGGATTTGCTTGATCAACTGGAAGGGCTGACCGGTAGCGCAGCGGCGGGCAAGCGCTTGCTGGTGCGCCTGCGCCATAGTTCGCAGGTGAAAGTGGTCAGTGGCGGGGATACGCCGCTCTACAGCTGGATAGAGTAGACCGCAAAGGATCGCAGCCTGCGGCAGCTCCTGCAGGGTGAATGCCAATCCCATGCAGGAGCTGTCGCAGGCTGCGGTCTTTTGATCTCAATAAAGCGCCGCAAACACCTTGCGACGGTACGCAGTCACCAGCGGGTGATCGTTGCCCAGCAACTCGAACACCTGCAGCAACGTCTTGTGCGGCAATCCTTCGCCATAGCTGCGGTTGCGGATAAACAACTTCAGCAAGGCCTCCAGCGCTGCCTCATATTGCTGGCGCGCCAGTTGCTGAATCGCCAGTTGATACACCGCTTCGTCGTCTTGCGGGTTCTGTGCCAGGCGCGCCTTGAGGTCGGCAGCGTCCGGTAGATCGCGAGCCAGCCCAAGAAACTTGATCTGCGCCTTGGCCCCGGCCAGCGCCGCCTTGTGCTCGTCACTCTTGACGGCGTCGAGCACGGTTTGCGCTTCGTCCAGCTCGCCGCGTTCGGTCAGGCAGCGCGCGTAGAGAATCAGCGCCTTGGCGTTAGTGTTGTCTTCAGTGAGCAGGACCACCAGCGCCGCTTCGGCATCGGCATAACGCCCGTCATCGAACAACGCCTGAGCCTGTTCGAACGGATCGGCGGCGGCCGGCGGCGGCATCTGCACGTGCGGTTCGAGCAGGGCGCGCACGGCGGATTCCGGCTGCGCGCCGGCAAAACCGTCCACCGGTTGACCGTCCTTGAACAGCACCACGGTCGGCAGGCTGCGAATACCGAAACGGGCAACGATGTCCTGTTCGATGTCGCAGTTGACCTTGGCCAGCAGCAGTTCGCCCTGATAGCTCTCGGCGATGCCTTGCAGCATCGGCATCAATGCCTTGCACGGCGCACACCACTCGGCCCAGAAATCCACCAGCACCGGTTTATTGAAGGAAGCTTCGATCACCGACTGGTCGAAATCGGCAGTCGTGGCGTCGAAGATGTACGGCGTTTGCTGACTCATGGGGGATCTCGTAAAAACGTGAATGGGGCAACTATACGGCTTGGCGGGGTGTGGCCGGAAGCGGTCAGCCTTTGAGAGGTGTGTTGCCTGACAGGACGCTTTCGCGAGCAGGGGATTTATGAACTGTGGGAGCGAGCCTGCTCGCGAAGCTTTTAGCTAACGTCGCGCATGGTAGAGGCTGACATGTCTGAATTCTTCGGGCTCCGCCAGGTCCGGCAACGTCATCGCCTCTAGCATTTCAATCCGCTCATACAACGGATGCCGAAAATCCCGAACCCGCGAATCCGCCACCAACGCTTCCCGACCACGACTTAAAAACGCATCGAGCAGCGGCAGATTCGCCCGGTCGTACAACACGTCCGCCACCAGAATCAGATCAAACCGATCGGCCTCGGCAAAGAAATCTGTCGAATAGCTCATCTCGACATTATTCAGCGCGGCATTCGCCCGGCACGCGGAGATCGCCAGCGGATCGAGATCGCAAGCCACCACTTCCAGCGCTCCGGCCTTGACCGCCGCGATTCCGGCAATCCCGGAACCGGCGCCGAAATCCAGCACGCGCTTGCCGCGCACCCACTGTGGAAACTCCGCCAGATAACGCGCCACTGCCAGACCGCTGGCCCAGCAGAACCCCCAATAGGGTGGCTCGTGCAGAATTCGCTGGATTTCTTCCTGACTGAATTCGCGATCCATGTTGTCGCCGTCGATCAGCCACAACTGCAAATCGGTGTCCGGCAACGCACAGACCTTGAGTCTGGCGTCGCCGAGCAACCCACCTAACGCCTGTTGCAGGTCGAGCGGTGCATTCATGGTGCTTTGACAAATTGCAGCTGACCCAGCGCCTGAGTCGTTGGCTGGGTGATGGTTTGCGACGGCAGATGCAAAATCAACTGGCCGGACTGGCTGGCGCGGCCACGCAGTTCAACCCGCGCACCGGCAGGGAAGGCGTCCGGGTTGAAGCGCAGGCGGAACGGCAGGATCTGGTTGTTGCCGATCAGGCTGGAACTGGCGAGCAGTTGTTGTGGGCGATCCTTTGCATCGATCACCAGCAGCGCCAGCTCGACTTCGGCACCGGCCGGAACACCCTGAAGGGTGCCGCTCAGTTCCCGTTGATAGGCCGGCAGCGGGCCAAGTTCGGCAGCCTCTTTGGCTTTTTTCTGCGCTTGCTGCGGCGCCGGGCCGGGCGTTGGCGGCTGCGGCTTGGGTGCATCGCTGCCACAGGCCACCAGCAGGCTGAAAAGACTGAGCAAAACGAGCGGACGTAACGGCATTGGATGCTCCAGCAAAATGAAATCCATGGATCAAACGATCATGCCGTTCTGTATACCGCAAAGCCTATGGCTTGTCTTGCCACCGGGATGCGCTACCATGGCCCTCCCTTTTTTTGTTGCCAGCCACCATGCACTGTCCCTTCTGCGGTGCCAACGACACCAAGGTCATCGACTCCCGTCTGGTCGCCGAGGGCGAACAGGTGCGCCGCCGGCGTGAATGCCTGGCCTGCGGCGAACGTTTCACAACGTTCGAGACGGCCGAACTGGTGTTGCCGCGCCTGATCAAAACCGACGGCAGCCGCCAACCGTTCGACGAAGAAAAGCTGCGCGCCGGCATGCAACGCGCCCTGGAGAAACGTCCGGTGAGCGTCGAGCGCCTCGAATCTTCTCTGGTCCACATCAAGCACAAGCTGCGCGCCACCGGCGAGCGCGAGGTCAAATCCCTCGTGGTCGGCGAACTGGTGATGGCCGAGCTGCAAAAACTCGATGAAGTCGCCTACATCCGTTTCGCTTCGGTGTACCGGCGCTTCCAGGACCTCAACGAGTTCCGCGAAGAAATCGACCGCCTCGCCCGCGAACCGGTGAAAGAATGACCCGCGCCGCCGAGCAGGCCATCCTCGACGCGCACTTCATGGCTCGCGCGCTGGAACTGGCGCGCAAGGGCCACTACACCACCCATCCCAATCCACGGGTTGGCTGCGTGATCGTGCGTGACGGGCAAATTGTCGGCGAAGGCTTCCACGAGCGCGCCGGCGAACCCCATGCCGAAGTCCACGCCCTGCGCGCCGCCGGTGAACTGGCCCGCGGCGCGACGGCTTACGTCACCCTTGAACCGTGCAGCCATCACGGCCGCACGCCGCCGTGCGCCGACGCATTGGTGAATGCCGGGGTGGGCCGGGTGGTCGCAGCGATGCGTGATCCGAACCCGCAAGTTGCCGGGCGTGGCTTGCAGCGTCTGGCCGATGCCGGCATTGCCACTGAAAGCGGTGTGCTGGAAGCCGAGGCGCGCCTGCTCAATCAAGGTTTCCTGAAACGCATGGAACACGGCTTGCCGTTTGTGCGGGTCAAGCTGGCGATGAGTCTGGACGGTCGCACGGCGATGGACAGCGGCGAGAGCCAATGGATCACCGGCCCGGCCGCCCGTTCGGCGGTGCAGCGTCTGCGCGCTCAGGCCAGCGTGGTGCTGACCGGCGCCGACACCGTACTGGCTGACGGCGCTCGCCTGACCGTGCGCGCCGACGAGTTGGGCCTGGATGCCGGGCAAACCGCGTTGGCCATGAGCCGTCCGCCGCTGCGGGTGCTGATCGACGGGCGCCTGCGGGTGCCGCTCGATGCGCCGTTCTTCAAGGCCGGTCCGGCGCTGGTCGCCACGTGTATGGCGGTGGAAGAGCAGTACGCCAACGGCCCGGAATGCCTGATCGTGCCGGGTGATGACGGTCAGGTCGATCTGCATCAACTGCTCATCGAACTGGCCAACCGTGGCGTCAACGAGGTGCTGGTCGAGGCCGGCCCGCGTCTGGCGGGGGCGTTTGCCCAGCTCGGTCTGGTCGACGAATTCGTGATCTTCATCGCCGGCAAGTTCCTCGGCTCCACGGCGCGTCCGCTACTGGACTGGCCGCTGGCCTATATGAAGGACGCTCCCGAACTGAAAATCACCGAGATTCGCGCGGTTGGCGATGACTGGCGAGTCACTGCGACGCCGGTCCGTTCGGCGAGCGTATAATTCCCGGCCATCGCCTTAGCGCTGGCTTCGTTCTCAAGGAGAACCCCATGTTTACCGGCATCATCGAATCCATCGGCAGTATCCGTGCACTGACCCCCAAGGGCGGTGATGTACGGGTGCACGTCGAAACCGGCAAGCTCGACCTGAGCGACGTCAAACTCGGCGACAGCATCGCGGTCAACGGCGTGTGCCTGACTGCCGTTGAACTGCCGGGCAACGGCTTTGCCGCCGACGTCAGCCGTGAAACGCTGGACTGCACGGCCATGAACGACCTGAAAAGCGGCAGCCCGGTCAATCTGGAGAAAGCCCTGACCCCGACCACCCGTCTCGGTGGGCATCTGGTCAGCGGTCACGTCGACGGTGTCGGCGAAGTGGTCTCGCGCAGCGACAATGCCCGCGCCGTGGAATTTCGTATCCGTGCGCCGAAGGAACTGGCCAAGTACATCGCCCATAAAGGCTCTATCACCGTCGACGGCACCAGCCTGACCGTGAACGCGGTCGATGGCGCCGAATTTCTGCTGACGATCATTCCGCACACCCTGAGCGAAACCATCATGGCGTCCTACAAGCCAGGTCGCCGGGTGAACCTGGAAGTCGACTTGCTGGCGCGTTATCTGGAGCGCCTGTTGCTGGGTGACAAAGCCGCTGAGCCTGCATCGGGTGGCGCGATCACTGAAAGCTTTCTGGCCGCCAACGGCTATCTCAAATCCTGACTGAAGGGGGTGCCTTGTGGCGCTCAATAGCATCGAAGAACTGGTTGAAGACATCCGCCAAGGCAAGATGGTCATCCTCATGGATGACGAAGACCGCGAGAACGAAGGCGACCTGATCATGGCCGCCGAGTGCTGCAAGGCCGAGCACATCAACTTCATGGCCAAGCACGCCCGTGGCCTGATCTGCATGCCGATGAGCCGCGAGCGCTGCGAACTGTTGAAGCTGCCGCTGATGGCACCGCGCAACGGTTCCGGGTTCGGCACCAAGTTCACCGTGTCGATCGAAGCCGCCGAAGGCGTCACCACCGGTATCTCCGCCGCCGACCGTGCTCGCACCGTGCAAGCGGCTGCCGCCAAGGACGCCAAGGCCGAAGACATCGTCAGCCCGGGCCACATCTTCCCGCTGATGGCTCAGGCCGGTGGCACCCTGGCCCGCGCCGGCCACACCGAAGCAGCGTGCGACCTGGCACGCATGGCCGGTTTCGAGCCGAGCGGCGTGATCTGTGAAGTGATGAATGACGACGGCACCATGTCCCGTCGTGCCGAGCTGGAAGCGTTCGCCGCCGAACACAACATCAAGATCGGCACCATCGCCGACCTGATTCACTACCGGATGATCCACGAACGTACCGTTCAGCGGATTGCCGAGCAGCCACTGGACAGCGAACTGGGCCAATTCAACCTGGTGACCTATCGTGATTCGGTGGAAGGCGACGTGCACATGGCCCTCACCCTGGGCAATGTCTGCGCCGAAGAGCCGACCCTGGTTCGCGTGCACAACATGGACCCGCTGCGCGACCTGCTGATGGTCAAGCAACCGGGCCGCTGGAGCCTGCGCGCCGCGATGGCTGCGGTTGCCGAGGCCGGCAGCGGTGTAGTGTTGTTGCTTGGTCACCCGCTCGATGGCGACGTGCTGCTGGCACATATCCGTGAAACCGGTGAGCAGGCAGCGCCGAAAAAACCGACCACTTACAGCATCGTCGGTGCCGGTTCGCAGATCCTGCGTGACCTCGGTGTGCGCAAAATGCGCCTGATGTCTGCGCCAATGAAATTTAATGCGATATCCGGTTTCGATCTGGAAGTTGTAGAATACGTGCCCTCCGAATAATGACCGGTTGTTTCCGGTCTCCGATTCGCGGCAAATAAATCACTGAGGGACGCGTAGCAGACGCGTCCCGGCTCTTTAAGAGAACTGACGAATGACCCTGAAGACCATCGAAGGTACCTTCATCGCCCCTAAAGGCCGCTACGCTCTGGTAGTGGGCCGTTTCAACAGCTTCGTCGTTGAAAGCCTGGTCAGCGGTGCAGTTGATGCCCTGGTTCGCCATGGCGTGAGCGAAAGCGACATCACCATCATCCGCGCACCTGGCGCCTTCGAAATCCCGCTGGTTGCGCAGAAAGTCGCCCAGAAAGGTGAGTTCGCAGCCATCATCGCCCTCGGCGCGGTCATTCGTGGCGGCACCCCGCACTTCGAATACGTGGCAGGCGAGTGCACCAAGGGCCTGGCCCAGGTGTCCATGGAGTTCGGCGTTCCGGTCGCGTTCGGCGTCCTGACCGTGGATTCCATCGAGCAAGCCATCGAACGTTCCGGCACCAAAGCCGGTAACAAAGGTGCCGAAGCTGCCCTGTCCGCTCTGGAAATGGTCAGCCTGCTGGCGCAGTTGGAGGCCAAGTGATTAGCGACGAAAGCGATCGTTTCAACCCGCGCGATCCGAAACCTGCGGATGCCGGCAAGCCCTCGAAAAGCGTCAAGCGTCGCGAAGCCCGTCAGCTCGCGACCCAGGCGCTGTACCAGTGGCACATGGCCAAGCAATCGCTGAACGAGATCGAAGCGCAGTTTCGCGTTGATAACGATTTCACCGATGTCGACGGTGCTTACTTCCGCGAAATCCTCCACGGGGTTCCGCAGTTCAAGACCGAAATCGACAACGCCCTGACGCCGTGCCTGGATCTGGCGATCGAAGAGCTGGACCCGGTTGAACTGGCCGTGTTGCGCCTGTCGACCTGGGAACTGCTCAAGCGCGTCGACGTGCCGTATCGCGTTGTGATCAACGAAGGTATCGAGCTGGCGAAAGTCTTCGGTTCGACCGACGGCCACAAGTTCGTCAACGGCGTGCTCGACAAGCTGGCCCCGCGCCTGCGTGAAGCTGAAGTGAAGGCGTTCAAGCGCTAACCCGCGCTTGAACTCTTTGTCTCAGCCATGGGCGAGTTTGAGCTGATCCGCAATTTCTTCGCCGCCGCGCCTTGTGCGCAGGGCGGCGAGGGCGTTGCACTGGGGATCGGCGACGACTGCGCCTTGCTGGCGGTTCCCCCGGGGGAACAGCTGGCGATTTCTACCGATACGCTGGTGGCCGGTGTGCATTTCGCCGACCCCTGCGATCCGTTTCTGCTCGGTCAGCGCTCGCTGGCCGTTGCGGTCAGCGATCTGGCCGCCATGGGCGCCACGCCCGTTGCCTTTACCCTCGCCCTGACTGTACCGACGGTGACCGCCGATTGGCTGCAAGCCTATGCCGGCGGCTTGAACCGCATGGCGCAAAGCTGCGGCGTCGTGCTGGTGGGCGGCGATACCACGCGCGGGCCGTTGAGTCTGACGGTCACTGTGTTCGGGCGTGTTCCGGCCGGTCAGGCGTTGACCCGCAGCGGTGCGCAGCCGGGAGATCTGTTGTGTGTCGGCGGTGAGCTGGGCAATGCCGCCGGCGCCTTGCCGTTGGTGCTGGGCCAGCGTGAAGCCGAACCGCATATCGCCCAGCCGCTGCTCGATCACTACTGGTCGCCGCAGCCGCAACTCGCCCTCGGACAGGCCCTGCGCGGCAAGGCCCGTTCAGCGCTGGACATCTCCGATGGCTTGCTCGCCGACTGTGGCCACATTGCCCTGGCCTCGAAGGTGCGGCTCGAGATTGAACGCGAGCGCGTTCCGTTGTCGGATGCTCTAGTGGCATTTCTAGGCCAGCGCGGCGCCGAGCGTGCGGCGTTGAGTGGTGGCGATGATTATGTGCTGGCCTTCACCCTGCCGTCCGTCGAGTTGCCGGCGCTGCTGGCCGACGGCTGGCCGATCCATGTGATCGGCCGTGTCAGTGAAGGGCAGGGCGTGGCGTTGCTGGATCGCGAAGGACACGACATCACCCCGCAAATCCGGGGCTATCAACATTTTCAGGAGACACCGTGACAGATCACCCGAAGCAGGTTCCGGCCGAATTCGTGCCGCCATCGGTCTGGCGCAATCCCTGGCATTTCCTCGCGTTCGGCTTCGGTTCGGGCACTTTGCCGAAAGCACCGGGCACGTGGGGCTCGTTAGTTGCGCTACCCTTTATCCCGTTGTGGCAGATGTTGCCCGACTGGGGTTACTGGCTGATGCTCGGGATCACCATGCTGTTCGGCTTCTGGCTGTGCGGCAAGGTCGCCGACGATCTGCGGGTACACGATCACGAAGGTATCGTCTGGGACGAGATGGTCGGGATGTGGATCACCCTGTGGCTGGTGCCGGAAGGCTGGTACTGGTTGCTGGCCGGTTTCCTGATGTTCCGTTTCTTCGACATTCTCAAGCCGTGGCCGATTCGCTGGATCGACCGGCATGTCCACGGTGGCGTCGGGATCATGCTCGATGACGTGCTGGCCGGCGTGTTTGCCTGGCTGGCGATGCAAGGACTGGTATGGATTTTCGCCTGATCCGGAGAGTCCGGGTTCAGTGAGGAGACTAAGGATGGCGCGACGCTGGCTGGCGCTGGTTTTTCTGATCTTGCTGGGCACTGTCGCCAGTGCTCAGGAAGCCGCGCACGCGCCGTCGGTCATCCACCTGGCCAGCGAAGACTGGGAAGACTACACCGCCGCCGACGGTCATGGCCTGGGCTGGGACGTGCTGCGCAAGGTGTTCGAACCTGCCGGGGTGAAGCTCGACATTCGCAGCGAGCCCTACACTCGCTCGGTCGGTCTGGCAGAGCGCGGTGAAGTCGACGCGTGCGTCGGCTCCTATCATGACGAGGCCAGCGACCTGCTGTACCCGCGCTGGAATTTTGATACCGACCACATCTATGCCCTGGGGCTTGCGAGCAACCCGCCGCCGACCCCCGAGACACTCGGCAGCTATCGACTGGCCTGGGTGCGTGGTTATGACTATCAGAAATACCTGCCCAATGTGCGCAACTACAATGAAGTCATCCGGCGTACCGGCATCCTGTCGATGCTCACCCACAACCGCGCCGACTACTACATCGACGCACTGACCGAAATCGATTACGTGCTTGGCCGGGCCAGGGATCCGGCGCAGTTTCGCAAGACCCACATCGCCGAGTTGCCGCTGTACCTGTGCTTCGCCGACACGCCGCAGGCGCGCACGTTGCTGGCACTGTTCGACAGGCGCATGGAGCAGTTGGTGAACAGTGGTGAGCTGAAACCGATTTTCGAGAAGTGGAAGCAGCCGTATCCGTTCGAGGCAAATTGAACGCGATTGACCGGCTGATAAAGAGTTTTGTCGGAGCTGGCTTGCCAGCGATAGCGTTGGCTCAGTAACCACAATGGCGGCAGATACGCCATCGCTGGCAAGCCAGCTCCCACAGGTAAAGAAATGTTGGGGGCGGTGTTATCAACCTTTTTGATCGTTATGCCCGATAATTCAGCCTAAGCGTCTGCAGGAACCTGCTGTTACAATGCCCGCCTGCGAATTTTCAGACTCTTCAGATCAGGAGCACACCGGTGCCTGTCGTCTTTGTCGCCGCTTCCAAGCTGCCCACGCCTTTTGCGCAATTCACCATGCACGGTTTTCTCGATGAAAGCACCGGGCGCGAGCACGTTGTGCTGAGCCTGGGTGACATTGCCGACGGTGCCCCGGTACTCGGCCGTTTGCACTCCGAATGCCTGACCGGCGACGCCTTGTTCAGCCAGCGTTGCGACTGCGGCTCGCAACTGGAAGGCGCGCTCAAGGCCATCGCCCGTGAAGGTCGTGGCGTGTTGCTGTACCTGCGTCAGGAAGGCCGTGGCATCGGGCTGCTGAACAAGATTCGCGCCTATGAATTGCAGGACGGCGGCGCCGACACCGTTGAAGCCAACGAGCGCCTGGGCTTTGCTGCCGACCAGCGCGACTACGCCATGTGCCTGCCGATGCTCGAGCATCTGGGCGTGAAGTCGCTGCGCCTGATGACCAACAACCCGCGCAAGGTCAAAGCCTTGACCGACATGGGCATCACCGTTGCCGAGCGCGTGCCGCTGCACACTGGGCACAACCCGCACAACAAGCTGTACCTGGCAACCAAGGCCAGCAAACTCGACCACATGATGGGCAACGAGCATCAGGGCGAGGTCGATCGCGCGTGACGAGGGGGCAGGTACGACGCCGATTGGCGGTCGACTGGTGGAAATACCTGGCGCTGGCGTTGCTGCCGCTGTTCGTACTCAACCTGCTGTTCGGTCAGGGTGAGGGCCTTCTGCCGGTGTTGGCGATGCCGTTCTTTATCGCGGGCGTCGCTTCGATGTTTGTCAGCCTGAAGTTTTTTGGCCGCTACAAACATGCGCTGATCGCCACGCAAAAAGCCCTCGACACTGCCGAAGAGCCTGCTGCATGGATTGCCCTCGCGGCCCGCCGTCGTGCGGCGTTTCTTGTGGCCGCACTGCCGGCGTGGATCGGTGCACTGGCGGTGTTCGTTGGCCTCGAAGCGGTGCCGTTGATGCTGCTGGCATTGTCCACCGCCATACTGTTCTACCTCTATCGCATCCCGCGTCAACTCGGCTGATGCGCCGTCTGTGGCTGGCGGTTCTGCTGCTGGCCTGCGCCGGCCCGGTGCTGGCGAGCCTGCGGGTGGTCAGCCTCGCGCCTTCCCTGTCTGAAATCGTCGTTGAGCTGGATTCGGCTGATCTGCTGGTCGGCGTGCTCGATGCCGGCGAGCGTCCTGCGGCGCTCAAGGATGTCCCGTCAGTGGGCCGCTACGGTCAGCTCGACATGGAGCGCCTGCTCAGTTTGAAGCCCGATTTGCTGCTGTTGTGGCCCGGCAGTGTCGGCCCGGCGCAACGCGATCAGCTCAAACGCCTGAATATTCCGACTTATGTCGCCGAACCGCACACTCTTGAACAGCTGTCCGCGCAAATTGAAGCGATTGCCGCTCAACTGGGGCGACCTGAGCGAGGGGTGAAACTGGCGGCGCAGTTGCGCGCCAAACTCGAAGATCTGCGCCAACACTATCGCCGGGACGCGCCGCTGAAGGTGTTCTACCAAGTCTGGGACAAGCCGCTGTACACCGTCGGTGGCGGGCAGATCATCAGCGATGCGTTTGAGGTGTGTGGCGCGCGCAACGTGTTCGCCGACCTGAGCCTGCCGGCGCCGCAGGTCAGTATCGAGGCGGTGTTGCAGCGCAATCCCGAGGTGATTCTGGCCGGCGATCAGGCCCAGCTTGATGCCTGGAAAGCCTGGTCGCAGGTGGATGCGGTGGCGCGTGGGCAGTTGCTGTTGGTCACGGATAAGGGGCTGGAACGCCCGAGCGGGCAGATGATCGAGGCGACCGCCAAGCTTTGCCATCTCCTTCAGCCACAACGCTGATTTTTGTGGCGAGGTCTAGAGCCCCGGCGTCCAGGTCACCCCAAACACCCAGGCCCGACCTTCCTCGCGATAGCCATACTGGCTGCCGTCATAGCTGTACAGTGCACGGCTGTAACCCTTGTCCAGCAGGTTATCGACCTTCAAATCCAGTTTGATCTCGCGGTTCAGCGCCCAACTGCTCCGCAAGCCAATCAAGCCGTAGCCGCCCAATGACTGGGTGTTGTCCTTGTCGTCGTAGCTGCTGCTCACCGCCTGCCAACTGGCACCCAGACTCAGTCGATCGAACTGGCGATCCAGATCCCAACTCATCGTGCGCCGCGCGCGACGAGCCAGGGTGTGCCCGGTGTCGCGATCACGCGGGTCGATGATCGCCACGCCAAGGTTGCTCTGCCAGCCGAACAGCTCCTGCTTGAGCGCTGCTTCAAAGCCGTTGATTCGCGCCGAGGCGACGTTTTCAGGTGGTTTATTGTTGGCGGAGATAATCGCGTTCTTCAGATCCGTGCGATAGATCGAGGCCTCTAAGCGGCTGCTATCGCTCAACTGGCTGCGCCATTGCAGCTCATAGCTTTTCGAGGTTTCCGGTTTCAGGGCCGGGTTGCTGAAGTCCGGGTAATACAGGTCATTGAAGGTCGGCGCGCGGAAGCCTTCGCTGTAGCTGAGCAACAGATCGTTGTTCGGGTTCAGCGGCAGGGTAAAGGTGCCGCTCCAGGTGTTCTGGCCGCCGAACTGCTGGTTGTCATCGTGGCGCAGGCCGAGTTCCGTGGAAAAACTGTCGGCTTGGTACCGATGCTGGATGAACGCGGCGCGGTTCCAGCGGCTGTTCTCATCGAACGCGGTGCTGCTGTTGATCCGGTCTTCGTACCAGTCGCCGCCGAGGATCAGGCTGTTGCGGGCATCCAGGGTCAGGTCGTTCTGCCAGTTCACCGAATCGCGGTAGGTGTTGAACACCGTGCGCTCGTCGCTGAGCTTGTCGAGGGTTTTCTCGCGGTTTTCGGTGTGGCCGAACTCGACGCGGGTTTTCCAGGCGTCGTTGACTCGCGCATCGACGTAGCTGCTGACACTGCTGACATTGAAGTCGCTGTAGGGCTGCTGCTGCACCGACGCTAAGGTGCTTGTGTCGAAGCGGCCGAACGGATTGTCGAACTCGCTCTTTCCACGGTTATCCAGCAGATTGGCGCCGACTTCAATGTCATCGGTCAGCGCATGGCTGAGGCTCAGGCTGATGGACTTGTTGCGGTAGGCGTCGTGATCGCTGTCGCTGGGATAGGACTCGTGAGTGCGGTCGAGGCCGGCGGTCTCATCGAGACTGGCGCCAAGATTGAAACGGGTTTTCTCGTCACCGCCGGCAAGCCCCAGACTGCGTTCCCAGGTCTGATGGCTGCCGAAGCCCAGGTGCAGGCGCGGTTGCAGACTTTGCTCGGTGCCGCGTCGGGTGAAGATCTGGATCACCCCGCCAATCGCATCGCTGCCGTAAATCACTGAACGCGAACCACGCAGCACTTCAACACGCTCGATCTGGTCGATGTTCAGGTGCTGCAGGTTACTGTCGCCGGAAGTCGAACTGCCGATGCGCTGGCCGTCGACCAGCACCAGACTCTGCGCCGACTGCGTACCACGAATGTAGATCCCTGGCAGACTGCCGCGCCCTCCCGCCTGCGCCACTTGCACGCCCGGCACCCGTTGCAGCAGATCGGTGACGCTGCCCGGTTGCAGGCGGTCGATGTCTTCGCGAGTGAACACGGTATTGGCCGCGCTGCTGTCGTTGCGCGCTTCGACCTGGCGGTTGGCGGAGATCAGTGTGTCCGGCAGTTTCAGGGCTTCGTCGCGTTCGAAGGTCTCGGCGAAAGCGCTGGCGGTCGTCAGCAAGAGGAGGGGCAGGGCGAGGCACGAGCGGTTCATCGGTGATCCGTAGGTCTTTCAGGTGTACACAGATTTCGTAGCTGCACAAAACACTGTGGGAGCGGGCTTGCCCGCGAAAGCGTCGGCACAATCAACATGGATGCTGGATGTGCCAACCTCTTCGCGGGCAAGCCCGCTCCCACAGGGACGGTGTGTTAGCGGATTAGCGGTTGAGCAGTTGCAGACGCTCGCGGATCGCGGCCTCGATGCCGGCCTCGTCCAGCCCGCACTCTGCCAGCATTTGCGCAGGCTTCGCGTGCTCGACGTAGATGTCCGGCAAGCCCAGGTGCAGGATCGACTTGAGGATGTTTTCCCGCGCCAGGAACTCGCTGACCGCGCCACCGGCGCCGCCCATGATCGCGTTCTCTTCGATCGTCACCAGCAGCTCGTGGCCAGCGGCGATCTCGCGCACCAGTGCCTCATCCAGTGGCTTGACGAAGCGCATGTCGACCACGGTCGCATCCAGCTTCTCGGCGACTTTCAGGGCTTCGGTCAGTTGCACGCCGAACACCAGCAGAGCGACTTTACTGCCCTGACGACGGACGATGCCTTTGCCGATTTCGATCGGCTCGAGATCCTTGTCGATGGTCGCATTCGGGCCGGTGCCGCGCGGGTAACGCACTGCCGCCGGGCCGTTGTACAGGTGGCCGGTGGTGAGCATCTTGCGCAGTTCGTTTTCATCGCTCGGGGTCATGATGACCATGCCCGGGATGCAGCGCAGGTACGACAGGTCGAAGCTGCCGGCGTGAGTCGGGCCGTCTTCGCCCACCAGACCGGCGCGGTCGATGGCGAACAGCACGTCGAGGTTTTGCACCGCGACGTCATGCACCAACTGGTCGTAGCCGCGTTGCAGGAACGTCGAGTAGATCGCCACCACCGGTTTGGCGCCTTCGCAGGCCATGCCGGCGGCGAACGTCACGGCGTGCTGTTCGGCAATGGCCACGTCGAAGTAGCGCAGCGGGAAGCGTTCGCTGAACGCCACCAGGTCCGAGCCTTCCTTCATCGCCGGGGTGATCCCGACCAGACGCGGGTCAGCCGCCGCCATGTCACACAGCCATTCGCCGAACACCGCCGAATACTTTGGCCCGCTGGCCTTTTTCGGCGCAGCGGCCGGAGCATCCAGAGGTTCGAGTTTGGTGATCGCGTGGTAACCGATCGGATCGACTTCCGCCGGGGCGAAACCTTTGCCTTTCTTGGTGACGATGTGCAGGAACTGCGGGCCTTTCAGATCGCGCATGTTGCGCAGGGTGGCGATCAGGGTCGGCAGGTCGTGGCCGTCGATCGGGCCGATGTAGTTCCAGCCCAGCTCTTCGAACAGGGTGCCGGGAACCAGCATGCCCTTGGCGTATTCTTCGGTGCGACGGGCGATTTCCCAGGCACCGGGCAGGCGCGACAGGACTTTCTTGCTGCCCTCACGCATGCTCGCGTAGGTACGGCTGGAAAGAATCTTCGCCAGATAATTCGACAGCCCGCCAACGTTGCGCGAGATCGACATGTCGTTGTCGTTGAGGATCACCAGCATGTTGGCGTTCACTTCCGGCGCGTGGTTCAGCGCCTCGAAGGCCATGCCGGCGGTCAACGCGCCGTCGCCGATCACCGCGATCGCCTTGCGATCGCTGTTTTGCAGGCGGGCGGCAATCGCCATGCCCAGCGCGGCACTGATCGAGGTGCTGGAGTGGCCGACGCCAAAGGTGTCGTACTCGCTCTCGGCGCGACGCGGAAAGGCAGCGATGCCGTCCTTCTGGCGCAGGGTTTCCATGCGCTGGCGACGACCGGTGAGGATCTTGTGCGGATACGCCTGATGACCCACGTCCCACACCAGCCGGTCATCCGGGGTGTCGAACACGTAATGCAACGCGATGGTCAGCTCGATGACGCCCAGGCCTGCACCGAAATGCCCACCGGTCTGGCCGACCGTGTAGAGCAATTCCAGGCGCAACTCATCGGCCAGGGTTTCCAGCTCGGCTTCGCCTAACCGGCGCAGGCCGTCCGGCGTGTTCGCGCGGTCGAGCAGGGGCGTGGTCGGGCGCTTGCGGGGAATCTCATGAAACGTCGTGGGCATCAGGCGAATCGTTATAGGTATAAAAGATGCGGCAGTTTACCTGATGCATCGCCCCCTGCCCACGCGTTGGTCTTTTTTGGCTGATTCGCCGTCAGTTGCGCCGCTCGACGATATACCGGGCCAGCTCGCGCAAGGGCTCGGCTGCCGCGTCAAACGGTCGCAGGGCGTGCAGGGCCTGGTCGCGCAGTTCCAGGGCGTAGGCCTTGGCCGCGTCGAGACCGAGCAGGGCCGGGTAGGTCGGCTTGTCGCGCGCGATGTCGGCGCCCTGGCGTTTGCCGAGGGTTTCGGTATCGCTTTCGACGTCGAGGATGTCGTCCTGCACCTGGAAGGCCAGACCGATGGCCTGTGCATAAGTCTGCAGGGCCTTGAGTTCATCCGGTTCGGCACGGCCGCTGGCGAGGGCGCCGAGCTTGACGCTGACTTCGATCAGCGCCCCGGTTTTGTGCCGATGCATCTGTTCAAGGGCTTGCTGGTCGAGCTTCAGACCGACCGAACCGAGGTCGATGGCCTGACCGCCGACCATGCCCGCCGGGCCTGCCGCGTGCGCCAGCGCCGTGACCTGTTGCAGACGGATGTCGGCGTCGAGGTCGCTCAGGCGCGGGTCGAGCAGGGCGCTGAAGGCCAGGCTCTGCAAACCGTCACCGGCAAGGATCGCGCAGGCTTCGTCGAATTTCTTGTGGGTGGTGGGCTGGCCGCGACGCAGATCGTCGTCGTCCATCGCCGGCAAGTCGTCGTGCACCAGCGAATAGGCGTGAATCAATTCAACCGCGCAGGCTGCGCCATTGGCCTGCTCAGCCTTGCCGCCGAGCGCTTCGCACGCCGCATAGGCAAGCAGCGGCCGCACGCGTTTGCCGCCGTTCATCACGCTGTAGCGCATGGCTTCGTAGAGGCGTGCCAATTGCGGCAACGGGGCGTTGAACAGGGTTTCCAGTGCCGCATTGACCCTGGCCTGGCTGGTCGCCGAATACGCCGCAATCATTCTGGCTGTTCCGCGTCGAAGGGTTCCTCGGCGAGTTCGCCATCGCGCTCGAGCAGCACCTGCACTTTCTGCTCGGCCTGGGCCAGCGCTGCCTGGCAGTCACGGGTCAGGCCGATGCCCTGCTCGAAAGCGGTCAGCGAGTCTTCCAGCGACAATTCACCGTTCTCCAGACGCTCGACCAGTGTTTGCAGGTCGGCGAGGGACTGTTCGAAATCCAGTGCAGCTTTTTTGCGGGCCATGGCGGCAGTTTCCGGTTGACGTTAAACCGGCGCGACACTAGCAGATAGGGGGTTTATGGGCAAATGAGGTGCCCCGTCCAAAGCCGCGCACATAACCCTGTGGCGAGGGGATTTATCCCCGTTGGGTTGCGCAGCAACCCTGGAATCAGACAACCGATACTCTCAGGAAAATCGAAGTCGCCGGTTTTACGACTGCTGCGCAGCCGAGCGGGGATAAATCCCCTCGCCACAAAGTTAATGTGAAATGTCGGGGCTGAGGCGTATTCGGCTCACGCTCAACAAAACTGCGTGATTCCCACCGCAAATGCAGATGTATCCGATTGTTAAAAAACTGCCGAATCGCTAATCTTCGCGCCTTCTACGACCCGGCAGTCACGGGTCTTTCAGACGAAACGCAGTTTCCACCGCTGTGAAGTACCGAGGATCGGGTGCAAGGTTTCGTTCAGGCATGGCAGGAGGCATTACATGCGTTCATTTCTTTGGCTGCTGATTGGCCTGGCCTGCGCGCCTGCGCTGCTCGCGGCACCGAATGCTGAACTGTCGGAACCGTCCGGTGGCTGGCGTTACCACGGCCTGCTCGACCGCAGTGAAAACCCGCAAGTCGCTTACCCCACGCCGCCGATCGACCGTGGCATTCAGCGCAATCGCACGATGATTCAGGGCCAGCTCAAGGCCATCGGCAATCAGCGCGGGCCGCACACGCTGGCGGTGAACGGCAATCCATTGAATCTGTACACCGACGATGATGGGCGTTTCGCCCGGCCGTATGCGTTCGGCGCCGGCTCCAACAGTGTCGAAGTGCGCAGCGCCGAGGGCCAGTCGCTCAAGCGCGTGCAGTTCTATGAAGCGAACAACCTGCGCACCCCGGCGAAGATCCGCGTGGTACTGGGCTGGGACGATCCCAAGGCCGAACTCGATCTGCACATCATCACGCCGGACGGCCAGCATGCGTTCTTCGCCCACACGGCGCTGACCAACGGCGGCGGGCTCGATCCGGACGGCGTCGATGGCCCCGGCCCGGAAATGTTCACCATGACCGCGCCGCTGCATGGCACTTATCTGGTTTACGTCAACTATTGGGGCAACTTCGGCGACGGCGGCTATAACTTCGAGGAGGCGAGCAATCAGAACGAGGTCATCACCTCGCAGATCACGCTGGTGCTCAACGAAAACACGGTCGACGAAAAACGCGAAACATTCATCGTGCCCCTGCGGGCGATCGGTGATCTGCTGCTGGTCAAGACTTTCAACTATTAAGCATCCCGCACCACGGATGAACTTCGGGTTTTGTGAACATGAGTGATAACGCTGCTTCTCCGGCCGTCCCGACACCTGCCGGCCAACCTTCCCGGCGCTGGCCGGCGCTGCTGATCGGCCTGGCCCTGGTGGCCGGCGCGGCCGGTGGGCTCGGCTGGCTGCTGCACAAACCCAAGTTGCCGCCCGCTGCACTGGCCAGCGACAAACTCGGCCTGAGCCGCCCCGATGCGCTGCTGGAAACCCGCTCCCTGAGCCAGTTGCCCAAGGACCTGCTGACGGTGCCGTTCCTCAAGGCCACGCTCACCGAGGATTTCGTCTTCTATTACGAAACTCACGCTGACCGCCTCGGCCTGATCGGCAGTCTGCGCCGGATCATCTACGAGCATGATCTGAAACTGCAGGACAGCCTGATCGAACAGCTTTTCGATCAACCGGCCGATGTGGCGCTGTGGCGTGGTGCTGATGGCCGGCTCAAGGATTTCCTGCTGGTAATGGATCGTGGCGGGCTGGCAAAACTGCTGGAGCCGCTGGCGAAAGTTGCGCTGGATGACACGCAGCTCAGTCAGATGGGCGAACTCAAGGTCGGTGGCGATACGGTGCCGCTGTACCAACTGACCTACAACGCCAGCAAAGCCCTGCTGTTCGCTTCCCACGGCGACAAACTGGTGGTGGTGTCCAACCCGGCCAAGTACTACGACCCGCAAAGCGGTGCGTCTGAAGAATCGGGCCACGTCTCGCCACAAGCGCTGGCGGCGCTGCTCAATGGCGAAAAACTGTTCCCTGAAGCGTTCGGTCTGCCGGCGAAAACCCCGGAAACCAAACAGCGTCTGTCGGTCAACGCCAGCGTCCTTGCCATGGGCTATCAGCGCTTTATTCCGAACTTCGCCGGCCTGCGTTTCGACATGGACGACAAGGGCTGGCACAGCTACCTCGCCATGGATGAGCTGGATAACCAGCCGGACTTCGATTTCAAACCGGTGTGGCAAGCCATGCCGCTCGGTGCCAGTGCCTGCGTGACCCTGCCGGTGGCCGCCGAACCGCAGAAACCATTGCTGGTGAAACTGGGCGCCGAAGAGGCCGTGGCGCAGACCCTTACCGAGCACGTGGCCGGCGCGGCGGGCCTGTGCTGGTACGCCGATTCGCGGCTGTACACACCTTTGCTGGTGGCGAGCCTGAAGGACGAAGACAGCAGCAAGCTTGATGGCGATCTCGGCAAGTTGTTCGGCTCGATGGTCGGCGCTTTCGAACCCAACGTTGCAGAAAGCGTGTTCCCGGTGGTCGAGAAGCAGGAAGGCCAGAACCACGTCTGGCAGCGCCAGGTCAGCTCGAACTTCGGCCCTTACGCGGCAAAAACTGCCGAAAACCCGGACGCGATCAGCGGCCGCGCCTTCATGAAAGTCAGCCTCGCCCGTCATGGTTCGACGCTGCTGTTTTCCCTCGACGACAAACTGGTCGACAAGGCCCTCGGCACCCTCGACAAGCGCTTCCCGCCGATGGCCGACGTGCTGCCCAAAGACGTGCTGATGCCGATCTACTTCGGCCCGGACTCGATGGCGCAACTGATGCAACACGAAACCCTCGACAGCCTGCCGCAGGACATGGAGCCGGTGTTCTACAACGCCGCGCAAACCTACCTGATCCCGAAACTGCGCACCCTCGGCGGCTACGGCAAATACGCCCTGACCCTGCCGCAAGGCAGCGAGCCTGACGGCCACTGGCAATGGCTGCCGCTGGAATGGAAAGCGCTGTGACGGCATTGATCCGCAGCCTCGGCCTGCTCGCGCTGTTGCTCAGTGCGGGCGCTCGTGCCATCGAAGCGCCGGCGCTCGATCCGGCGCAATCACAGGTGTTCCGCGCCTGGTTCGTGCGCATCGCTCAGGAGCAACTGAGTCAGGGCCCGAGCCCGCGCTGGTATCAGCAGGACTGCGCCGGACTGGTGCGTTTCGCCGCCAACGAAGCGCTGAAAGTCCATGACGACAAGTGGCTGCGCAGCAACGGCCTGTCCAATCGCTACCTGCCGCCGGAGCTGTCGCTGAGCGATGAGCAGCGCAAGCTCGCCCAGCAATGGCAGCAGGGCGGCGGCAAGGTCGGGCCGTACGTCAACGCGATCAAACTGATTCAGTTCAACAGCCATCTGGTCAGCCGCGACGTGTCTCAGGCGCGCCCCGGCGACCTGATGTTTTTCGATCAGGGCGACGACCAGCACCTGATGATCTGGATGGGCCGCTACATCGCCTATCACACCGGCACGACCACCCCCACTGACAACGGCATGCGTTCGGCAAGCCTGCAGCAACTCATGACATGGAAGGACACCCGATGGATACCCGACGCAGCCAACCCCAACTTCATCGGCGTCTATCGACTGAACTTTCTCTCCCAATGACCGGTGCCCGCATGTTGCGACTCTGCGCTCGAATTCCCCTGCTGCTGGCGCTGTTGCTGCCATTGGCGACCGTCAACGCTGAAGATTCGGTGGAGCCGAGCGGCTACACGCCGGTCTCCGGTGAAAGCTTCTTCCTGCTCGCCGACAGCAGTTTCGCGGCGGACGAACAGGCGATGGTGCGCCTCGAAGCACCGGGCCGCGACTATCGCCGCTTCCGCATGGAGCCTTATGGCGGCGCCGACATTCGCGTGTACCGCATCGACAAGCCGCTGGACTTCCTCAAGCGCCAGAAGAATCTGCACCGTGTGGTCAGCGACGGCCAGTTCAAGGGCGAAGGCCTGTCCAACACCCTCGCGTACCTGTGGGACAACTGGTACCGCAAATCCCGCCGGGTGATGCAGCGCGCGTTCTCCTACGAGTCGCGCAAGCAAGTCACCGAGGAAGTGCCGGAACTGAAGATGGGCAACGCCATGGTCGCGCCGACGCCTTACGACGCGCAGCCGCAATTCGCCTTGATTCCGGGTTTGCCGGTAGTCAGCCAGTTCCGCTATCCGCTGTGGCAGGCCAAGCCGATCCAGCCGCCGGCCGGGGTCAATCTGGCCGGCTCGTCCAGCGACTTCGTCAGCGTCGCACCGGGTAACGTCTACATCCCGTTGGGCCAGTTGAAGCCGGGCCTGTATCTGGTTGAAGCGCTGATCGGCAAGTACCGCGCGACCACCATGGTCTTCGTTTCCAACACCGTGGCGGTGAGCAAGATTGCCGGTGATGAATTGCTGGTCTGGGCCGCGCGCAAACACGAAGGCAGTTCGGTGCCGAAGGTCAACGTGCTGTGGACCGACGGCCTCGGTGTGATGAGCAGCGGCGCCACCGATGCCGATGGTTTGTTGCGCCTGAAACACGTCAGCCCCGAGCGTTCGTTCGTGATCGGCGAAGACGAAGAGGGCGGAGTGTTCGTCTCCGAGAACTTCTATTACGACAGCGAAATCTACGACACCAAACTCTATGCCTTCACCGACCGGCCGCTGTATCGCCCGGGAGACTGGGTGTCGCTGAAAATCGTTGGTCGCGAGTTCAAGAATGCGCGGGATTCGGTGTTGCCTGGCGCGGCGGATGTCACCGTCAGCGTGCTCGACGCTACTGGCACCGAGCTGCAGCACCTCGACCTGAAACTCGATTCCAAGGCCGGCACCCAAGGCCGTTTCCAGCTGCCGGACAACGCCGTGGCCGGTGGTTACGAGATCCGTTTCAACTATAAGGATCAGGCTTACAGCAGTGCTTTCCGTGTCGCCGAGTACATCAAGCCGCACTTCGAGATTTCGCTGAACCTGGCCAAACAGGATTACCGCACCGGCGAGCCGGTCAAAGGCAGCCTGGTGCTGCTCTACCCGGACGGCAAACCGGTGGCCAACGCCAAACTGACCCTGAGCCTGCGTGCCCAGCAATTGTCGATGGTCGATAACGAGCTGCAATACCTCGGGCAATTCCCGGTGGAACTGACCAGCACTGAACTGACCACCGACAGCAAGGGCAATGCGACCCTCGACTTGCCGGCCGCCGACAAACCGAGCCGCTACATGCTTACCGTATTCGCCAGCGATGGTGCGGCGTATCGGGTCAAGACCACCAAGGAAATCCTCATTGATCGTGGCGCCGCGAGCTTCCGTTTGAACGCGCCGCAACGTTTCAGCGCGGTCAACGACAAAGTCGCGTTCAGCTACGCCAACGAGGGCGGCAGCGAGCAGAGCAAAGCAGTGACCCCGAGCAGTTACGGCTGGGTGCGTCTGGAAGACCAGAGCACCGGTGAAGGCAAACTGGCGGCGACGGACAAGGGCTTCAGCATCACCTTCGAACGTCCGGGCACTTACAACCTGACGCTGAAAGATCAGCACGGTCGCGTCCTCGGCGCCACCGGCCATTCGGTCACGGGTGAGGGCGTCAAAGCGGTGCCGGGCACTGTGGAAATCGTCCTCGACAAGCCCGAGTACAAGGCCGGCGATGAAGCGCTGGCGCTGATCACGTTCCCGGAGCCGGTCAGCGATGCACTGCTGTCGCTGGAGCGCGACAAGGTCGAAGCCACCGCGCTGCTGGCCAAGGGCGGCGACTGGCTGAAGCTGGAAAAACTCAGTGACACCCAATACCGCGCACGCATTCCGGTGAAGGACAACTTCGCGCCGAACCTGACCTTCTCGGTGCTGTACACCAAGGGCGGTCAGTACAGCTTCCAGAACGCCGGGATCAAGGTGGTCGCGCCGCAAATCGACGTGGCAATCAGCACCGACAAGGCGGTGTATCAGCCGGGCGAAACCGTCACCGTCGACCTGACCACCCAGTTCGCCGGCAAAGCGGTGCCGGCGCACCTGACCGTCAGCGTGGTCGATGAAATGGTCTATGCGCTGCAACCGGAAGTCGCGCCGACCATTGACCAGTTCTTCTATCACCCGCGTCGCAACAACGTGCGCACCAGCGCCAGCCTGTCGTTCATCAGTTACGACGTCGCGTTGCCGGGCAGCCCTGGCGCGCCGGGCAAGGCCAACCGCAGTGAACGCGGAGTGAAAGTGTTGGAGCGTCCGCGTCGTGAAGACGTCGACACCGCCGCCTGGCAGCCAGAGTTGCTCACCGGTGCTGACGGCAAAACCCGTTTCACCTTCAAGATGCCGGACTCACTGACTCGCTGGCGCATCACCGCGCGGGCCATTGCCGATGACGGTCAGGTCGGGCAGAAGAAGCAGTTCGTCCGTTCGGAAAAACCGCTGTACCTGAAGTGGAGCGGGCCGAGCACATTCCGTAAGGGCGATCAGCCGCAACTCGGCGTATTCGCCTTCAGTCAGGCCGAGAAACCGGTCAAGGCTGAGCTGGTCACCCATTACGCCGGCGCCGAACAACGCCTGCCGGTAACTCTGAACAACGGCATCAACTATCTGCCGCTGCCGGCGTTCGCCCTGGCCGCGGGGGAGTTGACTGCCGAACTGGTGCAGGACGGCAAAACCGCTGACGCTTTGGCCGTGCGCCTGAGCGCCACCGGTGATGGCTGGCAAGTCACGCAAACCCAAAGCCTCGACGTCGCCAGCGGCGATACCCCGCTGAGCCTGCCAGCCGACGCCACCGACATTCGCCTGCGTCTGGATGACAGTCCGCAAGCGTTGTTCCGTTCCGCCCTTGATGATCTGCTGAGCTACCCGTACGGCGGCGTTGAGCAGACCGCCAGCCGTTTGCTGCCGCTGAGCATTGCTTATCCATCGCTGGCGTCGAGCCCGCAGATCCGTGATCGCTTGCGTCTGATCATGCAGAACAGCCGGCTGCGTCTGGTGCAAATGGCCGGGCCGTCGGCGAGCTTCACCTGGTGGGGTTATGACGGCGAGCCGGATGCGTTCCTTACTGCCTATGCCTACTACGCCGACTGGAACGCCAGTCAGGTGCTGGAGCTGACCCTGCCGCCGGAGCACTGGCAGCGCGTGCTGGAGGTGTACGCCAAGCAAGCGCCGAACACGCCATTGCTGCAACGGGCGCTGATTCTGTCGTTTGCCAAGCAGATGCATTTGCCGGTGAACACCTTGCTCAGCGGTCTGATGGAGGATCTGGCCAAGGCCGGTGAGGGCAACGCCGAAACCCTGATGGGCGCTGGCGAAGACAGCCTGGTGATGAGCGACCCGGACTCGGCGCTCGGTCTGGCGGCGGCGCGGGTGTTGACCGCGTCGCTGGCGACCCAGGCGAAAGTGGCGCTGCCGGAGGCGTTCAATCGTCAGGTCGGTGCGGCGCAACAGCGTCTGGCGGTCAGTTCGCAGCCGTTTGCCGAAGCGCTGAACCTGTCACTGCAGCCGTTCGATCAGGCGCGGGCGACGGCGTTGTTGCAACGTCTGCTGCCACAACAATCGACCCTCGAACGCGCCCTGGCGCTGAGCTGGTTGCAACGCAGCATCACCCAGGCTTCGCCGACCATCGCACTGACGCCGGGTGAAGGCTGGAAGAAAAACTACGGTGCAACCGGTGAGATGTTCTGGACGTGGCAGGGTGCGACACCGGTGCCGAGCGTGTTGACGGTGTCCGGTACGCAAGAGCGTCCGCTGCGCGCGGCGCTGAGTTTCCAGACCCGGCAACCGGCGGTCGATCCAATGGCCGTGACCATCACCCGGCGCCTGTCGCGACTGGTGCCGGGCGACGAAGCGTTCACCTTCAAGCTGGAGCCGGTCGGCACTAAACCGCTGTCCAGCGACAGCCTGTACCTGGACGAAGTAATCCTCACCAGCAAAGCACCCAAACCGCTGCGCTACGGCATGCTCGAAGTACCGCTGCCACCCGGCGCCGATGTCGAGCGCACGACGTGGGGTATCAAGTTGCAGGGCAAGGACGGCACCGAGCCGACCGCGCTGGAGAAGGCGCGCTTCGAGCCGGGGCAACTGGCCTACGCGGTGCCGGTCGATGCGCTGAGCGGCGAGTTGCGTCTGCGCCATCTGGTGCGTTTCTCACAGAAGGGCCAGTTCAACCTGCCGCCGGTGCGTTTCACTCAGGTCTACGCGCCGCAGCATCAGGCCCAGGAAGCGAAAGCCGCCCTCGGTCAGGTCACGGTCAACTGACATGAACCGGCCGCTGCTGTGGCTGCTGATGTGTGTGATACCTGCGCTGGCGACGGCGCAGGATGAGCCGTTGCGCGTGGCCTATAAGGGCGAGTTGTTGTCGTTGAATCACACGCAACTGATCGCCCGCGAGCCCTTGCCGGCGACGCTGGATACACCGCTGGGCAGCCTGTGGAAATTGTTCGTCTATGCATGGCTGGTGGATACCGGTGTGCGCGAGCCCGCGTATGAATGTCGCGGGCAGTCGAAGGAAGAGGTTTATTGCTGCTCGGCGGGCGGCAAGATCGAACGTGATCAGGCGTTGGTGAAATCCTGCGGGTTGTACTTTGAGCCGGCGCGGCTGGGCATCGCTTCTGCCGATTGGCGCACGTATTGGCAGGCGCGGCAGGCGCCGTCGTGGTTGCTCGACTTACCGTCGGTGCAACCGGCTACGCGGGTTTCCGTGGCTGAGTTGCTGAAGGTGTTGGCGGTGCTGCCGGCGCAGGATCAGATGCGCCGCGTATTACTCGACGTGGTACTGAACGCGGCGGACGGCAATGTCGTCGGTGAGCTGGGCGGGCGCTTGCGGGTGAAGACCTGGAGCTGGCTCGGCGATCAGGACCCGCAGTCGCGCCAGGGTGGTTTCGCCGGTTGGACGGCGGACGGTGCGCCGGTCTGGGCTGGCGGGCGCGGCACCAGTCAGATGGTTCTGCGACAGTACGGTCAGGCATTGTCGACGGTGTTGCCAGCGGCATGGCCGGTGGAGGCTGGGCGTTGTGTCGAAGTCGGTCTGTTCTCGCGTTATCCGCTGGCGCGGGTCTTGGCGGGCGAGCGGGTGGTGACGTCCGGCCCGTTGCAAGGCGACTACCGCGTCGAATTCGCCAATGGCAATGCGCTGGATATCCACAGCGCCGGTGAACTGTTTCTGCTCAACGACAAACTGGTCGCCCGGCTCGATCGCGAAGAATACGTCGCCCGCGTCCTTGAGCGCGAAGCCAAACCGGAACCTGCAGAAGCGGCCAAGGCGCTGGCCGTGGCGATCCGCACGTATCTGCTGCAAAACGCCACGCGCAACGGCGATTGCCTGAGCATCGACGACAGCAGCAACCGCCAGCGCGTCGCCCCGCGTCCAGCTTCGGCCGAGTCACGCAACATCGCGGCGTGGACGGCGGATCTGGTACTGGCCGGCAGCACCGTCACCTATCACTCCGATCAACCCGGCCCGGACAAGCTCGCCTGGCAACAAGCCGTCGAACAAGCCAACGCCGGTCAGCGCTACGACGCCATTTTGCTGCACGCCTATCCACGCGCCAGCCTCAGTCGTTGGGACAACCCGGTCGCTTCCTGCGAAGCACTGCCCGCCGCGCAGGACTGGCTGCAAAAGCAGCGTCGCGGCTGGCGTCCGACGCTGGAAAGCGAAACCGGCTACAACGAAGTCAGCACCTTCGCCGTGTGCAAACTGGCGTTTGGCCGCCCGTTTGTCGATCGCGAGCGCCAGCGCATTTACGTGCGCGGCGTGCTGACGTTGCAGGATCGCCTCGACCTGACGCACGAATACCTGCACCTGGCCTTTGAAGCACATCCCAATGGCCAGGATGAAACCTACATCGAAGGGCTCGCCCGTCACCTCTTGCTGGAATAGACCATGACACTCCGTTATCCACAGGTCTTGCTGTTGCTCTGCACGTTGACCGCGTTATCGCCGGTGATGGCTGCCGACGGCGTCAAACTCGACACCCCGATCGGTGGCTGGCGCAGTGGCGCCCCCGAAGGCGAGGGCGAAAGCTTCCGCCAAACCGTCAACTACCCGGCCTCGTCGGTCAACACCCCGCTCGGCCAGGCCAACACCGCCCGCATCAGCGGCCAGATCAAGGCCACGCCAAAGAACAACGAACCCGGTCGCCTAATCGTCAACGGCGTCAGCATGCCGCTGAAAATCGACGACAGCGGCCGCTTCGACCGCCCCTTTTCCTTCCCCAACGGCAGCAACAGCGTCGAAGTGCGCAGCCCCGACGGCCAGCAACGCCACCGCACCCAGTTCCTCAACACCAGCGGCGGCGCCACCCCGGCGAAACTGCGCGTATTGCTGTCGTGGGACAGTGACGGCACCGACCTTGACCTGCACCTCGTCACCCCGGATGGCGCGCACATCTGGTACGGCGACCGCACCGCCGCCAACGGCGCAGCGCTCGACGTCGACGTCACCACCGGCTACGGCCCGGAAATCTTCGCCATGCCGGCGCCGATCAAGGGGCAGTATCTGGTGTATGTGAATTATTTCGGCGGTGGCTATCGCGGGGATGATGAGGGTGGAGAAGAGGCGGCGCAGGCGTTGACCACGGCGCAGGTGACGGTGATTACCGAGGAAGGCACGCCGAGCGAGAAGATGGAGACGTTTGTGGTGCCGATGCGGGCGGTGGGGGAGTTGACGTTGGTGAAGTCGTTCAGTTATCCGTGAGGGTGATTGGGCAGCAGGTGGCTGCCCAATTCCTTTCATTTGCTCAGGTCGCTAGTTCAGGTCGAAAACTGCTCGAAGTCAGGCGCCTGAGTGCAATATCAAGTGCCTGATCATCGAACAGTTTGCTCTTGCGAGCCGCAGCGCCGGCCCCACCGTCCCACTGCTTCAATGCTTCGCGCACCGCAGGGACGGTCGCTGATACCCCTTCTTGGCTCAACAGCCAATCCACCGTTGCCAATAACTCCATGCCGAATGGCGATTCAAAACCATCAATCAGTTGGGCCGTGCGCTCCAAGGCTTGCGAGTATTCCTTGGCCTCGGTCTTGAGATACGTCTGCAAAAACGCTTTGCGCTCTTGATCAAACCAGATTACATCGCCAATGCCAGCGTCACTGATGCGTTTGTCACAGTGCAGATAACTGCCATCGAGGTTATCGAGCAGATGTTCCAGCCGGTTGGCGTATGGCCGATATTTGTGCGCGACAAACTTCAGATTCAGAGGGTTCTCGGTATCCGGCAACTGCTCGATTGCGCGCTCAAGAAACCAGGCCAGTTTCTGAATCTCGAGCAGGCTGCATTCCATGCCCAGAACCCAATAGCGCCGCATCAGTTCGGCAATCAGCGCGCGTGCCGGAGTGAGTTGCTCGACTCCGTTGCGTTTAGCGACATTCAGGTATTGATCGGAGGGTTCGAACACCAATACATCCACATCCAGATCGTCCAGTACCTCAACAATTTGCTCACGCACTTCAGGCCACTTCAACCCACCATTACCCGCACCTAGCGGCGGGACGGCGACGGATTTCACATCGTTTTCTATCAAGAAACGACGCAGATCATGCAGTCCCTCGGTTATCCACGCCATTTGCGACGGAGAGCGCCAATGACGTTTTGTAGGGAAGTTCACGATCCAGCGTGGGCCATCGAGTTCATTGGTGGCAGTCACGTGCATCTTGCCGGTTTCCACTTCACCAGCCTTGCACGCGGCTGCATACAGTCGGTAATTCTGCGCAAAGCGTTCTTTGAACATCAACGCGATGCCTTTACCCATCACACCCACGGTGTTCACCGTGTTGACGAGGGCTTTGGTCTTCGCTTCCAACAGGTTGCCTTGGGTGAATCTGATCATTGGAAATACCATTTGGGGGGCGCATGGACAGGTAAAGTCAAGCCTCTGGCGGCGACGTCTTGTTCTATGCGTGCTCTGGGGGCGATATCGTGTGTCGTTTAGAAACGTCAGAGCGGATCCGGGTTTACGGTGAACTGAAACCTGTGGCACAGTCAGAATCCGGAAAAGTGGTACGTAGCGTCACGGTATCTGGCACTCACAGAAACTAACCGGTTATATAGAGCATTTTAAAAGGAAGTTAACTTATGAAAGTTGAAAGCCTTCGCTACTATTTGGCTCTGATTTTTTTGGTTCTTGGGTGCTCAATTCCTGTCACGGGAATCGCAGTTTGGGTTGTGACTGAGATAATGCAAGTTGCAGTCAGTCATCTAAATGTATTGTATATTGCTGTTTATATTGTCGTGGCTTGTATTGGATTTTATGTATATGGTAAAAGGCTTCGGAGCATTATATAGAACTAGTTCTGGTTGTTGTCTTGAGTCTTTTTTAAGTATTCCGAGTGTAGTGAGTCAATTGTTAGTGCATCGATGAGCCCTTCGAAAAACATCGCCAGGCTACTCGTTTGTCTGTGTGCTTTTTCATAGTTGATTGAGTCGCGCACAAATAGCTGTGTGGTTTCGGATTTTCTCACTGAGCGCAACAAGCCGAAACCGGATAAAAGAAAGTCTGTAGTGTAGTAGGCCATATTGCCTCTATGCTCACCTCTAAAAATTGCTTGGTAGGCGGCCCTGGTTGGCCCGGTTATACTTTCGTCCTCAGGTCCATTGTGTATGTTCCCTATGCCTTCATATATATTGTTTACACCATGTCCCGCTATAAGCGTGCCAGGTATCACGGCTAGACCGCCAGAAGAGGCTGAAATAGCCACTCCAACCTCAACCTGCATAACACCTGCCGCCACTCCAATTCCGTTTCTTGCATAAAACCATGTCGTATGTATTAGCCCGTCATACTCTGCCCTCAGCTCCTGAACCCCATCCCACGCAGTAATTATGCCCTCGTTAACATCCCGGATTATTTCATTTACGTAGTTGGCAATAAATGAGCTGAATTGCACCTGAGCCAAGCTATCAGACAGGTATGTACCGCTAGCCGTACAGCCTAAGGACATCAGATCCGAGGCTGCTTTCGTAACATCGTGAATATCGCACTGTTGGTCACTCATACTGCGTTAGTCCACGTACTGTGTGAACTGGTGCCAGTCTGAACATGCGACCAGGTAATAGCGCGATAACGGATAGCGACGATTTCGTGGGGTTGACCGTCTGACATATGGATGGCATGGGGAACTTGAATGTTCATGTGCGCAATCTGTGCCCCGGACAGTCGTACTGTAAAGTATTTTTCCTGACTCCCTATTGGAGACGTTCGATAAAGATCAGCGACGCATTCGACTTCCTCACCGTCATGCAATGCGCTGGCAATGAGTGGCGAAAATTTATCAATGTTTTTTGTGATAACAATGGGCATGTGCTGCCCGCGACCGCCTGTTACCGTTCCATCGCTACCGGCAACCATGTTATGGGAGTAAGCCAGTACCATGATTTCATCAAAGTGACCAAGCTGACATTTGTTTTCGATAGAGTCCGGGATAGAACAGCCCGACGAGATCAAACCTTGCTTTTTTCCAGTAATCGACATGTATCCGTGATTAGCCATGTGCAACCCTCCTTTGATTGGCTAATTACTCTATTACTAACGCAAGCAGGTTGGCTGTAGGTCGTTTCCGAAATTTGCTCGATCAATAATCCTGCGGCTCATTTATTCCCTTCATACTCAGTCGCGGTGCCTCGTAGCCACCTTTGGCACTGCTCGAAAGGCCGGCACGTTTGAGTCGATCGTGTGCCCACCCTGATCGGTTTTTGTCGGTGGCCTGGCCACTGGCGATCAGTTCATCTCGCTGGGATTCGGTCAGTTGCAGCGTTTTGGCCGCTGTTTCGTGGGCATCCCGAGCGATAGCTCCCTCGGGTTTAGTAACGAGAAAACGCAGAATCGGTTCGATGAATTGGTCGTAGGTTGGAACGGACACGTGCGCATCTTGTGCTGGAGGTTTTTTACAGACTGGAGCGAGTATAAATTAACGCTCACTGAGGACGCCTTGGAGAGCGAGCGTTGAAGTCTTGAAAGCGTAAGGTGTCGTTTCTCGGCGCTTGCGCATGCGGATGCTGGCCGGAGTACTTTCCTGCAGGCATTAAAAAGCCGGCTTGTGGCCGGCTTCTCGGGGACTGGCTTGGCTTATTTTTGGTAAACCGTGCCAGCCTTCAAAACGTACACCCGGATCTGCGTCCGGCTGTGGGACTTGGTCAGACGTTGGTCTGCCGCGTCAGGCGTCATCTGGGCCGCGGGAGCGGGTCGATGCGCAAATGTGGGGCGCAGGATACTGAGTTTTGCTTGGGATTCCCAGCCTGAAGTGCGGGTTAGAGCGACCGCAGTCGAACAAATTCGAGATTTGTACCGATTATCAGGGCCTCATCGCGAGCAGGCTCACTCCTACAGTGGGCTTTGCAGGCAGTGAGATCAGAGAAACGGCACCACCGGCCGGCGTTTGCTCAGGGTCGACCACCAGAACACCCAGCCCAGTATGTGAATCCGTTGCTCTTCGATCTGTGCGGGGTGGAAGACTTCGTCCGGGTATTCGGCGCTGTTGTGGCTGCGCAGGCGCAGGCCGTTGCCGGGCATGCGGTGCAGGTATTTGATGCGCAGCATGCCGTCGTGTTCGATGGCGTAGATCTCGCCGTCAACCACTTGGGTCAGACCGCGGTCGATGGCGACGACGGAGCCGTCTTCGATGCGGTCGGCCATGCTGTTGCCGATCATGTGCGCGCAGATGGCGTCCGCGTGACGGATGTCCAGGTTGTCGAGGTGCGCACGCAGCAGGCGGATGGTCTGGTCCGGGTCCTGGATTACGTGGGTTTTGCCGGAACCGTTGGTGAGCGGGGTTTCCTTGAAGAAGGTCAGGTCGATGTCATTGGGGTCGACGACCGTGTAGACGCCGCGGATGGCGTGGGCATCGAAGGTGTCGCCGTTGCTGGCGGGCGGCGTCAGGCCAGGCGACTCCTTGGGGCCTTCGCCGGTTTTGAGCCATTCGCTGTTGACGGACAGCAGGCGTGAGACTTCTTCCATGCGATACGCCGGGACGCCCCGGGTGTACCAGTTGTGGACATTTTGGGCTTCCGTGCCCCAGAACTTTGCGAATCCCGTGGTGGTGATGTTCGCTGCTTCCAGGAGTGCCTTGAATCGTGGACCGCTAGTGTTCTTTCTCATAAACACGGAGTCTACGGCCGTGCCAGAGCGGTTTGAATAAACCGGTCGTTCAAAAACGGGCTGAATTTTGCGACGGGATGTAAGACGTTAATGTGGGAAATTAAACAAGTTAAAACCGTGCTGCTCGGGATTTAAACGAAACGTTTAAATGGATACTTTTCGCTTACAAAAAACCCCGGATCAACCGGGGTTTTCGTCAAGCATCACGCAGGGTGCAGGTGCTTAGCCTTTGTAGGCAGCAACCGACTTGGTGATCGCGTCGCGAGCGGCGTCAGCGCCAGCCCAGCCTTCGATCTTGACCCATTTGCCTTTTTCGAGATCTTTGTAGTTCGCGAAGAAGTGCTCGATCTGCTGGATCAGCAGTGGCGGCAGGTCGGTGTATTCCTTCACATCGACGTACAGCTGGGACAGCTTGTCGTGTGGGACTGCGATGACTTTGGCATCGCCGCCGCCGTCGTCGGTCATGTTCAGGACGCCGACTGGACGCGCGCGGATCACCGAGCCTGGTGCAACCGGGTAAGGGGTCACAACCAGCACGTCGAGGGGGTCACCGTCGTCAGCCAGGGTGTTCGGGATGAAACCGTAGTTGGCCGGGTAGAACATTGGGGTGGCCATGAAACGGTCAACGAACAGGCAATCGCTGTCTTTGTCGATTTCGTATTTGATCGGCGCGTGGTTGGCCGGGATCTCGATCGCGACGTAGATGTCGTTTGGCAGGTCTTTGCCAGCCGGAATCTTGCTATAGCTCATTGGGCGTTGCCCCCGTAGTTGACCAAAAACACTTGGCCGGATTGACCAAAAAGTGGCGGCGATTATAGGCATATTCTGCCGGCGACGCCATGTACCGAAAGTCGTTCAGACCTTAGTCGTGCGCCTGATAGACCGGGTCTGTGGCCTGAAGTTGCCGCAACCGGCTCAACGGATCCTGCCGGTAGAAAAGCTTCAGTTGCAAGTAGACCTGTGGATAAGCCTCATGAAGCAGATCCGGGGCACTGAAGAAGTATTCGCTGGTGACCGCGAAGAACTCGGCGGGGTTTTCGGCGGCGTACGGGTCGATGGCGGTTTCGGTGTCAGGATCGTGGTCGAGCTGGCGGTTGAGATCGTCGTAGGCGTGTTGCATGACCTCGGCCCAATCGCTGACGCGCATGTCGGCGTGCAGCGGCGGCAGGCCGTTGGCGTCGCCATTGAGCATGTCGAGCTTGTGCGCCAGTTCATGGATCACCAGGTTGTAGCCTTCCCAGCCACCACTGGCCATCACCCCGGGCCAGGCCAGGATGATCGGCCCCTGTTGCCAGGCTTCGCCGCTGTGTTCGCCATCCCACTCATGCTCGACGCCGCTGGCATCGCGATGACGTTGCGGGCTGAGGAAGTCGTCGGGATACAGAACGATCTCGTGAAATCCCTGATACCAGTTCAAGTCACCGAGATGCAGCAGCGGCAATTGTGCCTGGGCGGCGAGCAGCAGGCGTTGTTCCTGATGCAATTCGACGCCGGGCAGGGCGCTCAGGTGTTTGTCTTCGAGGAATAACACGCAGGCTTCACGCAGCCACTGATCTTCGGCGGCGCTGATACCGTCCAGAAAGCTCAGATGCTGGCGCACCCGTTGCCATAGCTCGTCGGCAATCGGGTGCCTGGCCAGAATGCGCCGGCGTCGCCAGGCGCTCAGTGACCACATGGCTCAGCGGATTTCGGCTTTGGCACCGCCGAAACGGCTGCGTACGACACCGATGATCATCGGTATCAGCGACAGCAGGATGATGCCCACGACCAGCAGCGACAGGTTCTTCTTGATGAACGGTACGTTGCCGAAGAAGTAGCCCAGGGTCACCAGACCGCCCACCCAGAGGATGGTGCCGAATACACTGAAGCCGAAGAAACGCGGGTAGGGCATTTTCCCCACGCCGGCGACGAACGGCGCGAACGTGCGGATGATCGGCAGGAAACGCGCCAGGGTCACGGTCTTGCCGCCGTGCTTGTCATAGAAGTCGTGGGTTTGTTTCAAGTAGTCGCGGCGGAAGATTTTCGAGTTCGGGTTGCTGAACAGCTTCTCGCCGGCCGTTCGTCCAATCACGTAGTTGGTGCTGTCGCCCAGAATCGCCGCCAGCATCAGCAGGCCGCCCAGCAGGACCGGATCCATGCCACCGCCCGCCGCGACGGCACCGGCGATGAACAACAGCGAGTCGCCCGGCAGGAACGGCGTGACCACCAGACCGGTTTCACAGAAGATCACGGCAAACAGAATCGCGTAGATCCACGGCCCGTAGTTGGTCACCAGCAAATCGAGGTAGACGTCGAGATGCAGGATAAGGTCGAGCGGGTTGAAATCCATGGGGCACCTGTGGTGATGGCCCGACTCTGCAGGCCTGTGCGGATGATTTGGGTGTAAGCCTACAGCGGGGTGTAGTTTTTCTTACAAGCCGGAAAGCTCGGGATTATACGGTCTGAGAGGTGAAAAGCGCGTTGGTTTTGTAGCGGGGGATGTCGGGGTGTGAACAATTGTCAGGCAGGCATGGATTGTGGCGAGGGAGCTTGCGCCCGCTGGGGGAGCAGCACTCCCGGGCTTTGATTTGCCCGACACGTTGAGTTGACTGAGACAGGGCTGCTTGGCAGCCCGGAGGGAGCAGGCTCCCTCGCCACAACATGCCTTCGATCAACGTGAGCGTCTGAGCCCTAGAGCTCGTCGCTGATCGGCAACACGTAGTTCTTGAACTCGGTGTCTTCCTTGAATCCGATGGATTCGTAGGTTTTCTGCGCCACTTCGTTGTTGCTGCTGGTGGAGACACGCATGCGCACGGCCTGGGTTTCCTTGGCCATTTTCTTTGCGGTGCGGATCAGGTTGTCGGCCACTAGCTGGCGGCGGGCATCTTCGGCGACATAGATGTCGTTAAGGATCCACACGCGCTTGAGCGACAGCGAAGAGAAACTCGGATAGAGCTGGCAGAAGCCCATCAGCTTCTTGTCATCATCGTCGGCCAGGGCCAGGTAAATCACCGACTCCTTGCGGCGCAGACGCTTTTCGAGGAACGCCCGGGAGGAATCCGGGTAAGGCAGGGAACCGTAGAACTCGCGATATTTGACGAACAACGGGGTCAACAAATCCAGATGTTCGAGGGTCGCTTGAATAATCCGCATGATAGGTCTCGTCTTCAAGTGGCTGTCTTCAACTGCTCTGACGGCGATGGGAAACCCTGCGGCCGTGCAGCGATCCTGCCTGAAAGCAGCGCAGAAAGGCAATGCGGAAACGGTTCAGGTTATGGGCGGGCTCAGTAGGAAATTTCCCTTCATGTCCGCACCTGTGTCCGACTCCAGCGTCTGCACCTGTGCTTCGTCCTTCAGGTTCACGCCCGACAGTTGTCGCCGACAGGCCTCGCGCATCAGATACAGCAAGCGATGCGCCGCCATGCCGTAACTCAAGCCTTCCAGCCGTACGTTGGAAATGCAGTTACGGTAGGCATCGGTCAGCCCGACCTTTGGATTGTAGGTGAAATATAACCCCAGGCTGTCCGGTGAACTGAGGCCGGGACGCTCTCCGATCAGCATCACGACCATTTTTGCCCCGAGCAACTGGCCGATTTCATCACCAACGGCAACCCGACCCTGTTCCACCAGCACCACGGGGGCTGCCGACCAGCCGTCGGCGCTCATCTGCTCCTCCAGTCGCGTCAGAAATGGCAGGGTATGCCGATGTACCGCCAGCGCCGACAGACCGTCCGCCACCACAATCACCAGATCGACGCCGCCCGGATGCGCTTGCGCATGGTCACGCAGGCGTTGCGCCGAGTCTTCGCTGAGCTTGCGCCCCAGATCCGGGCGTTGCAGGTAGCTGTTGCGATCCGTTGCCGCGCTATGCAGCAACAGGCTCTCGCGCCCGCGTTCGCTCAGTTGCGCGCTCAGCCCGGGATGATCGAACGGCAGATGCACCGCATCCCGCGCCTGGGCGTGGGCGAACTGGAAATCCAGTTGGGCGCTGGTCGGCAGGCTGGTGCCGGTGCGGCCGAGGGCGATACGCGCCGGGGTCAGGCGGCGCAGTTCCAGCCAGGGGTTTTGCGGGTCGACAGGCGGTTTTTCCATAACACTCATCCCAGTTGCGCCAGCGCCTGGCGGAAGGCCGGCGGCAGGTTGTTGCCAAAGCGGACCTTGCCGTCCGCCTGGGTGAAGATGCCCATGTTCGCCAGCCATTGCTCGAACTCCGGCGCCGGTTTCAGGCCCAGGGTCTGGCGCGCGTAGAGCGCGTCGTGAAACGAAGTGGTCTGGTAGTTGAGCATGATGTCGTCGGAGCCGGGGATGCCCATGATGAAGTTGATCCCGGCTACACCGAGCAACGTCAGCAGGGTGTCCATGTCATCCTGGTCGGCTTCGGCATGGTTGGTGTAGCAGATGTCGCAGCCCATCGGCACGCCGAGCAACTTGCCGCAGAAGTGGTCTTCGAGGCCGGCGCGGATGATTTGTTTGCCGTTGTAGAGGTATTCCGGGCCGATGAAGCCGACCACGGTGTTCACCAGAAACGGCTTGAAATGCCGCGCCACGGCGTAGGCCCGGGTTTCGCAGGTCTGCTGATCGACACCGTGATGGGCGTTGGCCGACAGCGCGCTGCCCTGACCGGTCTCGAAATACATCAGGTTCTGCCCGAGAGTGCCGCGATTGAGGCTCAGCCCCGCGTCATAACCTTCCTGCAAGACGTTGAGGTTGATGCCGAAACTGGCATTGGCCGCTTCGGTGCCGGCGATTGACTGGAACACCAGATCCAGCGGCACGCCACGGTTGATCGCCTCGATCGAGGTGGTGACGTGGGTCAGCACGCAAGCCTGGGTCGGGATGTCGTAGCGCTGGATGATCGCGTCGAGCATTTCCAGCATCGCGCAGATCGAGGCGATGCTGTCGGTGGCCGGGTTGATGCCGATCATCGCGTCGCCGTTGCCGTACAGCAGGCCGTCGAGAATGCTCGCGGCGATGCCGGATGGCTCGTCGGTCGGATGGTTGGGTTGCAGGCGGGTCGACAGGCGCCCGCGCAGGCCAAGGGTGCCGCGAAATCGGGTGACCACGCGGATCTTCTGCGCTACCAGCACCAGATCCTGCACGCGCATGATCTTCGACACGGCGGCGACCATTTCCGGGGTCAGGCCGGGGGCAAGACTGCGCAGGCTGGTTTCGTCGGCGGCATCGCTGAGCAGCCAGTCGCGAAAACCGCCGACGGTGAGGTGGCTGACCATCGCGAAGGCTTGCTTGTCGTGGGTGTCGATGATCAGCCGGGTGACTTCATCGGACTCGTAGGGGATCAGTGCTTCCTGCAGGAAATGCGTGAGCGGGATGTCGGCCAGCGCCATTTGCGCGGCCACGCGTTCGCCGTCATTGAGCGCGGCGACGCCGGCCAGGAAATCCCCGGAGCGCGCCGGGCTGGCCTTGGCCATGACGTCCTTGAGGCTGTCGAAGCGATAGGTCTGGGCGCCGACGGAATGGGCAAATGCGGCCATGGTGCGGTGTCCTCCAGTAATTACTGCAATCTGCTTTTGTGTAGGCCTTCGCCTGTTCGCGATGCAGGCAACTCGGTGCAACAGTCATACCGCGCTGATGCCATCGCGAGCAGGCGAAGGCCTGCAGGTATTGTGTGCACTTCTATAAAGCGGGCACCGGGCGACGAGCCCGGTGCCGGTGCAACTAGATACCTTCGAGCATAGCGTCTGCCGGGGCTTCGGCGCGTTGCTTGGCGGTCAGTTGGAAGTACAGATAGCCAGCGGCCATGAAGCCCAGGAACACACAGCCGATCAGCGTGTTGAACCACGCCATCGCCACCAGGCACACCACGGCCAGGAACAGCGCAATCGCCGGCACTACCGGATAGCCCGGGGCGCGGAAGGTGCGTTCCAGGTTCGGTTCGGTTTTGCGCAGTTTGAACAGGCTGAGCATGCTGATGATGTACATCACGATCGCGCCGAACACCGACATGGTGATCATCGCGGCGGTCAGGGTCATGCCCTGCAGATTGACCAGGCCATCGCTGTAGATCGCTGCAATGCCGATCACGCCGCCGGCCAGAATTGCCCGGTGCGGGGTCTGAAAGCGCGACAGCTTGGCCAGGCTTTTCGGCAGGTAACCGGCGCGGGCGAGGGCGAAGAACTGTCGCGAGTAGCCAAGGATGATCCCGTGGAAACTCGCCACCAGGCCGAACAGGCCGATCCATACCAGCATGTGCATCCACGAGGAATTGTTGCCGACCACCGCTTTCATCGCCTGTGGCAGCGGATCGTTGATGTTCGACAGCTGGCGCCAGTCGCCGACACCGCCGGCCATCACCATCACACCGATGGCGAGGAACACCAGGGTCAGAATGCCGCTGACGTAAGCCTTGGGAATTGTGCGTTTTGGGTCCTTGGCTTCCTCGGCCGCCATAGCCGCACCTTCGATGGCGAGGAAAAACCAGATCGCGAACGGGATCGCCGCGAAGATCCCGGGGATCGAGCCCAGGGTGAACTCGTTGGAACCCGACCAGCCGTTGAGTACGAAGTTGCTGAAGCTGAAGCCCGGCGCGACTACGCCCATGAACACCAGCAACTCGGCGACGGCCAGCACGGTGACCACCAGTTCAAAGGTTGCAGCGATGCTGACGCCGAGGATGTTCAGGGTCATGAACACAAAGTACGCGCCGACGGCGGCGATCTTCGGGTCAAGCTCCGGGTATTGCACATTGAGGTAGGCGCCAATGGCCATGGCAATGGCCGGTGGTGCAAAGACGAACTCGATCAGGGTGGCGATGCCGGCGATCAACCCGCCTTTCTCGCCGAATGCCCGACGGCTGTAGGCAAACGGCCCACCGGCGTGGGGAATCGCGGTGGTCAGTTCGGTGAAACTGAAGATGAAGCAGGTGTACATGGTCGCGACCATCAGCGCCGTGACCAGAAATCCGAGGGTGCCGGCGGTGCCCCAGCCGTAACTCCAGCCGAAGTATTCGCCGGAAATCACCAGGCCGACGGCAATGCCCCACAGATGCAGGGTGCCGAGTGTGGGTTTGAGCTGTGTGGTGGAAGTCATAAGTCCTCTCTGTTTTTTATTGTTTGATCTGTTGGACTTTCGGGTGCGGTGGTTGGGTGGATGGATGCTGTTCACGCAGCGGCCGTTTTCGTGCAAAACCTGAATGACGGGTACGCAAGGGCCGTGCCAGAGCGGCCAGGCCTTGTGTTGTGTCATTGAGGACGCCATCGCTGGCAAGCCAGCTCCCACAGGTTTCTGTGGTGTACCCATTATCGAGATCTGCAGAGATCCCTGTGGGAGCTGGCTTGCCAGCGATAGCTATTTGGAGGGCAACACTGAAACATCAGTGTTGCCCCGGGTTTTTAGAAGAAGCCCAGCGGATTGATGTCGTAGCTCACCAGCAGGTTTTTGGTCTGCTGATAGTGATCGAGCATCATCTTGTGGGTTTCACGACCGACGCCGGACTTCTTGTACCCGCCGAACGCGGCGTGCGCCGGGTACAGGTGGTAGCAGTTGGTCCACACGCGACCGGCCTTGATCGCCCGGCCCATGCGGTAGGCGCGGTTGATGTCGCGGGTCCACAGGCCGGCGCCGAGGCCGAACTCGGTGTCGTTGGCAATCGCCAGGGCTTCGGCTTCGTCCTTGAAGGTGGTGATGCTCACCACCGGGCCGAAGATTTCTTCCTGGAACACGCGCATCTTGTTGGTGCCCTTGAGCAGGGTCGGCTGGATGTAATAGCCGGTCGCCAGACTGCCCTCGAGTTTTTCCACCTTGCCGCCGGTCAGCAACTCGGCGCCTTCACCCTTGGCGATTTCCAGGTACGACAGGATCTTGTCGAACTGCTGCTCGGAAGCCTGCGCGCCGACCATGGTGTCGGTGTCCAGCGGGTCGCCACGCTTGATCTGGCTGACTTTCTTCATCACCGCTTGCATGAATTCGTCGTAGATCGACTCCTGCACCAGTGCGCGCGACGGGCAGGTGCACACCTCGCCCTGGTTGAAGAACGCCAGCACCAGACCTTCGGCCGCTTTCTCGATGAAGCTCGGCTCGGCCTGCATGATGTCTTCGAAGAAGATGTTCGGCGACTTGCCACCCAGTTCCACGGTGGACGGAATGATGTTCTCGGCTGCGCACTTCATGATGTGCGAGCCGACCGGGGTCGAGCCGGTGAAGGCGATCTTGGCGATGCGTTTGCTGGTGGCCAGGGCTTCGCCGGCTTCTTTGCCGAAACCCTGCACCACGTTGAGCACGCCCGGTGGCAGCAGATCACCGATCAGCTCCATCAGCACGCAGATGCCCAGCGGGGTTTGCTCGGCAGGCTTGAGCACCACGCAGTTGCCGGCGGCGAGTGCCGGGGCGAGTTTCCACGCGGCCATCAGCAGCGGGAAGTTCCACGGGATGATCTGGCCGACTACGCCCAGCGGTTCATGGATGTGATAGGCCACGGTGTTGCCGTCGATTTCGGCAGCGCTGCCTTCCTGAGCGCGCAGGCACCCGGCGAAGTAGCGGAAATGGTCGGCGGCCAGCGGGATATCGGCGTTGAGGGTTTCGCGGATGGCTTTGCCGTTGTCCCAGGTTTCGGTGATCGCCAGCAGCTCGAGGTTCTGTTCGATGCGGTCGGCGATTTTCAGCAGGATCAGCGAGCGCGCCTGCACGGAGGTCGCGCCCCACGCATCGGCAGCGGCGTGGGCGGCGTCCAGTGCCTTGTCGATGTCTTCGGCAGTGGAGCGAGGGAATTCGGCAATCGGTTGGCCATTCACTGGCGAGGTATTGGTGAAGTACTGACCTTTGACAGGCGCGACAAACTCGCCGCCGATGTAGTTACCGTACTTGCTCTTGAACGAGACTTTGGCGCCTTCAGTACCGGGGTGAGCGTAACGCATGATGATGTTCTCCTTGGCTTTGTACTTATTAGAGAAACGCGCAAGTGCGCTTGCTATAAGCGTAGAGCAAAGGCCGGGCCACTGCCGTGCAGGTCAGGCAAATCAAGGCCTTGCGTGTTTTATGTCGGACGGGCGGGCGGTGCCTGTGATGGTTTCGGTACAGAGGGGGTGACAGTGTGTACCGCTTTTGGCACAGCCGGTGACCGAGCAGTCTCGCCAGCATTGCAATGCGCCGATGGCTGGAGGATGCTGACTGCAAATCGCCCAGATGCCAGCCAATAAACAGGCGGCACTGATCTCGGGGAGAATAATAAGAAATGCACGACAACCATTTGAGTCGCCATGCCCAACAGGTGCTCACCGTGACCCAGGGCAAACCGCACCTGCACGGGCCCGGTGCCGACCCGTCGATTGCCCGCTCGTGGCTGCGTTGTCTTGAGGACTATCACCTCGACCCGGCCCTGGCCATGGCGCCCACCGTGCTTGAACACGGCCGGGTCCTCGAAAGTCGCGAGCGTCTGCAGCAGGTGTTGCAGATTGCCGGCAATGAAATGAGCAGCCTGCATCAACAACTGTCCGGCGCCGGCCACGCGGTGCTGCTGACCGACGCGCGCGGGGTGATCCTCAACTGCGTCACTGCGCCTGCCGAACGCAAGATTTTCGAACGCGCCGGCCTCTGGCTTGGCGCCGACTGGAGCGAAGCCTGCGAAGGCACCAACGGCATCGGCACCTGCCTGGTCGAGCGCCAGGCGCTGACCATTCACCAGGACGAACACTTCCGCGGCCGCCACACCGGCCTCACCTGCTCGGCGAGCCCGGTATTCGACCCACACGGCGAATTGCTGGCGGTGCTCGACGTGTCCTCGGCGCGCCACGATGTCTCGCGGCAGAGCCAGTTCCACACCATGGCACTGGTCAACCTGTCAGCGAAGATGATCGAGAGCTGCTATTTCCTGCGCTGTTTCGATAACCAATGGTTGCTGCGCTTTCACTTGCAGGCCGAATCCGTAGGACTGTTCAGCGAAGGTCTGCTGGCGTTTGACGGGGAAGGGCGGATCAGTGCGGTCAACCAGAGTGCGCTGAACCTGCTGGGGCATATTCGCGGTGGTCTGCTGGGCAAACCGGTGGAAGCGTTTTTCGATTGTTCGCTGGATGAACTGCTGGGTCGCGCCAGCGCCAATGCCAGCGCCAGTTGGCCGCTGCGCACTCGCGATGGGCGGTATCTGTTTGCCTTGCTGCGTGGCGAATCGCGCAAACCGCTGCCGATCACCCCGGCCCCGGTCGTGGTCAATGTTCAACCCCTGGCGGGTATTTGCCTCGGTGACGCGGCGCTGCAAGCCGATTTCCGCAAGGCGCTGCGGGTGTTCGAGCGCGACGTGCCGTTGCTGATCAATGGTGAAACCGGCTCCGGCAAGGAAGCCTTCGCCAAGGCTGTGCATCAGGCCAGTCAGCGCGCCGGCAAAGCCTTCGTCGCCCTCAACTGCGCGGCGATTCCCGAGAGCCTGATCGAGAGCGAACTGTTCGGCTATCGCGGCGGCAGTTTCACCGGCGCGCGCAAGGATGGCATGCGCGGCAAGTTGCAGCAGGCCGACGGCGGCACGCTGTTTCTCGATGAGATCGGCGACATGCCGCTGGCCTTGCAGACGCGTTTGTTGCGGGTGCTGGAAGACCGGCAAGTGGTGCCGATCGGTGGTGAACCGGAAGCGGTCAACGTGCGGATCATCAGCGCCACGCACCGCAATCTGCTGGAGCGGGTCGAAGACGGCAGCTTCCGCGAAGACTTGTATTACCGGCTCAACGGCCTCGAAGTCGCGCTGCCGGCGTTGCGCGTGCGCAGCGATAAATCGCAGTTGCTGGATTTCCTGCTGGCCGAAGAGGCGGGCGGCGAAACGATCCTGATCGACGAACCGGCGCGCCAAGCGTTACTGGCGTTCAACTGGCCGGGCAACGTGCGCCAGTTGCGCAATGTGCTGCGCACGCTGGCGGCGTTGTGTGATGAAGGGCGTATCGGGCTGGAGGATTTGCCGGTGGTGATTCGGCAGGGGCGGCCAGCGATTTCGCCAGCCGAGTCGGGTGAGCATCCACTGGAAGACGCCGAGCGGTTAGCCTTGCTCGCAGCTCTTGAACAAACGCGGTGGCACATGACTCGCACCGCCGAGCAACTGGGCGTTAGCCGCAATACGCTTTACAGAAAGCTGCGTAAGCATGGGATTGAGCGGCGGGTCAGTTAAAAGCCCCTCACCCTAACCCTCTCCCGGAGGGAGAGGGGACTGATCGGGGTGTTTTGGCGATCTGCGCCGACCTGAATTATCGAGCCGAGCCCAATCTTTGAACGCCACGTAGATCGGCTCCCTCTTCCTCCGGAGAGGGGGCTGGTCGGGGTGTTTTGGCGATCTGCGCCGACCTGAATTATCGAGCCGAACTCAATCTTTGAACGCTACGTAGATCGGCTACCTCTTCCTCGGGGGAGGGGACTGGTCGGGGTGTTTTGGCGATCTATGCCGACCTGAGCTATCGAGCCGAACTCAATCTTTGAACGCCACGTAGATCGGCTCCCTCTTCCTCGGGAGAGGGGGCTGATCGGGGTGTTTTGGCGATCTATGCCGACCTGAATTATCGAGCCGAACTCAATCTTTGAACGCCACGTAAATCGGCGCCCTTTTTCTCGGGAGAGGGGACTGGCCGGTGTGTTTTGGCGATCTATGCCGACCTGAACTATCGAGGCGAACTCAATCTTTGAACGCAATGTAAATCGGCTCCTTTTTCTCGGGAGAGGGGGCTGGTCGGGGTGTTTTGGCGATCTACGCCGACCTGAACTATCGAGGCGAACTCAATCTTTGAACGCCACGTAGATCGGCTCCTTCTCCTCGGGAGAGGGGGCTGGTCGGGGTGTTTTGGCGATCTATGCCGACCTGAACTATCGAGCCGAACTTAATCTTTGAATGCCACGTAGATCGGTTCCTTCTCCTCGGGAGAGGGGACTGATCGGGGTGTTTTGGCGATCTACGCCGACCTGAATTATCGAGCCGAGCTCAATCTTTGCACGCCACGTAGATCGGCTCCCTCTCCCTCGGGAGAGGGCTGGGGTGAGGGGGGACAATCTTCAGTCGAGCCCAAATGCCAGGCCAACCAGCCCCGCTCCTCACCTAAAGAGTGCGATTTCCCCCTCCCTACGCTAACCTGCGGCCATGTTTTACGAGGTCGACTATGCACATTCATATTCTGGGTATCTGCGGGACTTTCATGGGCTCGATGGCAGTGCTGGCCAAAGAGCTGGGCCATCACGTGACCGGCTCCGATGCCAACGTCTATCCGCCGATGAGCACGCAGCTTGAAGCGCAAGGCATTCAACTGACGCAAGGCTATGACCCGGCCCAACTCGATCCGGCACCGGATCTGGTGGTGATCGGCAACGCCATGTCCCGCGGCAACCCGGCGGTGGAATATGTGCTGAACAAAGGCCTGCCGTACGTCTCCGGTCCGCAGTGGCTGGCCGATCACGTGCTGCAAGGCCGTTGGGTGCTGGCGGTGGCCGGTACGCACGGCAAGACCACCACCAGCAGCATGCTCGCTTGGGTCCTGGAACATGCCGGCATGAGTCCGGGCTTCCTGATTGGCGGCGTGCCGCAAAACTTCTCGGTGTCGGCCCGCCTGGGCGGTACGCCGTTCTTCGTGATCGAGGCCGACGAGTACGACAGCGCCTTCTTCGACAAACGTTCGAAATTCGTCCACTACCGCCCGCGCACCGCGATCCTCAATAACCTTGAGTTCGATCACGCGGACATCTTCCCGGATCTTGCGGCGATCGAGCGGCAGTTCCACCATTTGGTGCGAACCATTCCGAGCGAAGGCCTGGTCATCCACCCGACCACCGAACCGGCCTTGCAGCGCGTGATCGAAATGGGTTGCTGGACGCCGGTGCAGACCACCGGCGCCGGCGGTCAGTGGCAGGTCAAACTGCTCAGCGAAGACGGTTCGGCGTTTGAAGTGATGTTCGAAGGCGTGCCTCAGGGCACGGTCGAATGGGAGCTGACCGGTCAGCACAACGTCGCCAATGCCTTGGCCGCGTTGGCGGCGGCACGGCACGTTGGCGTGGTTCCATCAATGGGCATCGCCGGGTTGAGCGCGTTCAAGAACGTCAAACGCCGCATGGAGAAAGTCGCCGAGGTGCGTGGCATCACCATCTATGACGATTTCGCCCACCACCCAACCGCCATCGCCACCACCCTCGACGGTCTGCGCAAGCGCATCGGCGACGCACCGCTGATCGCGATCATCGAGCCGCGCTCCAACTCGATGAAGCTCGGCGCGCACCGTGACGGTCTGCCTGACAGCGTGGTCGATGCCGATCAGGTGATCTGGTACGCCCCGGCCAACCTGGGTTGGGATCTGGCGGGCACCGCCGCACTGTGCACGGTGCCGTCGATTGTCAGCGATTCCCTCGAAGGCATCATCGAACGTGTGAAGAGCCAGGCCCAGCCCGGCACTCACGTGGTGATCATGAGCAACGGCGGCTTCGGCGGCCTGCACGGCAAACTCGCCGAGGCGCTGAAATGAACACTCTTTCCCAGGATGGCGGCCCGGAACGCATCACGCTGGCCATGACCGGCGCCTCTGGCGCGCAGTACGGTTTGCGCCTGCTCGATTGCCTGGTGCGCGAAGATCGCGAGGTGCACTTCCTGATCTCCAAGGCCGCGCAACTGGTGATGGCCACCGAGACCGATGTCACGCTGCCGCCCAAGCCGCAGATGATGCAGGCGTTCCTCACCGAATATACCGGCGCGGCTGCCGGGCAGATTCGCGTGTATGGCAAGGAAGACTGGATGTCGCCGGTGGCCTCGGGCTCTGGCGCACCGGCGGCGATGGTGGTGGTGCCGTGTTCCACCGGTACGCTGTCGGCGATTGCCACGGGCGCCTGCAACAACCTGATCGAGCGCGCTGCCGATGTCACATTGAAAGAGCGTCGCCAGTTGATTCTGGTGCCGCGCGAGGCGCCGTATTCGAGCATTCATCTGGAGCACATGCTCAAGCTGTCGAACATGGGCGTAACCATTCTTCCTGCGTCGCCGGGCTTCTACCACCAGCCGCAGACCATCGACGACCTGATCGATTTCGTCGTCGCACGGATTCTCAATCTGTTGGGCATTCCGCAGGACATGCTGCCGCGCTGGGGCGAGCATCATCTGAGCAGCGATGAATAAGCTGCTGGCAATTGTGCTGGCGCTGCAACTGGCCGGGTGCGCCACTGTGCGCACGCTGGATGCGGCCAAGCCGGGGGCGCCGGTGGTGTATTCCGGCACGCGCCTGGATTTGTACGCGCTGAATGGCGGGTGTTGTGCGATGGATCGCTTCGGCGCTGAGGCGCCGAGTTATCCGGGGGTGGACCTGCCGGCGAGTGCGTTGCTCGATACGTTGTTGTTACCGTTGTCGTTGCTCACCGTGATCGGCGTGAGTTTTCAGGCGACTGGCGGGTTGTAGGGGAGTGCGGCGCACTCCATCGCCAGCCTGCTGGCGATAGCGATTTCAGGTTATTTGCCCAATTTGCGTAGCTCATCCGACTCGATCACCCGCACCCCATCCTGCTCTTCCAGCGCCAGGCGCCACATCGCCCGGGCCAGCTGGCAGGCTTCGATGCCGCGGTATTTGCCTGGAATCAGTTTGGAAAACGGCGCGGCGAGTTGTTCGCCCAGACGCGGTTCGGCGCGATCACCCAATAACAGCGATGGCCGGCAAATGGTCAGTTGCGGCCAGTCTTGCGCACGCAACGCCTGCTCCATTTCACCTTTGACCCGGTTATAGAACACCGACGATTTCGGATCCGCGCCAATCGCGCTGATCACGATCAGATGCCGCGCACCCATCTCCCGCGCGCGTTTGGCGAAGGCCACGACCATGTCCAGATCTACCGCGCGAAACGCTGCTTCAGAGCCGGCCTGTTTGATGGTGGTGCCGAGGCAGCAATAGGCGATATCGACGCGGCCACTGAGTTGCGGCAGAAACGCCTGCGGATCGCCCACCGGGTTTTCCAGGTGCGGATGTTCGGCCAAGGGTCGACGGGAAGGGGCGAGCACACGTGAAATCGTTGGCTCGTTGAGCAAACGGTCGAGTAGATGTTCACCGGTCAAACCGGTGGCTCCGGCAAGCAATACGTGCTGAGGCGTCAAGTACATGGTGTCTCTCCCTTGATACTGTTCAGCTTAGTTGCTCTTTGTAGCTCCGTCGTTCAACGCAGCACTTTGCAATGCTTTTCTTGCCTGCTGTTTGCGCAGCAGTTGCCAGTGTGACAGCACGGCTTTCGGCGCCCAGATCTGCGGCTCCGAGGCTTCGAAATTGTCCGCCAGTTCGCGCTCGGCGACGGTGGCCCTGGCGAGTTTGAAGGCTTGCTCCAGATCGTCGGTCTGGTTCAGCGCCTGGGCGAACAGCGCGTCGCCGAAGTAGGTGAAGTTGGCTTCTTCCGAGCAGCCGAAGGACACCCGGTCGGCGCGCGACGCGGTCATGATCAGCGTGTGTTCGTCCTTGAGGGCGGGAATGAAACCGCCGGAGTAACACGACGAGATCACGATGATCTTGTCGCGGTTTTTCAGCGGTGCCAGCACGGCGGCGAGTTCGTCGGCGGGCAGGTCGGCCAGCTCCATGCGCGGCTGGTCGAGCACCAGTTCATGCTCGGCGGTGCCGTGGCTGGTCAGGTAGATGAACAGCAAGTCTTCCGGGCCGCTGCGTTCGGCCAGTGTCTGCGCGGCGCGGCGCAGGTTCTCGCGGGTGGCCATCGGTCGGTCGCCGAGATGGTCGCGGTGGTTGACCAGGCGGATCTGGCCGTAGGCGCCGAAACGTGTGTTGAGCATGTTGGCCACGTAGTCTGATTCGCGCAGAAACACGCTTTGCTTGCCATCGCCGCCGAGGGTCAACGTGTACAGCTCGACCGCTGGGGTCGAAGCGGGGATGGCGGCCAGCGCGTCATCGAGCAGACGTCCCTGGGCGAGCAAGCCGAGTTCAAGGGTATCGGGCAGCAACTTGCCATCGGCATCGCGCACGCGCTGGCCGTTGATCCAGGTGCCGCTCATCACGGTGCCATCGGTGAGCACCAGGGTGCCGCGTCCCGCATAGCTGTCGTTGTCGAAGCCGCCGATGTAGAAACTGCCGTCGGACAGGTTCAAGCGCCCCTGACCGCTGAAGCGCCAGTCGCTGAACGTGCCGATGTAGTGGCTGCCGTCGGCACCGATCAGTTCGCCCTTGCCGGTCAGCGCGCCTTCCTTGAACTGGCCGAGCCAGACATCGCCGTCAGCGTTTTCGTAACGACCTTTGCCGTGCAGTTGATTGTTCTTGAAGCCGCCGACATAGATGTCGCCGTCGGCACTGTTGAAGGTGCCATTGCCCTCCAGCTGACCATTGACGAAGTGGCCACTGAACGAATTGCCGCTGGCATCGCCGCGCTGGCCTTCGCCGTTGGGCTTGCCGTGGGCGAACTGGCCTTGATAGGAACTGCCGTCGTCCATTTCCAGGCGGCCGAGCCCCGAATATTGATCGGCCTTGAACTCGCCACGGTAGGTCATGGCGTTTTCTTTCAGCGTACCTTCGCCGTCGCGCCGGCCCTGTTTGAAACCGCCGGTGTAGCTGCTGGCATTGGTGGTCAGGCTGCCCTGGCCATCGAATAATCCCTGCTGGAACTGACCGCGATAAACCTCGCCATTGCTGCCGTGCCATTCGCCCTGGCCATGCCACTGGCCCTTGTCGAACTGCCCGGCGTACCAACTGCCGTTGGGATAGTCGACGCGGCCTTGACCTTGCAGCAAGCCATTGACCAGCTCACCGCGATAGCGCCCGCCGTCCGGCAGACGCGCATCCGGCGGCAACAGCGATTCGCCGTCGCCGCAAGCGGCCAGCAACAGAGTCAAGGCAAGGGGGGCAAGAGTCGCGAGTGAGCGCATAGCGGGATCCGGGCAATTAGGCGACCGAGTATGCCGCAGCTGTGTGACCTATTGCAGCCGGTAAAACAGTGTTGACGCGAAACAGCGTGCGCTGCTTCGCATCCAGAACCATCAGACGAAGCAGAGCGACAGTGGCTCGGCGATATAGGCCGGTTTGTCCGAGCCTTCTATCTCCAGTGTCGCGGTGGCCTTGAGCAGCCACTGGCCGGGTTTTTTCTCGGTCACTTCGCCCAGATCGACCTTCAGACGGACTTTCGAATTGACTTTCACCGGCTGGATGAAGCGCACGCTGTCCAGACCGTAGTTGACCACCATCTTCACGCCTTGCGGCAGGATCAGGATGTCTTCCATCAATTTGGGGATTAGCGACAACGACAGGAAACCGTGGGCAATGGTGCTGCCAAATGGCGTTTGCGCGGCTTTGACCGGGTCGACGTGAATGAACTGATAATCACCGGTGGCTTCGGCGAACAGGTTGATGCGTTCCTGATCGATAGTGAGCCATTCGGAACGTCCGAGTTCCTTGCCGACATAATCTTTGAGCTCTGCAACGGGAACATAGGGCATTGAGACTCTCCTTGGGTTCATCGGTTTTATAGTTTTTCAGGTGGGGGATTTGACCGCCCTGCGAACCACTGTAGATCATCATGGCGATTTGCTCCGGTCAACCGACCATGCTTTTGGCGAATGCCGATCCATAGCGCAGGCGTGCTTATAATGCTCGGCGCTTTTTGTCGGAGATGTCAGATGTTGTTACGTGGCCTGACCCTGCTGGTGCTGTTTCAATTGCTCGGCACGGCGCTCAATCACTTGCTGTTGCCGGTGCTGCCGGGGCCGATCATCGGCCTGCTGTTGCTGCTGGTGTTCCTGATCGTTCGCGGGGAAGTCGGCGAGCCGTTGAACCTCGCGGCCGGCAGTCTGTTGCGCTATCTGCCCTTGCTGCTGGTGCCGCCAGCCGTGGGTGTGATGGTGTACGCCTCGGCAATTGCCGCGGATTTCTGGGCGATTGTCGGCGCACTGGTGGTCTCGCTGATTCTGTCGATGGCCTTCGCCGGGGTCTTGATGCAGCGTCTGGTCCGGCGTCATGTAGCGCCATCGGAGGAATCCTGATGCTCTTCGACTGGCACGGCGCCTGGGCGTCGGTGATTCACCATCCGCTGTTCGGCATCGGCATCACCCTCGGTGCTTATCAACTGGTGCTGGCGGCGTTCGAGAAAACCCGCTGGATCTTTCTGCAACCGGTGCTGGTCTCCATGCTGTTGGTGATTGGGGTGCTGGTCAGCTGCGGCCTGACTTACGCCGAGTACCGCAAGAGCACCGAGATCCTCAGCATTCTGCTGGGCCCGGCGACAGTGGCGCTGGCGGTGCCGCTGTATCTCAACCTCAAACGCATCCGCCAATTGTTCTGGCCGATTTTTACTACGCTGGTGATAGGTGGTGTGGTCGCGACGGGCATGGGCGTGTTGCTCGGCTGGTGGTTCGGCGCCGAGCACATGATCCTGATGACCATGGCGCCGAAGTCGGTGACCTCGCCGATTGCCATGCTGGTGGCCGAGCAGATCGGTGGCGTCGCGGCGCTGGCGGCGGTGTTCGTGCTGATCACCGGGGTGATCGGCGCGATCTTCGGCCCGGCACTGTTGACCCGCCTTGGCGTACACAGCCCCGAGGCGCGCGGCATGGCGTTGGGCATGACAGCCCACGCCGTCGGCACCTCGGTGGCGTTGCAGGAAAGTGATGAGTGCGGCGCCTTCGCGGCGCTGGCAATGAGTCTGATGGGCGTGGCCACGGCGGTGTTCCTGCCGTTGGCGGTGTCGATGGTGGTCTAAGGAAATGTCTATGAGCCTGCCGCTTTTTCCGCTGAACACAGTGCTGTTTCCCGGTTGCAATCTCGACTTGCAGATCTTCGAGGCGCGCTACCTGGACATGATCGGTCGTTGCATGAAACAGGGCGGCGGCTTCGGCGTGGTGTGCATCCTCGACGGTAGCGAAGTCGGCCTCGCGCCGCAGGGTTTTGCGCTGGTCGGCTGCGAAGCGCTGATCACCGATTTCCAGCAGCAGGACAACGGGCTGTTGGGGATTCGCGTGCAGGGCGGGCGCCGCTTCCATGTGCTGCGCACCGAAGTGCAGCGCGACCAATTGATTCTCGCTGACGTCGAGTGGCTGGACGACGAGCCGGAGCAACCCTTGCAGGAAGAAGACGCCGACCTGGTGGCGCTGCTCAAGGCCCTGGCCGAGCATCCGATGGTCGAGGCGCTGAACATGGGCACCGACGCGCCTGGTCAGCAGTCACTGGCCAATCAGTTGGCCTACCTGTTGCCCTTTGCCGAAGAAGACAAGATCGACCTGCTGCAACTGGATGATCCGCAACAGCGCCTGGATGCCATTCAGGCACTGCTGGATGAGTTGCAAGGTGAGTTATTCGCCTGAGCTGCGCATCAGGCGATCAGTGCGCGGTTTATCACCAGGTCTTGCGGTTTGATCCGATAGCTCAAGTCGCTGTCGATGCCCCAGTAGTCCTTGCTCGCGTTGTAATAGATATGACCGCTTTTTTCGGCGGTGGAGCCGATGTTCAAGACGAACACCTGCGAAGCCAGTTCGTGGCGTTCCCGGTGTTGCCGGATGTCCTCCAGCAGCGCCGCCAGCGTGGCATAGCCCCGGGCTTCGATGACGTAGAGCTGCAACACTTCGAACAGCAGCGACACTTCATAAATGTTCCCGGATGACGTCGCCACACTGATGGACTCCACGGGGGTTTCTTCGTCGATGTCGGGCAATTCGATCAACACGCTGGCGACATGCAGTTCATTGCCACTGAGGCGGATATCGCTGCGGGTGACCGTTTCGGTCATCCGTGTGCTGTAGAACGTCCAGGTCGACGCGTTGGCGGTCCTGGCCTGAGCGCCGGGGGTCGACAGGCTGATGATCGCGTTGCTCGACGGATAGACGTCGTAGATCGAGCTTTGACCCTGTAGGGCGTACTTGCCCTTATGCTGCGTTGAATTGATGTCGACCTTGCCGGGATGCACGGGCAGCAGATGGCGTTCAGTCACCTGTGGACGGTTGAACAGATAGCGGCCATGCCGCGGTTTCAGGCACTCCGGTGCTGGCCGTGACTGGTAACCGGGGGTTGCGGAATCAGCGATATAGGAAAGGGCTGGCGGCACGAGGCGATACGATTCGCCATCCTTGAACACCAGCACTACGTCATGCCGGGTTTCGATGCCGGCGGCCATGCGTCCACCACCGACGTCGGTTTTATTGTCGGATCGCTCGCCCACCACATTCGATAGAAAAACAGCTTTTGCTAGCAGTTGCAGCCGGATCGTGAAAGCGCTGTAGGTGAGGTAGGAAAACCCCGATACGCCCTTGTTGCTGTCAACGCTGTAAGTGATGCCGAGGCCAAGCAACTCGGTACTGTTGTAGTCGAGGTGAATGACGCTGGACGTTCTGGCCGTGCCGTGTGGCACGCTGAAGTCGACTCTGCGGTTGTTGCGCGACATGAAGTAATGTTGCGGTTGCGCAGCCTTGGGATGTAGAGCACCGCCGTTGATGATGCAGGGGGCCGGCGGGCGGCTGCCGTTGACGGTCACGATGACTTCAGTCGTGTGGGGTAACAGGTCCTGCAGCAGCGCCGGCAGGACCGGCAATAGCTCGTAACCATCAGACGTGATGAAAAGCAGCAGGTTGTTGATCACCTGACGTTGACCATTGAGCGTTCTGTAGACGTTCTCGATGGTCAGGGTGTGCTCCGGCAGCTCGCCGTCTGCGCCCCGTCGTGAAGTGATGACCAGCGAGGTGCCGACAATTCGCCATTGTTGAATGTTCTCTGCTGGCCAGCCGAGTTCGATGTGACTGATCTGTTGACCGTTTTCGACAATCGTCGCCTCGATGGACGTCTCGGCGATGTAGTAGCGATCGGTCCCCGCGCCGCCGTCGACGTTGACCTGCGCACCGCGAATGACCAACTTGTCGTCGCCTGCTCCGGCGGTCACGGTGTCGTAGCCATTGGCAACGATGACATTGGCGCGATCATCGCCTGTCACCTTGCTCGAACCCTGCCGCAGGGTCGAGATGTTCTCGATGTCCTTGATCTGCGCCACGCTGATATCGGCGATTTGCGGGTCGCCACTGCGCAGTGCGACCTCTCCGCTGGGCAAGTGGACGTCATGGCCGACAAAGCGCGTTTCACGCCTGGGCCGTGCCCCTTCGAACGCCAGCAGGTCGGTGCCTGCACTGCCATCGAGGATGCTCGTGCGTGCTGGCCGCACCGCTCTGTCGAACTCGGTCTCGGCGACCTCGAAGAGGAAGGTGTCGTCCTTGTCACCACCGGTCAGGTTTTTGGCGTCGGTGCGATAGGTAAAGTAGTTGGGTTTGTTTTTCACCCCGACCACCCGGTCGTAACCGTCATCCAGGCGCCACAACACGCCTTTCCCGTCGCCGGCCTCACCGCTGACGACGCGCTCGAGGTCGGGTGGCAAACCGTCGCGCGCATCAATGTGGTCATCGCTGGAAACCACCACCGGCTCGTTCTCGACTTTGAACGGTTGTTCGCCGGCGCTCGCGTCCCACTGGTGGCGCCATACGTTGATCGGGCGTAACTGGACATTGAAGCTGCCGTTCACCACGTGTTCGATATAGTTTTTATAGGCACCCTGCAACAGGGCGGTGGCCGAGGCCTGCTGTTGCTGGCGGTGGTCGCCGGTGGCCTTGGCGATCCTGAACCGGTCCATCACGTCCTGATCCAGCTCTTGATGGGTGAAGGCAAACCAGCCTGAACGCAGACGCTCATGGAAACCCAGTTCGATGTAGTCATCAATGTCATCGACAACCCGCGCGGCGCGGTAGATTTCCGCACCCAGTACCAGCACGGCTGCCGCGGCCAGGCCAAGGGGGCCGGCAACGCTGCCAAAACCGGCGAGCGCCGCCAGGCCCAGGGCGATGCTGATTCCCGCACCGGCCACGCTGAGTCCGCCGCTGACGTAGTGATCCTGCGCTGCCTTGCCTGTCGTGCCCGCCGCCGCGTTAAAAGCCTTGACCGCACCAATGATGTCGAAGGGCAGCGTGATAGCACTGGCAAACAGGCCCGCGCCGCGACTCAGGGTCTTGCCGATGCTGGTGGCGGGAAACCGGTTGAACACCGTCGCGCCACTTTGGAACATCGCTTCGCCACCCTTGCTCAAGCCCCGCTCAATGATCAACGAACCGATTTCACTGCTGATGCCGCCGGCATTGAACGCGGCTTCGCCGAGATCGCCGACCTTGATCGCCTCGGCAATCCCGATCAGGCCGCTGTAGATGCCGTAGGCCTGCAGGCCGACGCCGGCACCGCTTTGCAAATAACTTTTGCTGCGGTTGACCCAGCCCGGCATGTGCTCAAGGGAATCGACGCGATGGATGTCGATTTTTTGTGCCGAGCCCAGCAGTTTGTCGAAGCGCGCCATCGGGTTGCCAGGCGCAAGAGGCGTGGAGGCAATGAACAGCGGTGCGGCAGTGGGTGAGCGTTTGCAGGCAATCTCGAAAAACAGGGTGGCGACTTTGCTGCTGTCGGGGTTGTCCGTGGATTTGATGCGCGATTCGACCTGAGCCGGATCGAAACCCAGCGCATCGAGAAAGGTTTTGTCGGCGGCCTCCAGGTGGGCATTGGCGCCACTGATGTGTTCGCCATTCACTGTCGCGCCCATGGCTTGCAGTTCCACGCGGCTGATCGTGAACTCGCCGATGCGCAGCGGCCCCAGGCGTTTGTCGAGCGTCTTGAGTGCAAGAGGCGCAGGGTTCTGCACAGGGCGGGCGGGCGGCGGTGTCAGCGGTGGTGCGCTGGGGACGATTTCAACCTGTCGCGAGACCGGCGCATGGTGGTTGGCCGAAGTGCTGATCGGCGTGATGTGAATGACTGCATCGAGGGTGGGTTCCACTGATGCTGTAATAAGTTTCGCCATTATTTAATCCTTTAAAAACAGGCGTGGTCGGACACCGGTGTTGGAATCGGTATTCCGTTGGGAAAAATTGTAGTGTGAATATAAAGATTGAAAGTTGAGCGGTGCAGTTAGTTGGTTTCTTGATATTTAAATAAAATGTTAGTTCTGCTGTGGTCGTATGTCATAGGGTGGTCGTCATTAAGTCTGCCCTCAGTATCGAGTTGTTTAAAATTCGGGCCAGACGATGTCATCGGCAAATTCATTTTTATTGCCTGAAAGCCGAAGTATTGGATCACCCAAGGCCTCGACCTTGTCGATCAACGCGTCATACTGGTTTTTATTGGACGTGCCGAAGTGGGTCGATTCTTCTATGAAATCCGCACGGTCTCCCGCCGCCTGATCAATGTCTTTGACCTTGGCCGCTTTCGTCATTTCCGTGTTCAACAACCAGACCCGCTCTGCTTCGATACCCTTGGTGGTGACAGACACCAGACCTTCGTACTCGTCATCGGGAAACCAACTGGCAGTGTCCTCAACCTTCGAGTTGAACAGATGATTCTCTTCGTGCGGCACGACCTCCAGACCTCGGGTATCCAGTACGTAAAGAAACATGACCGTCTGTTTTGTCCGGGTCGCAATGTAATCGCGGTCATGATCCCAGGCGACCGGGCTATCGGGATCATCCGACCACTCAGCAGATTCACTGCTGTCGGAATCACTGTCGCTGGCGTCGGATTTCAGTTTGCCCGGGTGTTTGTTCGTCTGGCTGTTGTAGAGCAGGTATTCGGGATCGGGCGCACTGGCGTAACCGATGCCCTCCTTGAGACTGAACGTGGAGCTGATCGGTTTTTCGGTCGAGGCGCCGGGGCTGTGGCGGTAGCGAGGCAGCATGGTGTCGTCTCTGGCGATCTCGAAGGGCGTGCGATCATCGCCTCTGAACATTGCCGGGACATCGGTGCGGTACAGGCAATTGTTCTTGTTACGCCGATAACCTGCTTTCGCCAGGAGTGCCTCGCGCACGGCATCGGTCATGCTGGTTTCGGGGTCATACCAGGGGTGTCGGGCGCCGCGTTTCAGGTTCAGTTCATTGACCATGTCGCGGGCGAGGGCGTCGAGACGCTGCGGACTGCCAGGGTCTTCAACCAGGCGTTTGTGTGATTCGGCCCACTGCGGGATTTTCAGTTCTGCACGCAAGTCTTGTTGCAGGCGAGACAACTGACTGGGCAACAGGTTGTAAGACTGCAACCACTTCTTGCGTTGATCCGCACTCAAGGTCGGATGCAACTGACTCAGGGCGTTTTGCAGCAGATCGGTGACGGGGTTTTCGGACTTCGTCGGCTTGAACTGTTTTGGTGGCAAACCAGAGGCCTGAGCCATTTCGCTGGCAGTGTCTGCGGGACGTTTCAGGGGTGACTGGCGTTGCTCGGTCAGGCGCCAGGTAGGTTCTTCGGGATTTTTGTAGAGGATCGGGCCGGAAGGTGTTCGTTCGGTGAGCATTTTCAGCCGATAAACCCCGAGGGTTTCATCCAGGCCGGCGTGCGCGGTGTGCACCTCACCGTCATGCTCGACATCGACGAATTTGCGTCCGACCACGTAGCGAAAACCCTCGCCGTCAGCAGCTTGCATGCCGCGCAGGAGAGGTGTGGCGCTCCAGTATCGGTCCACCGGACTGTTGGCCGTTGCCTGGCCGGCGTTCCGGTTGGGGAGCGCAGTCACTTCAACCGTCGGCGGCAGGGCGTGACTCACACTCTGCTCTGGATGACGGGGCCGAAACGGGTTTGTCGTGTCTGGCGTGCCAAAGGGCCTTGATGCAAGAGGGATCGAAGTGCCTGGCGGATTGTCGGAGCGATGCGCTATTGGTGTTGTTGTCTCTGTACTTTGCGAAGTTGAAGTCGACTGTTTGCGCGGTATTTTAGGGCTCATGGAATGCTCATTATTAATAGGTGTTTAAATTTATTAATGGTTAATGTGTTCAGTTGCTGTTCTGTTCAAGTAATTTTTCTTCGGGGTGGAGTCAGCGTCATGCTTTTTAATTTAATGGATTTTTGCACTGGTGAAGTGTTGGTTGTGAAGATGTTTAATATAAATATGTAACTTGGTTTTTTGTTTAGTGCGCAGGCAGCCACTCACTTGAGTCAATCAAGAGCAGCTTTCAGAACGGGGCGGGGGGAGTGCGGCGCCACTCCCGGCGTCAATTCGCAGAGAGTGGCGAGAGAGGGGCTATCAGTAGGCGTAACGCAACATCGTATGCGGCAAATGGCGCAGGACGAAGAAGCTGAACAGCAGCACCAGTGCCGGAATGATCAGCCACCAGATTTTGTACGGCATCGCACCGAGAGGAGCCTTGCGCTGGCTCAGCCACAGACTTGCCGCACACACGCAGGTCGCCAGCATCGCGCCAGCGAGAATGTCCGTCGGCCAGTGCGCACCCAGATAAACCCGTGAAAGGGCAATCGCCAGCGCAGGAATGCAGCCGAGTAGCAGCCAGGTCAGGCGCAGGCGGGGCGGTTGTCCACGTCCGGCAAGGACGGCCAGAGTCAGAAACAATGCAAACGAGCCGGAGGCATGCCCGCTGGGCATGCTGTAGCTGGTGATCGGGTCAGTCAGCACCTCCGGGCGTACACGGGCGAAGAATAGCTTGGTCGCGGTGTTGGCCAGAGCGGTGCAGAGCAACGTGCCGCCGGCGAACAGCGCATGTCGCCATTGCCGGCACAGCAACAGCAGCACGGTCAGCAGGGTGCTGAACATCAGCATGTTGCGGAATTCGCCGATGAGGGTGAGCGTCACCGCGATTTCATCCAGCATCGGCTGACGATGCTCCTGCACCAGGGTCATCACCCCTTGATCGAGCGCATTCAGATAGGGATAGCCGATGAACAGGCCGATCAGAATCAGCAGGCTCATGCTGCTGATCCAGAGGGTTGCCCGGCGGTGACGGCGCAGACTGCTGTTCACACTGAGGCCCACCATGACCGCGATGCTGGCGGCGACAATGCCCGCTTCCAGCCAGAAGCCTTCGGGCAGCGGCAAGCGGATGGCCGCACCGGTGGCCCAGCCCGGCAGCAGGTAAACCAGGCTCCACCCGGCGGCGGCCAGCAGGCTGACGGCGGCAAAACGCGGGAACGGCATATCGCACATGCCGGCCACCATTGGCAGCATCGGCCGCAACGGACCGATAAAGCGGCCAACCAACAGGCTGGCGATACCGTAGCGCTGGAAATAGGTTTCCGCCCCGGCCATCCATTCCGGGTGGTGGCGCAGCCCCGGCAGGCGTCGGATGTTCTGGTGGAAATGCCGGCCAAGGAAGTACGAGATTGCATCGCCGAGAATCCCGCCGAGAAAACCCAGCAACAGGGTTTCGCTCAACGACAGCGCGCCGCTGCCGGCCAGTACGGCGACAGCAAACAGTAACACCGTGCCAGGGACGATCAGTCCGGCGATCGCCAGGCATTCGACAAGGGCCACGACGAACACCGCTGCGGCCAGCCACTGGGGATTGGCCGCCAGCCAACCGGTCACGCTTTCGAGCCATGGGCCCATACAAAAAACTCCATCAAATATTCAATCGGCTCGCTGGGGGAGTGAGCCTGCTCGCGAAGAGGGTGTGTCAGTTGAATCTCTTTTGGCTGACCCTCTGCTTTCGCGAACAGGCTCGCTCCCGCATGGAATTCCTTTTAGTTCAGACCTGCTTCTGACCCCGACAGCAGGAAATAGTCGCGCCCTTCGACCTGGCCCCGGCGCAGCGGGTTCCGTGTGCACCATTGCGCATAGCTGGCGTCGACGAAGCGGTACATCAGGTGTTCGTCGCGGCCATGGGGGATACCCAGTCGCGTCGTCTGAATGATGTGGGTCGGTGTCGGTCCGGTGTCTTCCACCAGGAGCATTTCATGATCGAAACGCCTGGCGTCCCACACCGGTACCTTCAGGCCAAGAGCCTTGCACAGCAATGTCTGCCCGGCGCAGAGCTTTTGTGACGGGCGCGGGCGACCCTGTGCATCCGGATTGTTCAGCAGCATCTGCGCCAGGCTCGACTGCCCGCTGATGTCATCGACCCACGGATACGCCGATTTGATCAGCACGGCATTGCCCGGCCCTTGCGCGCTGAAATTCAGTGAGTCGCCGCCACGGGCGTAATACATATAGATGTGGCCGCCATCCAGAAACAAAGCCTTACGCTTTTCTGTGTAACCGAGGGACGCGTGACTGCCTTTTTCCGCGCAGTAATACGCTTCGGTTTCGATAATCCGCGCACTCAGCCACAGACTGCCGACACGATGACGGATGACTTTGCCGAGCAGATCCTTTGCCAGCACTTGGGCGTCTCGGTCGAAAAAAGCGTCCGGGAGCCCCTGCGGCAGGCTGTCGGCGCGGTTGCGAGCGGTCAGGTTGGACATGGCAGGCAAGGTTTATCCAGGCTGAAGAGGTCGTAATGATAACAATGCGCGGCTTAACTACGGCTTAACGTCGGCGATTCGCCGTTCATTTCGACCATCCGCCCGTCACCGCTGTTAGTCCCGGGACGCGACAGCTATAATCTGCCGCTTTCCTCTTTGCCAAGACCCCAGCAGACCATGACTGAGTCCGTTCTTGACTACATGACCCGATTGGGTCGCGCCGCCCGCGAAGCCTCCCGGGTCATCGGCCGTGCCAGCACTGCGCAGAAAAACCGCGCCTTGCAGGCTGCTGCCAATGCTTTGGACGCCGCTCGTGCCGAGCTGGCTGCAGCCAATGAGCAGGATCTGGCCGCCGGTCGCGCCAATGGTCTGGAGCCGGCATTGCTGGAACGCCTGGAACTGACTCCGGCGCGCATCGACGGCATGATCGTCGGCTTGCGTCAGGTCGCTGCGCTGCCGGACCCGGTCGGCGCGATCCGTGACATGAGCTTCCGTCCGTCGGGCATTCAGGTCGGCAAGATGCGCGTGCCGCTGGGCGTGATCGGGATCATCTACGAATCCCGTCCCAACGTGACCATTGATGCCGCGAGCCTGTGCCTGAAGTCGGGCAACGCGACCATCCTGCGCGGTGGTTCTGAAGCGATTCATTCCAATCGGGCGATCGCCGCGTGCATCCAGCGCGGTCTGGCCGAGGCCGAACTGCCGGCAGCGGTGGTGCAAGTGGTCGAAACCACCGACCGTGCTGCGGTTGGCGCAATGATCACCATGCCCGAGTACGTCGACGTGATCGTGCCGCGTGGTGGCCGTGGTCTGATCGAGCGCATCAGCCGCGATGCGCGCGTGCCGGTGATCAAGCACCTGGACGGCATCTGCCACGTTTACGTCAGCCAGCACGCCGACCTGGCGAAAGCCCAGCGCATCGCGTTCAACGCCAAGACCTATCGCTACGGGATTTGCGGGGCGATGGAGACGTTGCTGGTCGATCAAACGGTTGCAAAGGATTTCCTGCCGTCGATGGCGGCGCAGTTCCGCGAAAAAGGCGTCGAACTGCGTGGCTGCGAGCGCACCCGGGCATTCATCGACGCCGTGCCGGCCAGCGAAGACGACTGGAGCACCGAATACCTGGCGCCGATCCTGTCGATCCGCGTGGTCGACGGCCTGGCTCAGGCCATCGAACACATCAACCATTACGGCTCCCATCACACCGACTCGATTGTCAGCGAAAACCTCGCCGACACCCGCCGGTTCGTGGCGGAAGTCGACTCGGCGTCGGTGATGATCAACACCCCGACGTGCTTCGCCGATGGATTTGAATACGGATTGGGTGCCGAGATCGGCATTTCTACTGATAAGCTGCACGCCCGCGGCCCGGTGGGCCTTGAAGGACTGACCTGCGAGAAGTACATCGTGGTCGGTGATGGCCAGTTGCGCGGCCAGGCGACGGTCTGACTTGACCGACCTCGACCTGACAGCGCCGCAAACCGGCAGCGAGTCTCGCCCGCGACGCATCGGCGTCCTCGGCGGCACGTTCGACCCGGTGCACATCGGTCATTTGCGCGGCGGGCTGGAAGTCGCCGAAGCGCTGGCGCTCGACGAGCTGCGCTTGACGCCCAGCGCGCGGCCGCCGCATCGCGATACCCCGCAGGTGTCGGCGCAGGATCGGCTGGCGATGGTCGAGTGCGCGGTGGCCGGAGTGCCGCCGCTGGTGGTGGACGCCCGCGAATTGCAGCGGGACAAGCCGTCCTACACTATTGATACCCTGGAGTTGATGCGCGCCGAAATGCCCGCCGAGACCCAGGTTTTTCTGCTTTTGGGCTGGGACGCATTTTGCGGCCTGCCCACTTGGCACCGCTGGGAAGAGTTGCTCCAGCATTGCCATATCCTGGTGCTACAGCGCCCGGACGCCGACAGCGAACCGCCGGATGCCTTGCGCAACCTGCTGGCAGCGCGTTCGGTGAGCGACCCGCTGGCCCTCAAAGGGCCGAGTGGACAGATTGCATTCGTCTGGCAGACACCGCTCGCGGTTTCCGCCACCCAGATCCGTCAACTGCTGGCCAGCGGTAAGTCGGTACGTTTCCTGGTGCCCGACGCGGTCCTGGCCTACATCGATGCGCACGGTCTGTACCGTGCGTCGAACTGAACAAGGCGTGCTTCACGGATACGAATCCACGTGTCGCCAAGCCGCCGAATATATGAGCAAAACGAGTTTTATATGACTGACAAAGACCAAACCAAAGTTAAGCGCAAAGGCACGTTCAAGAGCGCTCCGCTGCCAGAAGCGGTCAACACCAACGAGCCGCTCAAGGGTGACGAGCTGGTCAAGATCGCTGTAGCCGCTCTGGAAGACGTCAAGGCGCAGGACATCCAGGTTATCGATGTTCGCGACAAGCAGAGCATCACCGACTACATGATCATCGCCACCGGTACGTCCAATCGCCAGATCAACGCGATGCTGGACAAGGTCCGTGAAGAAGTCAAAAAGCAGGGCGCCAAGCCGCTGGGCGAAGAAGGCAAGGGCGACAGCGACTGGGTACTGCTCGACCTCGATCTGGTCATCGTGCACATGATGACCGCCTCGGCGCGTCAGTTCTACGACCTGGAGCGCCTGTGGGCCGGTGCCGAGCAAAGCCGTGCGGCAGACGCCAAGCACCACAGCCCGGAAAACACCCACGAGCATTTCACCAAGCTCAACAAAGACCAGTTCTAAGGGATTGCTGTGCGACTGCGACTGATCGCCGTCGGTTCACGCATGCCCAAGTGGGTGGAAGAAGGCTGGCATGAATATGCCAAGCGTCTTCCGTCCGAGCTGGCGCTGGAACTGGTGGAAATTCCGCTCAATACCCGTGGCAAGAATGCCGACGTGGCCCGATTCATCCGTCAGGAAGGCGAAGCCATGCTGGCCAAGGTCGGGCAGAACGAGCGGATTGTCACGCTGGAAGTCCACGGTAAACCCTGGAGCACCGAGCAACTGGCGGTCGAACTCGACCGTTGGCGGCTGGATTCGCGCACGGTCAATTTCATGGTCGGTGGCCCGGAAGGGCTGGCACCGGAAGTCTGTGCCCGCGCGGACCAGCGCTGGTCGTTGTCGCCGCTGACGTTGCCGCACCCGCTAGTGCGGATTCTGATCGGCGAACAGTTGTACCGTGCCTGGACCGTGCTGTCCGGTCACCCTTACCACAAGTAAGCCTGCCCTCATGTCTCAGCCGATCCGCATCAAGGACCACGAAAAGGACGCACGCCTGGTGCGTAGCCGCGTCGTGTTCGGGGCCGTTGCGGTCATGCTGTTGATCTGCGTATTGATTGCACGGCTGTACTACTTGCAGGTGATCCAGTACGAGTACCACTCGACGCTGTCGGAAAACAACCGTGTCCATGTGCAGCCGATTCCGCCGACCCGTGGCCTGATTTTCGACCGCAACGGTGTGGTGGTGGCGGACAACCGTCCCAGCTTCAGCCTGAGCATGACCCGCGAGCGTTCCGGCGACTGGCAGCAAGTGCTCGACGTGATCGTCGAGGTGCTGCAGTTGACGCCCGATGACCGGGTGATTTTCGAAAAACGCATGCGTCAGGGGCGCCGGCCGTTCGAGCCGGTGCCGATCCTGTTCGAGCTGACTGAAGAGCAGATTGCCCGGATCGCGGTGAATCAGTTCCGCCTGCCGGGTGTGGAAGTGGTCGCGCAACTGGTCCGTCACTATCCGCAGGGTGCGCACTTTGCGCATTCGGTGGGGTACATGGGGCGGATCAACGAGAAAGAGCTGAAGACCCTCGATCCGGTCAACTACAGCGGCACGCACCATATCGGCAAGACCGGCATCGAACGCTTCTACGAGCCGGAATTGCACGGTCAGGTGGGTTACGAAGAGGTCGAGACCAACGCCCGTGGCCGCGTCTTGCGCGTGCTCAAGCGCACCGATCCGATTCCTGGCAAAGACATTGTCCTCAGCCTCGACATCAAATTGCAGGAAGCGGCCGAGGCCGCGCTGGGCGGGCGTCGTGGTGCCGTGGTGGCCCTCGATCCGCGCACCGGCGAAGTGCTGGCGATGGTCAGCCAGCCGAGCTTCGACCCGAACCTGTTCGTCACCGGCATCAGCTTCAAGGCTTACGCCGAGTTGCGCGATTCCATCGACCGGCCGCTGTTCAACCGTGTCTTGCGCGGCCTGTACCCGCCGGGTTCGACGATCAAACCGGCGGTGGCGATTGCCGGTCTCGACTCCGGTGTGGTGACGGCCTCAAGCCGGGTGTTCGATCCGGGCTACTACATGCTGCCCAACTACGACCACAAATACCGCAACTGGAACCGCACCGGGGACGGCTTCGTCGACCTCGATACGGCGATCATGCGGTCCAACGACACCTACTTCTACGACCTGGCGCACAAGCTCGGGATTGACCGGTTGTCGTCCTACATGAACAAGTTCGGCATCGGCCAGAAGGTCTCGCTGGACATGTTCGAAGAATCCCCCGGCCTGATGCCGTCCCGCGAATGGAAGCGTGCGACCCGCAAACAGGCGTGGTTCCCCGGCGAAACCCTGATTCTCGGGATCGGCCAGGGCTATATGCAATCGACCCCGCTGCAACTGGCCCAGGCCACGGCGCTGGTCGCCAACAAAGGTGTGTGGAACCGTCCACACCTGGCCAAATCCCTCGAAGGGGTGAAACCGGTGGACACCAACCCGATGCCGGACATTGTTCTGCGCGACCCGTCGGACTGGACCAAGGTCAATCACGGCATGCAGCAAGTGATGCACGGCGCCCGTGGCACCGCGCGCAAAGCGGCGATCGGCGCGCAATACCGCATCGCCGGCAAATCGGGTACCGCTCAGGTGGTCGCAATCAAGCAGGGCGAGAAGTACGACCGCTCCAAGGTTCAGGAGCGCCACCGCGACCACGCCTTGTTCGTCGGTTTTGCCCCGGCCGATGATCCGCGAATCGTCGTCTCGGTGATGGTCGAGAACGGTGAGTCCGGCTCCGGCGTCGCTGCGCCCGTGGTGCGTCAGGTCATGGACGCCTGGCTGCTCGATCAGGACGGACGCTTGAAGGCCGAATACGCCAGTCCAATCAGTGCGGAGGCTACGGCCCGTGATGAATAATTTTGATCGCATGCTCTCCAGTGAGGATGTGATGCGTCGCCGAGCGACGTTGCTGCAAAGACTGCATATCGACGGCCCGCTGTTGATCCTGTTGCTGATCCTCGCGGCCGGCAGCCTGTTCGTGCTGTATTCGGCCAGCGGCAAGAGCTGGGACCTGCTGGCCAAACAGGCGACATCGTTCGGCATCGGCCTGGTGTCGATGATCGTCATTGCCCAGTTCGAGCCACGGTTCATGGCGCGTTGGGTGCCCCTCGGTTATGTGGTCGGGGTGGTGCTGCTGATGGTGGTGGACATCATGGGCCACAACGCCATGGGGGCGACCCGCTGGATCAACATTCCCGGGGTGATCCGCTTCCAGCCGTCGGAATTCATGAAGATCCTGATGCCGGCGACCATCGCCTGGTACCTGTCCAAGCGCACGTTGCCGCCACAACTCAAGCATGTCGGGATCAGCCTGATGCTGATCGGCGTGCCGTTCGTCCTGATCGTGCGCCAGCCTGACCTTGGTACGTCGCTGCTGATTCTCGCCGGCGGGGCGTTCGTGCTGTTCATGGGCGGGTTGCGCTGGCGCTGGATTCTCAGCGTGCTGGCGGCGGCCGTACCGGTGGCCGTCGCCATGTGGTTTTTCATCATGCACGACTACCAGAAGCAGCGAATCCTGACCTTCCTCGACCCGGAAAGCGATCCACTGGGCACTGGCTGGAACATCATTCAATCGAAAGCCGCCATCGGCTCCGGTGGCGTGTTCGGCAAGGGCTGGTTGCTCGGCACCCAGTCGCACCTGGACTTCCTGCCGGAAAGCCACACCGACTTCATCATTGCCGTACTCGGCGAGGAGTTCGGTCTGGTGGGCATCTGCGTGCTGTTGCTGATCTATTTATTGCTGATCGGCCGGGGGCTGGTGATCACCGCTCAGGCGCAGACACTGTTCGGCAAATTGCTCGCCGGTGCGTTGACCATGACGTTTTTTGTTTACGTTTTCGTCAACATCGGTATGGTCAGTGGCCTGTTGCCGGTCGTGGGGGTGCCGTTGCCGTTCATTAGCTACGGAGGAACTTCGCTGGTGACGCTGCTGTCAGCGTTTGGGGTTTTGATGTCGATCCATACCCATCGCAAGTGGATCGCACAGGTTTGAATAAGGTGAAGAGTTCAATGCAAGTAATGCGTGGCTGGGCGACTCGATGCGCGCCGCTGGTTGGCCTGATGGGCCTGCTGGGCAGCGTGCAGGAAGCGCTGGCCGGCGAATACGAAGGCTCGCCGCAGGTGGCCGAATTCGTGGGTGAAATGACCCGCGACTATGGTTTCGCCGGTGAACAGCTGATGGGGGTGTTCCGCGAGGCAGAGCGCAAGCAATCGATTCTTGACGCGATCTCCAAGCCCGCCGAGCGGGTCAAGCAGTGGAAAGAATACCGCCCGATGTTCATCACCGACGCGCGCATTGCCCGGGGCGTGGACTTCTGGCGTCAACACGAGGCGACGCTGGCTCGCGCTGAACAGGAATACGGCGTGCCGGCACAGGTCATCGTGTCGATCATCGGCGTCGAGACCTTTTTCGGACGCAATACCGGTAATTTCCGGGTGATCGATGCCTTGTCCACCCTCGGTTTCGACTATCCTCCCCGTGCCGAATTTTTCCGCAAGGAACTGCGTGAGTTCCTGCTGCTGGCGCGTGAAGAGCAGGTCGATCCCCTGACCCTCAAAGGCTCGTACGCCGGGGCGATGGGATTGCCGCAATTCATGCCGAGCAGCTTCCGCGCCTATGCGGTGGATTTCGACGGTGACGGTCATATCAATATCTGGAATAACCCGGATGATGCGATCGGTAGCGTCGCCAGCTATTTCAAGCGCCATGGCTGGGTGGCCGGGGAACCGGTGGTCAGCCGGGCCGATGTGCGTGGCGAGCAGGTCGACGAAGGCCTGACCACCGGCATCGAACCGACGAAGACCGTCGGAGAGTTGCGGGCGCTGGGCTGGTCAAGTCATGATGCGCTGCGCGATGATATGCCGGTTACTGCATTTCGCCTCGAAGGCGACAACGGCCCTGAATACTGGATGGGCCTGAAGAATTTCTACGCGATCACGCGTTATAACCGCAGCGTGATGTACGCCATGGCCGTACATCAACTGTCTGAAGAGCTGGTAAAAGCACGGGGCGTCAAGTAATGCGGGCATTGCCTAACAATAAACCCCTGAAGCTGGTGGCATTCGCTGCGTTGGCGGTGCTGGTCGCCAGTTGTTCGACCAGCCGTTCCCCGACTCAGAAAACCTCGAATACTGCAGTGCGGGCGCAGCCTGGCCTGGACATCAACCGCGCGCACAAAGACGGCGCGCCGTGGTGGGACGTCGATGTGTCGCGCATCCCTGATGCCACGCCGACCCTGCACACCGGTCCGTACAAGGCCAACCCGTACACGGTGCTGGGCAAGACGTACTTCCCGTTGCAGGAATCCAAGACTTACGTCGCCTCGGGCACTGCGTCGTGGTACGGCACCAAGTTTCATGGCCAGAACACCGCCAACGGCGAAGTGTATGACCTGTACGGCATGAGTGCCGCGCACAAGACTCTGCCACTGCCAAGTTACGTTCGGGTGACCAACCTGGACAACAACAAGAGCGTGATCCTGCGGGTCAACGACCGTGGGCCGTTCTATTCGGACCGGATCATCGACTTGTCCTACGCCGCCGCCAAGAAGCTCGGTTATGCCGAAATCGGCACCGCGCGGGTCAAGGTCGAGGGCATCGACCCGCAGCAGTGGTGGGCCGCCAAGGGCCGTCCGGCGCCGCTGATGCTCAACGAGCCGCAAGTCGCGCAAACTAGCGCGCCGACCATCACGGCTTCGGCCGGTACCGTCGAGCAATGGACCCCGCCGCCGCAGCAACACGCCGCGGCCGTCGTGCCGGTTCAGCTTGATGCAAAAAAAAACGCTTCTGCACCAGCGTCTGGCCAGTATCTGCAGGTGGGCGCGTTCGCCAACCCGGACGCTGCAGAACTCCTGAGGTCGAAGCTCAGCGGGATGGTGAGCGCTCCGGTGTTCATCAGCTCGATCGTGCGCAATCAGCAGACTCTGCACCGGGTACGCCTGGGGCCGATCGGTTCGCCGGGTGAAATTGCCCAGGTGCAGAACAGTGTGCGCCTGGCCAACCTTGGTTCGCCAAGTGTGGTCAGCGAGTAATACGTAGACTTGATTGACGGTTCACTTGCGGTATTGGGGGGTGAACCAGGTTGTTGGCTCGTCGAAGAACAAAAGCCCGGCAAGGGTGACTGGAGTGAGCAACTGAACACGCGATGGCCCGTTAGAAGGCTGTCTGAATAGTTTTGCCTTCGGGCAAGTTTCCATTAGCGATTTCGAGAGACGGATGAACATCACCACCTTTGCCAAACGCCTGTGTCTGCTAGTCCCGCTGCTCCTCTCGCCAGCCGCCTTCGCGGCCGAGATGATGCCGTCGCCACCACAACTGGCTGCCAAGGCCTACGTTCTGATGGATGCCAGCAGCGGCAACGTGCTGGTCGAAAATAATGGCGACCAGCGTCTGCCACCGGCCAGCCTGACCAAACTGATGACCGCGTACATCGCTACGCTGGAAATCCGTCGCGGCCAGATCGGTGAAAACGATCCGGTGACCGTCAGCGAAAACGCCTGGCGCACCGGCGGTTCGCGGATGTTCATCAAGGTCGGTTCGCAAGTCACCGTCAGCGACCTGCTGCACGGCATCATCATCCAGTCCGGCAACGACGCCAGCGTGGCGCTGTCCGAGCACATCGCCGGCAGCGAAGACGCCTTCGCCGACCTGATGAACAAGACGGTCACCGACCTGGGCATGACCAATACCCACTTCATGAACCCGACCGGTCTGCCAAACCCTGAGCACTACTCGTCGGCTCACGACATGGCGATCCTCGCTCGCGCGATCATCCACGAAGACCCGGCTCACTACGCGATCTACTCGCAGAAAGAGTTCTTCTGGAACGGCATCAAGCAGCCTAACCGCAACCTGTTGCTGTGGCGCGACAAGACCGTTGACGGTCTGAAAACCGGTCACACCGACGAAGCCGGCTACTGCATGGTGTCCTCGGCTGTACGTGACGGCCAGCGTCTGATCGCCGTAGTGTTCGGCACCAACAGCGAAGTGGCTCGCGCCGCCGAGACCCAGAAGCTGCTGACTTATGGTTTCCGCTTCTTCGAAACCCAGACCTTCTATCAGAAGGGCACCGAACTGGCTCAGGCCCCGGTGTGGAAAGGCACCACCAATCAAGTCAAGGCCGGCCTGGCTGAAGACCTGACCATGACCCTGCCAAAAGGCCAGCTGAAGAAGCTCGCTGCCAGCATGACCATGAACCCGCAACTGACCGCGCCAATCGCCAAGGGCGACGTGATCGGTAAAGTCGAAGTCAAACTGGAAGACAAGGTGGTGCACAGCGCTGACCTGATCGCTCTGGATGGCGTCGAGGAGGGTGGTATCTTCCGCCGCATGTGGGATAGCATCCGTCTATTCTTCTACGGCTTGTTCAACTGATTTGTGTTGACCTGCATGGCCCCGCCCCGATCCGGTGCGGGGCCATGTGCGTTACCACTGCTTGCGCTCTAGAGGCCGTTACGCCATGACCGATACCGAAGTAAAGGCGCCAAAGATCGAATTTCCCCAGACTGATTATCCGATTAAGGTGATCAGCGACACGGGCGTCGGCAACAAAGACAAGATCATCGACATCGTCAAGAAACACGCGACCATCAATGATGAGCGCATCGACGAACGTCAAAGCAGCAATGGCAAATACACCACCATCCAGTTGCACATCGTCGCGACCGATCAGGATCAGCTGTACAACATCAACAGCGAACTGCGGGCTTCCGGTTTCGTGCACATGGTGTTGTGATGCCGGGCACGCTGGGCTTTCGCGAACTTGGCCAGATGGCTTACGAGCCGGTCTGGCATGCCATGCAACGCTTCACCAACGAACGCGGCAGCAATGCCGCCGACGAAATCTGGCTGGTCGAGCACCCTCCGGTGTTCACCCAGGGCCAGGCCGGCAAGGCTGAACATTTGCTGCTGCCGGGAGATATCCCGGTGGTGCAGGTCGATCGCGGCGGGCAGGTGACTTATCATGGTCCCGGCCAGCTGGTGGCCTACCTGCTGCTGGACGTGCGCAAGCTGGGTTTCGGCGTACGCGATCTCGTCACGCGCATGGAACAGTGCCTGATCGAACTGCTGGCCAGCTACGGCGTGACCGCCGCAGCCAAGCCGGATGCTCCCGGCGTCTACGTCGACGGAGCGAAAATCGCTTCTCTGGGTTTGCGGATTCGCCACGGTTGTTCCTTTCATGGCCTGGCCCTGAACGTGGATATGAACCTGGAACCGTTTCGACGGATTAATCCCTGCGGCTATGCCGGGCTGGCGATGACCCAGCTGAGCGATCACGCAGGACCGATTGAATTTGCCGAGGTAAGTGCCCGGCTGCGCGCGCAGCTCGTCAAACACCTCGACTATGCTGAGCAGACGACCCTGACGGGCGGAATCGACTGATATGACTACTGATGCAGTGCAAACCATGATCCCGACGCTCGACGTGACCGAGCGCCCGGCCCCGCGTCCCAAGGTTGAAGCCGGCGTCAAGCTGCGCGGCGCCGAGAAGGTTGCACGCATCCCGGTAAAGATCATTCCGACCACCGAGCTGCCGAAGAAACCTGACTGGATTCGTGTGCGCATCCCGGTTTCCCCGGAAGTCGACCGAATCAAGAGCCTGCTGCGCAAGCACAAGCTGCACAGCGTCTGCGAAGAGGCATCCTGCCCGAACCTGGGCGAGTGCTTCTCCGGCGGCACCGCGACCTTCATGATCATGGGCGACATCTGCACCCGTCGCTGCCCGTTCTGCGACGTGGGCCACGGTCGTCCGAAGCCACTGGACGTCAACGAGCCGGAAAGCTTGGCCATCGCCATTGCCGACCTCAAGCTCAAGTACGTGGTGATCACTTCGGTTGACCGCGATGACCTGCGTGACGGCGGTGCCCAGCACTTTGCCGACTGCATCCGCGAAATCCGCAAGCTGTCGCCGAACGTGCAACTGGAAACCTTGGTCCCGGACTACCGTGGCCGCATGGACATCGCCCTGGAAATCACTGCTGCCGAGCCGCCGGATGTGTTCAACCACAACCTGGAAACCGTGCCGCGCCTGTACAAGGCTGCGCGTCCGGGTTCGGACTACCAGTGGTCGCTGACCCTGTTGCAACGCTTCAAGCAGATGATGCCGCACATTCCGACCAAATCCGGCCTGATGCTGGGCCTGGGCGAGACGGACGAGGAAGTCATCGAAGTCATGAAGCGCATGCGCGAACACGACATCGACATGCTGACCCTCGGTCAGTACCTGCAACCGTCGCGCAGCCACTTGCCGGTGCAGCGTTTCGTGCATCCGGACACCTTCGCCTGGTTCGCCGAGGAAGGCTACAAGATGGGCTTCAAGAACGTCGCTTCCGGCCCGCTGGTACGTTCGTCGTACCATGCCGACGAGCAGGCGAAACTGGTCAAGGCCGAGCTGCTCGGTTCCTGATTCTGCGCTGAAGGCTGCATCAAATACCCGCTTCGGCGGGTATTTTTGTTTGGGTTGTTAACCTCTGAACCTTGTGGCGAGGGAGTTGGCTCGCGCTGGAGTGCGCAGCCGTCCCGAAGATCTTGGTGGCGCTGCGCAACCCGGCAGGAGCCGGCGCCCCCGCCACGAATTATTGAGTGAGCTCACCTCTTTTGTTTGTCGCTTTACCTGACTACTGTGTCCGCAAGACTTCACACAGGGAGACCCATGGATGACTGTTCGACCGACACATACCCTCGTTGCGCACAGACCGGTGCCGGCGCTGCCATCTGAGGGGCTGATTGGCGTGATCGCCCCCGCAGGGCCTGGTGCGCTGAACACCGAAAAAGCCGTGCAGTGGATGCGCGCCCGTGGTTATGCATTGAAGGTGTTTCCCGGGGTCTACGAGAAGGACGGCTATCTGGCCGGCAGTGACGACGTACGCCTCAATGACCTGCACGCTGCATTCGCCGACCCCGAGGTCGACGCGATCATCTGCCTGCGCGGTGGCTACGGCACGCCGCGTCTGCTGGACCGGATCGACTACGACCTGCTGAGCCGCCATGCCAAGCCGTTTGTCGGCTACAGCGACATCACCGCGCTGCATCTGGCGATCAGCCGTTATGCCGGCTTTGTGACCTTCCATGGCCCGCTGCTCAATGCCGACCTGTTGGGTGACAAGGAGCCACCGACCGTCACGTCATTCTTCGCCATGCTGCGCGGTCAGGTGAAGGCGGGGAGTGTGCTGAGTCATCCGGTGGCCTATCCATTGACCACTGTCGAGCCGGGTATTGCTCATGGGCGGCTGCTGGGCGGTAATCTGGCGATGATTGCCTCAACGCTGGGTACGCCATACGAAATCGACGTGGAGGGCGTGATTCTGTTGATCGAGGACGTCAACGAGCCGCTGTACAGGATCGACCGTTTGCTCACGCAAATGCGTCTGGCCGGCAAATTGGCCCGATTGCGTGGGGTACTGGTCGGTGATGTCGCTGGCGTGGATAGCGACGCGTTGAACCGCTTGCTCAAGCAGACTTTTGAACCGTTGCGAATCCCGGTGCTGTCCGGTTGGCGCAGCGGGCATTGTGATCCGAACCTGACACTGCCGATGGGGGCGCTGGTGAGGCTGGATGCGGGGAAGAAGGAGTTGATGTTGGAGCAGGATGTGGTCACCCGATAATGTGTGGGTGAAGCAAAAAGATCGCAGCCCTCGGCAGCGCCTGCACGGTAATCATCAATCCCGTGCAGGCGCTGCTGAAGGCTGCGATCTTTTGATTTTGCTTTACTGCGTGCGCAGGCTCTCGAGCAACTTGTGCGTCGGATACCCGTCCGCCGGCCAGCCAAACGACTGCTGGGCACTGCGGATGGCCTTGCGCGTGTTGGCGCCGATGATGCCGTCCGCCGTTCCGGCATCGTAGTTACGCGCGCTCAGCAGGTTTTGCAGCTCGATGCGTTCGGTGCGGCTCAGCGGCAGGTCATCCTTGGGCCAGGTGCCATTGATCAGGCCGCCACCGTCGAAGCGCTCGGACAACAGGCTCACCGCCAGAGCATAGGACGACGAGTTGTTGTACTTGAGGATCGCCCGGAAGTTGTCGAGGATCAGGAACGCCGGGCCACGATAGCCTGCCGGCAGCAGCAGGGCCGCGGACAGCTGTTCCGAACCGGCTGGCGCCTGACCGCCATTGGGCAGGATTACCCCCAGTTGACGCCATTCGGCAACGCTCTTGCGAATCGCGCCATCGGCCAGGGTGTAATTGAAACCGCTTGGCAGTTGCACTTCAAAGCCCCACGGCTGACCACGCTGCCAGCCGGAACTTTGCAGATAGTGCGCGGTGGAGGCCAGGGCATCGGCCGGACTGCCCCAGATATCGCGGCGACCGTCACCGTCGAAATCCACCGCATGGGTGTTGTAGGTGGTCGGAATGAATTGGGTCTGCCCCATCGCTCCGGCCCACGAACCCAACATTTTCTCTGGAGTGATATCGCCTTGTTGCAGGATCTGCAGGGCGGCGATCAATTGCGCATGGGCAAATGTCGGGCGACGGCCTTCGTAGGCCAGGGTGGCCAGCGAGTTGATCACCGACTTGTTGCCCTGGAACTGACCGAAATTGCTTTCCATCCCCCACACCGACACCAGTGCCTGGCGATCGACGCCGTAACGCTGTTCGATGCTCTGCAGAATGTCGGCGTACTGGCTGATCAGCGCCTGGCCCTTGCGCACCCGCAGCGGCGATAACGCGCCGTCGAGGTATTCCCACACTGGCCGTGAGAACTCCGGCTGACTGCGGTCGGCTTTGATCACGCTGGCATCGAAGCTGACATTGGCGAACGCGCGATCGAACAGGTCGGCGCGAATACCGGCGGCCAGCGCATCCTTGCGAAAACCCGCCTGCCATTCGGCAAAGGTCTGGGTCGGCTGGAGATCGAGAGGGTCGGCGGACGGCACTACCGGCGGGATGATCGCTGGGGCCGTGGCGACTGGGGCGGCTTGCAGGGGTTGCGCGTCGGCGGCGGTGGGTTTTTCCGCGCAGGCGACAAGCAGAATGAAGCTGGAGGCAGCGATCAGCTGGCGAACGGGCCAACGACGGGAAAGACTAAAGGGCATGCACAGTTCCAGGGGATACGGATCAGGTGCAGACCTTAACATGACCAGGGGGTGCTGCGCTTCAGGCGGCCAGAAAGTAAGAAGCCTCCCAGTTGTCAGACTGGAAGGCTTCGCGGCGGTAGCTGCCTTTACCCTTGGCTGGTCGTTCCTGGCGGCTGCGGAACAGGGGTTGGGCGACGATGGATTTGGCCTTGTTCGGGCCATGTTTCGATGGCTTTTTGCTCATGAGGGCTCTCTCGAGTGAGTGGGTTTTGCGCGGCAAATAATCTGCCGATGTTGGGCGTCTGTCCAGTTCCTGTTATGTGGGAATGTGTTGACGCTTTCGCGAGCAGGCTCGCTCCCACATTTGGAATGCATTTCAATGTGGGAGCGAGCCTGCTCGCGAATGGTCGTTATGCGGTAGGACAGGTTATTCGGCGGGAAGTGTCAGGCGCTGACCGGCCATCAACAACGCCAACCGGCTCAGGCTCATCCACGGCGAACCGGCGGCCTGGCCCTTGATCTGTGCATCTATACGCTGGGCTTCGAGTAGCAACTGCGCCCAACGTGGCGCCGAGTAGCGTTGCAGGGCCTTGCTCATCAGTGGTTTGCGCTTGTCCCAGACCGGTGGTTTCGCCTGACTGAAGCACTTGTCCAGCGGCGTGCCCTGGCTGTACTGCAACGAGATATTGGCCAGCAGCCGCAGTTCCCGTGCCAGCGCCCAGAGAATCACCGGCGGCTCGACCCCTTCACCGCGCAGGCCTTCGAGCATACGCAAGGCGTGAGCCGGTTCGCCATTGAGCACGGCATCGGTCAGGCCGAACACGTCGAATCGGGCACTGTCGGCCACAGCGGCCTGCACGGTTTCGACGGTGATCTGCCCACCTTCGGCCATCAGCTTGAGCTTTTCGATTTCCTGTGCGGCGGCGAGCAGGTTGCCCTCGACGCGTGCGGCAATCAGTTCGACCGCGTCCTGACTCGCCGACAAGCCGGCCTGCGACAGGCGCTGACGAATCCAGCTCGGCAACTGGTTGGCGTCCACCGGCCAGATCTGGATGAATTGAGTCTGCTGACCTTCGACCAGCGCCTTGCCCCACTTGGTTTTCTGCGCGCTGCCATCGAGCTTGGGCAGGCTGATCAGCAGCACCGTGTCTTCCGCAGGGCGCGAGCAGTATTCGATCAGCGCGGCAGCGCCCTTGTCACCGGGTTTGCCCGAAGGCAGGCGCAGTTCCAGCAGGCGTTTTTCGGCGAACAGCGACATGCTGGCACCGGCCTGCAACAACGTGCCCCAATCGAAATTGGCGTCGGCAGCGAATACCTGGCGTTCGTCGAAACCTTGCTGGCGGGCCGCACTGCGGATGGCGTCGGCAGCCTCCTGACACAACAGCGGGTCATCGCCGCTGATGATGTAGACGGGCGCAAGCGTGCCTTGCAGGTGTTTGCCGAGTTGAGCGGGAGCGAGCTTCATGGGAAATACCGAACGGGGCGCCTGAGCGCCCCGATCCTCTTACTGCTGCGGTATTTCGAGCGGCGACTGACGCGGGGTTTCCGCTTCAGCCTTTTGCGCGGCTTCCAGCGCATCGGCTTCAGCCTTGGCCCGTGCGTTGGCGGCTTGTTGCAGTTGCTGCAGTTGAGCCGGCGTCAGCTGTTGCAGACGCAGCATCATGCGCTGAACCAGCTCGCGACGGATTTCACGACGCGCTTCGTTGGCTTCCTGATCGGAGCCGACGAGGTTGTTGCCGTCGTGGATAAATACTTTCTGCACTTCAAGCTTGTCGCTCAACAGCGAAAGGTTCTTGTCGCCACGGATGTCGTAGCTCAGCACCGTGCTGACCTGATACTCGCCCGTACGACCGGCGCCGGCGTAGCTGAGGATGCGTTGGCTTTCCTGCTCGTCAGCCAGGTACAGCTTGTACGGAGCACCGCTGTAAACCTTGACGCCACTGGACTCCAGCGTCTGACGCAGCTGGGTGACGGTCTCGCCATAAGCGTTGCGGGCGCTCAGGTCGAGCTCCTTGAGCGTCAGTTCATTGGTGCCGGTACCGCGCAGCTGGAAACCACAGGCGCTCAACAGGACGGCAAGGCCCATCACCAGCAGATTGCGTTTGATCATTGTGTTGCTCCCCTTGAAACCATGTGGGCCGACCGTGCGGCCCGAAAGGTTTTACTTGGCGCCGGACAACACCGGCGCCCGATCCAATTAGCTGGCGACGATATTGACCAGTTTCCCGGGCACTACGATCACTTTACGAATAGTCAGGCCGTCGACGAAACGCAGTACGTTTTCGTTGGCGCGGGCTGCCGCTTCCACTTCTTCGCGCGTCGCGCTGGCCGGCATGTCGATCTGCCCGCGCAGTTTGCCGTTGACCTGGATAACCAGGGTCAGGCTGTCCTGCACCAGTGCGCTCTCGTCCACAACCGGCCAGTCGGCGTCGATCACTGCGTCGGCGTGACCCAGTTGTTTCCACAGTTCGTGGCTGATGTGTGGCGTGATCGGTGCCAGCAGCAGCGTCACGGCTTCCAGGCCTTCGTGAATCAGCGCGCGATCCTGTTCGGTGCCTTGTGCGGCTTTTTCCAGCACGTTCATCAGCGTCATCACCTGAGCGATGGCGGTGTTGAATTTGTGATTCTGGCCGACGTCATGGCTGGCCTGTTTGATGGCCAGGTGAGTCGCGCGGCGCACGGCTTTCTGCTCATCGTTCAGGCTGGCGACGTCCAGTTTGCCCGGCAGGCCCTGAGTGACGTGGGCTTGCGCCAGACGCCAGACGCGCTTGAGGAAACGGTGCGAGCCTTCAACGCCGGAGTCGGACCATTCGGCGCTCATGTCTGGCGGCGAAGCGAACATCATGAACAGGCGGCAGGTGTCTGCGCCGAACTGATCGATCATCGACTGCGGGTCGACGCCGTTGTTCTTCGACTTGGCCATTTTCTCGGTGCCACCGATTTCCACCGGCAGGCCGTCGGATTTCAGTTTGGCGCTGATGACCTTGGCTTTGCTGTCGCGTTCGAGCTCGACGTCGGCCGGGTTGAACCAGGTGTAGGCGCCATTGGCTTCGCGACGATAATAAGTCTCGGCGATCACCATGCCCTGGGTCAGCAGGTTCTTGAACGGTTCGTTGGAGCTCACCAGGCCTTCGTCGCGCATCAGCTTGTGGAAGAAGCGCGCGTACAGCAGGTGGAGAATGGCGTGTTCGATACCGCCGATGTACTGGTCGACCGGCAGCCAGTGATCGGCTGCGGATTTTTCCACCAGACCGCCTTCGAAGTGCGGCGAGGCGTAACGGGCGTAGTACCACGAGGACTCGACGAACGTGTCCATCGTGTCGGTTTCACGCTTGGCCGGCTGGCCGCATTTCGGGCAACTGCACTCGTAGAACTCGGGCATGCGTGCCAGCGGCGAACCGGCGCCGTCCGGCACCACGTCTTCCGGCAGTACGACGGGCAGTTGATCTTCCGGCACGGGTACGTCACCGCAAGCATCGCAGTGGATGATCGGGATCGGGCAGCCCCAGTAGCGCTGACGGCTGATGCCCCAGTCGCGCAGGCGGAACTGAGTGCGCGAGGCACCGAGGTTCTTCTTGATCAGTGCGACTTCCATGGCGTCGAAGGCGCCCGCGAAGTCCAGGCCGTCGAACTCACCGGAGTTGATCAGCGTGCCGTGCTCGCCGTAGGCGTCCTGCCACGGCGCCGGGTTGGTGTCACCGGAGCTGGTGCGTACCACCGACTTCACCGGCAGGTTGTACTTGTGGGCGAATTCAAAATCACGCTCGTCGTGAGCCGGTACTGCCATGACGGCGCCATCGCCGTAGTGCATCAGTACATAGTTGGCGACCCATACCGGCAGTTTTTCGCCGGTCAGCGGGTGCTCGACGAACAGGCCGGTCGGCAGGCCTTTCTTCTCTTGGGTGGCGACGTCGGCTTCAGCCACGCTGCCGCCCTTGCATTCGGCGATGAACGCTTGCAGCTCAGGGTTGTTCTTCGCTGCGAGGCTGGCCAGGTGATGTTCGGCAGCCACGGCAACGTAGGTCGCGCCCATCAGGGTGTCCGGACGGGTGGTAAAGACTTTGAGGGTGCCTTCTTCGCCGATCGAGTCGACGTTGTACGGGAACTGCACTTCCATGCCGCGGGATTTGCCGATCCAGTTGCGCTGCATGGTCTTGACCTGTTCCGGCCAGCCCGTCAGTTCGTCGAGGCTCTCCAGCAGCTCATCCGCGTAGGCGGTGATCTTGAAGTAGTACATCGGGATTTCGCGCTTTTCGATCAGCGCGCCGGAGCGCCATCCGCGACCGTCGATCACCTGTTCGTTGGCCAGAACGGTCTGGTCGATCGGGTCCCAGTTCACGGTGCCGTTTTTACGGTAGATCACGCCTTTTTCGAACAGGCGAGTGAACAGCCATTGTTCCCAGCGGTAGTAATCCGGTTTGCAGGTGGTCACTTCACGGGACCAATCCACTGCCAGGCCCAGGCTACGCAGCTGGGACTTCATGTAGGCAATGTTTTCGTAGGTCCACTTGGCGGGGGCCACGTTGTTCTTCATCGCGGCGTTTTCTGCCGGCATGCCGAAAGCGTCCCAACCCATTGGTTGCAGAACATTCTTGCCTTGCATGCGCTGATAGCGGGAGATCACGTCGCCGATGGTGTAGTTGCGCACGTGCCCCATGTGTAGCTTGCCGCTGGGGTAAGGGAACATCGACAGGCAGTAGTAGGTTTCCTTGCCTGGCTGTTCACTGACTTCAAAGGACTTTTGCTCGTCCCAGAACGACTGGGCGGCGGCTTCGATTTCACGGGGCTGATATTGTTCGTGCATGGCTACTTTTGTACTGGATAGGGGTGGCCTAATCCTCTTCAACGCAGGTTCCGGGGTGGCCCGGACGAGCTGGAAGTGGAATTACAGGAAGCGCCGTAGCATACATGACCGCGCTTGGCCTAGGGAAACCCTGATTACAGCTGTTTGGTCCGGCAAAACCGTGGCGAGGGCCGTTGGTCGCGGCGTGCAGCCGGTTTGTACAGCGAAGCTAAGCTCTAAGTGGGGAGTGAGTCTTATCTTCAATGAGGTGAGGGATGGTGGAGCAACGGAAAAAAAACGTAACGAAACCCGAGTTGTACGAAAGGCTGATCGACCGTCTGGGTGTGGCCCTGGACACTTTGAAAACCGCTGACCGGCTGCGCGATGAGCGCCCCCTGGAACTGGAATTGCGTGGCTTGAGCCCCGCCGAGTTCAAACTGGTCAAGGCCTATCTGGATCGCAGTGAACGTGAAACGCATGGATGCCTGTCACAAGCAGTGAAGCAACTCGATGCAGCACATTCGGCCAAGGTCATCTGGCTCAAGGACAAGGCACCCCGCAGAGAGACCGACAAGGTTCGTTCTCTGCAGGCCAAGTAAGCGCATGGCAGGTCAAGAACCGGATCTTTTGCAACAGGATCCCACCTATTGGTTGTAACGCTCTATTAACACTTTTAGGCTTCGGGCATCTGTGGAGATGCCCGATGCCTTTTCGTTATTTCATCAAACAACTTTTATTGCCGCCCGGCATCCTTTTGCTGCTGTTGCTGGCCGCGTGGTGGCTGCGCCGCTCGCGGCCGCGCCTGGCTGGCGTGTGTTTCGCCATTGGCTTTGGTGGAATGTGGCTGATGAGCCTGCCGGTGGTCGTGCAGTGGGGCGCCAAGGCGCTGGAGCGCGAACCGCCGCTGGCCCGTGGAGAATGGGCAACGCTGGCGCAGCGGGCCGATGCGATCGTGGTGCTCGGTTCCGGGCGCGAGCGCGGTGATCTGGCCTGGGGAGAGGATCAGCCGACCGGCGTGGGGCTTGAGCGTCAGCGTTATGCCGCGCGACTGGCCAAGGCGTCCGGGTTGCCGATTCTGACCACGGGTGGTTTGCATTACGGTACGCCGCCGACCGAGGCGAAGTTGATGGCGGATTCGCTGCGCGACGACTTTGGCGTGACGGTGCGTTGGCAGGAAGGTGAGAGCCGCACTACGTGGGAAAACGCGAAGTTCACCGCCGATATCTTGCTGCCGCAGGGGATCAAGCGTGTGGTGATCGTGACACAGGCCTGGCACATGCCGCGGTCGGTGTGGAGTTTTCAGCAGGCGGGATTTGAAGTGGTGCCAGCGCCGGTCGGTTTTCTCGGGACCGATAACGCCAGGCCGTTTGGTGGCTGGCTGCCGGAGTTCAAGTCGATCTGGCAGAGCGGGCAATTGCTGAACGAAGCGGTAGGGCAGGTGGGGTATTCGCTGTTTTACCGCTGAAGATCAAAAGATCGCAGCCTGCGGCAGCTGCAACAGGGAAAATACAAGTCCTGTGTAGGCGCTGCCGCAGGCTGCGATCGTTTGCTTTAGAGCGTTTTCGACATCCGGCTGGCCATCAGTGCCCAGCCAAACAACAGCAAGCACACGATGATCAATGGCCACGAACGCCATTGCAGGTACGGCGTCAGGTTGTGCATCGGCACCACTTCACCGTACAGAATGCCCTGTTCAAACTGCGGAATCTGCTCGGTGATCTGCCCGAACGGGTTGATCAGGCCGGTCACGCCGTTGTTGGTCGCGCGGATCATCCAGCGCCCGGCCTCCAGTGCACGCATCTGCGCCATCTGCAAGTGCTGCAACGGGCCAATCGAGGTGCCGAACCAGGTGTCGTTGCTGATCGTCAGCAGCAAATCACTGCGCGCTGACAGGCTGGCGGCAAATTCCGGATACACCACTTCGTAGCAGATAAACGGTGCGATTTGATAACCCTTGGCCTGCAACAACGCCTGATCGGCCGGGCCACGGGCAAAGTCGGACATCGGCAGGTCGAAGAATGCGATCAGCCCGCGCAGTACATCCTGCAACGGCACGTATTCGCCGAAGGGCACCAGTTTCTGCTTCAGATACGTGCCATCGCCTTCGCCGACCACGGTGATGCCGTTGAAGAAGCGTTTTTCATGACGAACGGTTTCGCGGATCGGTACGCCAGTGATCAGCGCCGATTTACGCTCGGCGGCGAAGGTACCCATCATGGTCAGGTAGCCCTCGGCGGACTCCTTCAATACCGGCACGGCGGTCTCCGGCCAGATCAGCAGATCCACCGGTTTCGAGCGGAAACTCAGGTCGCGGTACAGGGCCAACTGCGCATTGAGTTCGGCCGGGTCCCATTTCATGCTTTGTGCGACGTTGCCCTGAATCGCGGCAACGCTCAGTGGTGCGCCGGACGGGCTGGTCCAGGCATGACCTTTGAGCGCAATGCCGGCCACCCATGGCCCAACCAACAGCACCAGACCGGCAGCGATAAAGCCTTTGCGCCTGGTTTGCAGCAGGCGTGGGGCGTTATAGATCAGCGCCGCTGTCAGTGCCAGAACGAACGACACCAGCCACATCCCGCCAACTGGAGCGAGCCCGGCCAATGGGCCGTCGAGCTGGCTGTAACCCGAGTACAGCCACGGGAAACCGGTGAGGAACCAGCCGCGAAACGCTTCCTGGCCCACCCACAACGCAGCAAATGCCAAGGCATCGGCCACCGGTGCTTCATTGCGGCGCAACCAGCGCGCCCACAACCAGGCCGGCAGGGCAAAGAACCAGGCGATCGCTGCGGTAAACAGCAGCATCAGGAACCCGGCCAACAGCACCGAAGCACCACCGAAATGGTGGATGCTGTAATAGATCCAGCTGGTGCCGGCGCCGAACAGGCCGAAACCGAAGCACCAGCCGCGGCCCAGTGCCTGGCGCGGGCTCAGCTCGCGCAAACCGGCATAGAACAGGCCGACCGCCAGCAAGGCCAGCGGCCAGATGTTGAAAGGTGCCAGAGCGAGGGTGGTGATTGCACCGGCCGCCACGGCCAGCAGGTTACCGGGCCAGCCGGGGCGGGTTGTCCAGCGCATTTCAGTCCTTAGATTTCTTACCGGGCGATAGGGGTCAGTCGCAGCAAATGAATCCGACGGCTGTCGGCGTTCAGGATGCGGAAACGATAGGCGCCGATTTCAGTGATTTCATTGCGTTTTGGCAAGTGCCCGAACGCGCTCATCACCAGGCCGCCGACGGTGTCGAACTCGTCATCGGAAAACTCGCTGTCGAAGAACTCGTTGAAGTTCTCGATCGGCGTCAGCGCCTTGATCAGGAAGTCACCGCTGGGCAGCGGCTTGATGTAGCTGTCTTCTTCGACGTCGTGCTCGTCTTCGATGTCGCCGACGATCTGTTCCAGCACGTCTTCAATAGTCACCAGGCCGGCCACGCCGCCGTACTCGTCGATGACGATGGCCATGTGGTTGTGGTTGGCGCGGAATTCACGCAGCAACACGTTCAGACGCTTGGACTCCGGCACGAAAGTGGCCGGGCGCAGCAGGTCCTTGATGTTGAAGCTGTCGCCGTTCTCCTTGAGGATCAGCGGCAGCAGGTCCTTGGCCAGCAGCACTCCCATCACGTCGTCATGGCTTTCACCGATGACGGGATAGCGCGAGTGGGCCGAGTCGACCACGGCCGGGAGGAATTCACGGGGTGTCTGGTTCGCCTTGATGCTGATCATCTGCGAACGCGGGACCATGATGTCGCGCACTTGCAGGTCAGCCACCTGGATGGCGCCTTCGACGATGGCCAGCGCTTCGCTGTCCAGCAGTTTGTTCTGATGTGCATCGCGCAGCAGCTCAAGCAGCTCCTGACGGTTCTTCGGCTCGTGGGCAAAAGCCTGGGTCAGTTTACCCAGCCATGACTTCTGCCCGTTGCTCGATCGATCTTCGCTCATAGCGATTACTCTGAATCCTTTGTTGTAACGATAGGGGATGTTTCGGTTTCGTCGTCCGCGTACGGATCGGGATAGCCCAGTTCGGCAAGCAACTCGCGTTCCAGTGCTTCCATTTCTTCGGCTTCGTCGTCATCTATATGGTCGTAACCGAGTAGATGCAAGCAGCCGTGAATGACCAGATGTGCCCAGTGTGCTTTAAGTTCCTTGCCCTGTTCGGCGGCTTCGCGCTCGACCACCGCCACGCAGATCACCAGATCGCCGAGCAGCGGGATGTCGAGAAACTCGTCGGGCACTTCGGCCGGGAACGACAGGACGTTGGTCGCGTAATCCTTGTGGCGCCAGGTGTGATTGAGCTCGCGGCCTTCTTCCTCGTCGACCAGACGAATGGTCATTTCCGAGTCGGCGGTGCGCTGGCGCAGGGCCAGTTCGCACCATCGGCGGAAGTCGGCTTCACTCGGTGCGCTCGCTTCGGTAGCGATTTGCAGGTCTAGCTCAAGCATCGCGCGAGGTTTCCTTGGCGGCTTCGGCGCGGGTCTCGAAGCGCTCGTAGGCTTCGACGATCCGCTGCACCAATGGATGGCGCACGACGTCTTTAGGCTGGAAGTGCGTGAAGCTGATGCCCGGTACGTCCTTGAGCACTTCGATCACATGATGCAGGCCGGACTTGGTGCCACGCGGCAGGTCGACCTGAGTGATGTCGCCAGTGATGACCGCAGTCGAGCCGAAACCGATCCGGGTCAGAAACATCTTCATCTGTTCGACGGTGGTGTTCTGGCTTTCGTCGAGAATGATGAAGCTGTTGTTCAGCGTGCGGCCACGCATATAGGCCAGCGGCGCAACTTCGATCACCTGACGCTCGATCAGCTTGGCCACGTATTCGAAGCCGAGCATTTCGTAGAGTGCGTCGTAGAGTGGGCGCAGGTACGGGTCGATCTTCTGCGCGAGGTCCCCGGGCAGGAAGCCAAGTTTTTCACCTGCCTCGACTGCCGGACGCACCAGCAGGATGCGGCGGATCTGCTCGCGCTCCAGCGCATCGACAGCACACGCCACGGCCAGATAGGTCTTGCCGGTACCGGCCGGACCGATGCCGAAATTGATGTCGTTGCCGAGGATTTCCTTCACGTAGCGCAACTGATTCAAGCCACGTGGGCGAATCATGCCTTTCTTGGTGCGCAGGGCAACGGAGGCTTCGGCTGGGGCGTGATTGTCCAGCTCGACGACGGCTGATTCCTGCAGGAACAGGTGCACGAGATCCGGCGACAGCTCTGTACCCTTGGTTTCCCGGTACAGGCGGCGCAGCAGATTTTCCGCAGACGTGGTGTGCTTGGGGTCGCCGATCAGTTCGAACTGGTTTCCGCGGTTGCGGATCTCGATGGCCAGGCGCTGTTCGATCAAGCGCAAATGCTCGTCGAATTGCCCGCACAGATTGGCGAAGCGGCGAGCCTCAAAGGGCTCGAGGATAAAGCGATGTGGTTCTATGGGTGCGTTCAAGGTCGTATTTAGCCGCCCTGGGGCAATTAAGATGAAATCAAGGATAACGCCAGAGGCCTGGGTGCGAAAGCTCTTAAATTGATGAGCACAATCTCAGTAACAGTGCAGTCCACTGTGGGAGCTGGCTTGCCAGCGATAGCGGTGCAACAGGCGACATATTTGTCGGGGCTGATGGCCTTATCGCTGGCAAGCCAGCTCCCACAGGATTCTCTGTGTTCCTGATATTTTTTTACTGGATCAGCGAGCCGCGCAGCGAGTGCGGTTGTGCCGCGTCGATGTGCACATCGGCAAACTGCCCGATCAGGGTCGGATTGTCGCAGCGGAAGTTGACGATTCGATTATTCTCGGTGCGCCCTTGCAGCTCGCCAGGGTCTTTCTTCGAATAGTCGGTCACGAGAATGCGCTGGATCGAACCGACCATTTGTCGGCTGATCTCGAAGCCTTGCTGATTCAGGCGGTGCTGCAAGGCGTTCAGGCGTTCTTTCTTCAGCTCTTCCGGGGTGTCATCGGCCAGATCGGCTGCCGGAGTGCCCGGGCGCTGGCTGTAGACGAACGAGTAGGAGAAGTCGAAGCCGACATCGGCAATCAGCTTCATCGTCTGTTCGAAATCTTTCTCGGTTTCGCCGGGGAAACCGACGATAAAGTCCGAACTGATGCAGATGCCCGGCACGGCGGCGCGCAGTTTGCGCAGCTTGGACTTGTATTCCAGCGCGGTGTGGTTGCGCTTCATTGCCGCGAGAATCCGGTCCGAACCCGATTGCACCGGCAAGTGCAGGTGTTTGACCAGTTCCGGCACTTCGGCGTGGGCCTGGATCAGGCTGTCGGAGAACTCCAGCGGGTGTGAAGTGGTGTAGCGGATGCGGTCGATGCCATCGACGGCGGCGACTACACGGATCAATTCCGCCAGATCGGCCAGGCGCCCGTCATGGGTCAGGCCGCGATAGCCGTTGACGTTCTGCCCGAGCAGGGTCACTTCCCGCACGCCATTTTCGGCGAGGTGGATGATCTCGGCGATCACATCGTCGAACGGCCGGCTGACTTCTTCGCCACGGGTGTAAGGCACCACGCAGAACGTGCAGTACTTGCTGCAGCCTTCCATGATCGACACGTAGGCGCTCGGGCCGTCAATGCGCGGCTCGGGCAGGTGGTCGAATTTTTCGATCTCCGGGAACGAGACGTCGACTTGCGGCAACTTGCTGCTGCGCGCGGCGTCGATCATTTCCGGCAGACGGTGCAGGGTCTGCGGGCCGAACACCACGTCGACGTAAGGGGCGCGATCACGGATCGCCGCGCCTTCCTGGCTGGCCACGCAACCGCCGACGGCGATCACCATGTCCGGGTTGGCCAGCTTCAGTTCGCGCCAGCGGCCGAGTTGCGAGTACACCCGATCCTGGGCGCGTTCGCGGATCGAGCAGGTGTTGAGCAGAATCACGTCGGCGTCTTCGGCACGCGCGGTGACTTCCAGGGCCTGGTGTTCGCCCAGCAGATCGACCATGCGCGAGCTGTCGTACTCGTTCATCTGGCAACCGTGGGTTTCGATGTAAAGCTTCTTGGCCATGGAGTAGGGTCGTCACGTGATTCAAAGAACCGCGCATTATAGGGAACAAGCCCTCAGGTTCCTACCGCTGCGCGTCCGGTGGCTATGCTATAGTTTGCGCCCTCATTTTTATCCCCGATGTTATCCCCCCGCCATGACCAAACGCGAAGCTCCAATCTATAAGGTGATTTTCCTCAACCAGGGCCAGGTGTTCGAAATGTACGCCAAGCAGATCTATCAAAGTGATCTGTGGGGTTTTCTGGAAGTGGAAGAGTTCGTCTTTGGCGAGCGCACGCAAGTGGTCGTCGATCCGAGCGAAGAGAAGCTCAAGGCGCAGTTCGAAGGCGTAGTGCGCAGTTTTGTGCCGATGCATTCGATTGTGCGCATCGACGAGGTGGAACGTCTGGGCACCCCGAAAATCAGCGAAGCCCGTGGCGCGGTCGGCAATGTGATGCCGTTCCCGATGCCGATGCCTGAGAAGTAAAACCGGATCTGGATTTGAAATGATTTGTGGCGAGGGGATTTATCCCCGTTCGGCTGCGAAGCAGTCGCAAGTCCATTCAGCAAAGTGTGTCAGACAGAGCCGGATTGCAGGGTTTGGGGCTGCTTCGCAACCCATCGGGGATAAATCCCCTCGCCACAGCTAATCACCACACGATCAAGGCAATGGCGAGAAAGGCGTACGCCCATCGGCGCTCTGCAGTTCCATCAGGTATTTACGGAAAATTTGCCCGAGCACCTGGGTCGCGGTTTCGAGGTCCTCGCGGGACATTTTTTCCGAGACTTCGTCGGCCGTGTCCAGCGCATCTTCGGCGCCGTTGACCGCCGCCATCTTCAGCACGATGTACGCCTGAATGTTGTTGGCCTGCACGCCTTCGCCGTGGAAGAACATGGTGCCGAGCTTGAACTGCGCCTGAGCGTGGCCTTGCAGCGAGGCTTTCTCGAAGTAGCTCAAGGCTTGATTGAGGTCGCGCGGCGCATTCTTGCCGTCGTAGTAGAACTCACCCAACTCGTATTGCGCTTGCGCATCCCCTTCGTCCGCCGCTTTCTGGCAGGCGGCCAGTGCCTGCGTGACGTCTTGCGGCTGAGTATTGAGGGTGCAACGACCCATCGCCGGGATCAACAACGAGTTGCCGCCTGCTTGTGCATGCGCGAGCAGGGGCTGAAGGAGCAACAGGCAGCCCAAGGCAAGGGTGCGGCCGGTGCGGTTCATGGGAATCGACTTACCTCTGAAGGGCACGCGGACCCATCGAGGGATCCAATAAGCGCGCATTATGAAATAAGCAGGGCCAACCTTACAAAGTCTTTACTCGTTTTTCTGCTGCGCGGGGAATATATCGCCCACTTTGTGGAGGAATCTTGGCAGAAGCATCGGAAAAACCGTCTGGATGTAGGTGAAAGCTGACGCTGGCGATGGCCAACGTCAGCGGTACGGCGATTACTTCAGGGCAGCGAAGGCGCGCTCGGCAGCGTCCAGGGTGATTTTTAGCTCGGCTTCACCGTGGGCGATCGAGGTGAAACCGGCTTCGAATGCACTCGGCGCCAGGTACACACCGCCTTCCAGCATCAGGTGGAAGAAGCGCCCGAACAGGGCCGCGTCGCTGGCCATCACGTCTTCGAAGGTGACGATGTCGTCGGCACCGCTGAAGTACAGACCGAACATGCCGCCGGCCTGCGTGGTCACGAACGGAATGCCCGCTGCATCGGCGCGTTGTTGCAAGCCATCGAGCAGGCGCGTGGTGTAGTCGGTCAGTTCATCGTGGAAACCCGGACGGCTGATCAGACGCAACGTAGTCAAACCGGCGGCCATTGCCAGTGGGTTACCCGACAACGTGCCGGCCTGGTACACCGGGCCCAGCGGCGCGATGCGTTCCATGATTTCACGCTTGCCGCCAAAGCAGCCGACCGGCATGCCGCCGCCGATGATCTTGCCGAACGTGGTCAGGTCAGGATTGACCCCGTAGTACGCCTGGGCACCGCCGAGGGCAACGCGGAAACCGGTCATCACTTCGTCGAAAATCAGCACCACGCCATGCTTGTCGCACAGCGCGCGCAGGCCTTCGAGGAAACCCGGCGCCGGCGGTACGCAGTTCATGTTGCCCGCCACTGGCTCGACGATGATGCACGCCACGTCCTGGCCAACTTCAGCGAGCATCTTCTCAACGGCGTCGATGTCGTTGAACGGCAGGGTCAGGGTGTGTTTGGCGAACGCTGCCGGGACACCGGCCGAACTCGGCACGCCCTGGGTCAGGGCACCGGAGCCGGCCTTGACCAGCAGGCTGTCGGAGTGACCGTGGTAGCAGCCTTCGAACTTGATGATGCTGTCGCGGCCGGTGTAACCACGGGCCAGACGGATCGCGCTCATGGTCGCTTCGGTGCCGGAGCTGACCATGCGCACCATGTCCATCGACGGCACCAGCGAGCAGACCAGATCGGCCATCTCGGTTTCCATCGCGGTCGGCGCGCCGTAGGACAGGCCGTGTTGCAGCTGATTGCGTACGGCGTCGAGCACGTCCGGGTGGCTGTGGCCGAGGATCATCGGGCCCCACGAACCGACGTAATCGACATAACGCTTGTCGTCTTCGTCAGTGACGTAGGCGCCTTCGGCGTGCTTGAAGAACAACGGTGTGCCGCCCACGCTCTTGAACGCACGAACCGGCGAATTCACGCCACCGGGAATGTGTTTCTGGGCACTGGCAAACAGGGTTTCGGAACGAGACATGATCGGGCTCTCAAATCAGATTTTCAGAAGTTCGTTGAAGGCGCGGGCGCGGCGGGTCACTTCGGCAGTGCTTTGGGCACCGAACAAGCCGTGGACCACCGCCAGCAGGTCGACACCGTGGGCCACCAGCGGCGCGGCGTTGTCGAGGGTGATGCCGCCAATCGCGCAGACCGGCAGGTGCAGCGTGCGTTTGGCCTCGTCGAGCAGATCGAGGCTGCAGCTCGGCGCGCCGGGCTTGGTGTTGGAATTGAAGAAGCGGCCGAAGGCGACATAACTCGCACCTTCTTTGGCGGCTTGTTCGGCCAGTGCGAGTTGCGCGTGGCAGGTCGAGCCGATGATGGCTTTGGAGCCGAGCAGGGCGCGGGTCGGCGATAGCGGGCCGTCGGTCTGGCCCAGATGCACGCCAACGTTCAGGCGCGCGGCCAGTTCGGCGTCATCGTTGATGATCAGCTGCGTCTTGTAGCGCTCGCACAGGTTGCGCAGCGCTTCGGCCTCGCGCAGACGGCGGGCCTCGTCGCTGCTCTTGTCGCGGTATTGCAGCAGGGTGACGCCGCCTTCCAGCGCCGCCTCCACGTAGGACAGAAACTTGCCGGCCAGCAATTCGCTGTCGGTAATGGCATACAGGCCACGTAGTTTCATCAGGCAGACCTCACGACGTTACGAGCAGAAATCCAGCGGCAGGCGGCGCGGCACGAACTGGCCTTTGCCCAGTTGTTCGGCATCGCGCAGGGTGCGCCAGGTGTAATCCAGTGCCGTGCGTACGGCGCTGGCGAGGTGTTCGCCTTGGGCCAGGCGACCGGCGATAGCGCTGGCCAGCGTGCAACCGGAACCGTGATAGCTGCCTGGCAAACGCTGGCAATAGAAGGTTTCGCGCAGGCCGTCACGGCTGTACAGGCGATTGTGGATTTCAGTTTCGTCGCCATGGCCGCCGGTGATCAGCAGGTTTTTGACGAACGGCAGGAGTTTTTCCGCGCACTCGTCTGCAGTGCCTTCGGGCAGTTCAGCGAGGATGCGTGCTTCAGGAAGATTGGGGGTGGCGATGATCGACAGCGGCAGCAGACGCTCGCGCATCGCATAACCGACCTCGTCCTTGCCCAGGCGTCCGCCGCCGCCGGCGCGCAGCACCGGGTCGCAGACCACCGGCAGGTGCGGGTGCGCCGAAAGCAGTTCGACTACGGTGTCGACCATTTCCATCGAACCGAGCATGCCCAGTTTGACCGCCGCGACTTCGGAGTCGTTGAGCACGGCATTGGCCTGGGCCAGTACCCACTCACGGTCGAGGACGCGGAAGTCAGTGACGTTGACGGTGTCTTGCACGGTCAGGGCGGTGACGGCCGGAGCCGCATGGCAACCCTGCGCGAGCAAGGCTTCGATATCTGCCTGCAAGCCGGCGCCACCACTGGGGTCGTGGCCGGAGAGACAGAGGACAACGGGGCGGGAGCTGTAGATATTCATGGTGCGCGAGCTTACCACCAAACCTGATTTTGGGGTTCAGTCCTGTCAGTGGTTCCTCGCCACACAGGTATTCACCACATCCGCTGTTGCAGGTAGTTGACCAACTCAACAGCTCTAGCCCGCGACTTTGCTCTGAAACGCCCGTTCTAGAGCCTTTGTAGGAAAAATTTCGATGGTGCTTAATGGCCATCAACGGCTATGCTAGTCTGGATCCAAACCAATAACAGGTAATACCGGTTTTACGTCTACTCAAAGGGAATGGGGGGCTTCCTGACGCAACCGGACGAGCCACGCTGGGGCTTCAATGCGCTATTTGCTGATATTGCTGTTCTGCTTGCCCCTCCTCGCAAGCGCCGTCGAATTCGACGAAAACACTCAGAGCCTTCCCCTGGGCCGCTCCTTGCAAGTGTTCGAAGACCCGAGTGGTCAGGCGAGCATCGCCGACGTCCGTGCTCAAGCGGCGGCGGGCAATTTCAAACTCCACGATAAAGCCACGCTCAACGCCGGTTACTCGCGTTCGGCGTTCTGGCTGAAGATCGACCTGCATTACCGTCCGGCCAATCCCGCCGCGCAACGCACCTGGCTGCTGGAGCTGGCGTACCCGCCGCTTGATCATCTTGATCTGTATATGGCCGATGCCAATGGCGACTATCGCCTGATCCGACAGACCGGTGATGCGTTGCCGTTCGCCAGTCGCGAGATCCGTCAGAACAACTACCTGTTCGACCTTGAGTTCAAGCCCGATCAACAACGCACGGTGTACCTGCGCCTGGCCAGCGAAGGCTCGATCCAGGCGCCGGTGACGTTGTGGTCGAGCACCGCGTACCTCGAAGACCAACCGGTGCGCCTGTACGTACTGGGCATCATTTATGGCGTGTTGCTGGGGATGCTGGTCTACAACCTGTTCATCTACCTGAGCGTGCGCGACACCAGCTACCTCTATTACATCTTCTACATCGCCTCGTTCGGCCTGTATCAACTGTCGGTGAACGGGGCGGCGGTCGAGTATTTCTGGCCGGACAATCCGTGGTGGGCCAACGCCGCCACGCCGTTTTTCATCGGCTGTGCGGGGCTGTTCGGCAGTCAGTTCGCACGCAGCTTCCTGCAGACGAACAACCACAGCCGCTGGCTGGATCGCGTACTGATCGGCCTGATCGCATTCAGTGCGCTGGTCGTGGGCTTGTCGCTGATGACCAGTTACGCCCTGTCGTTGCGGTTGGCGACCCTGCTGGCGCTGACGTTTACCGTGGTGATTTTCGCCGCGGGGATTCTGGCCTGGTGGCGCGGCCTGCGAGTGGCGCGTTATTTCATCATTGCCTGGTCGGCGTTTCTGCTCGGCGGCATCATCAATACGCTGATGGTGCTGGGCCTGCTGCCGAACGTGTTCCTGACCATGTACGCCAGCCAGATCGGCTCGGCCATCGAAGTGGCGCTGCTGTCGCTGGCGCTGGCCGACCGCATCAACGCGATGCGCGAGCAGCAGGCGCAGACCCTGTTCGACGCCGGGCAGAAGCTGGAAGTACTCAACCAGCAATTGGCCCACAGCAACAAGCTCAAGGACGAATTCCTCGCGACCCTGACCCACGAACTGCGCACGCCGATGAACGGCGTGATCGGTTCGCTGGAACTGATGCAGACCGTCGAACTGGATCCGGAACTGGAGCAATACCAGCAGACCGCCGCCGGTTCTGCCCGCGACATGATGCGCATGGTCAACGGCATCCTCACCCTCACCGAACTGCAGGCCGGCAAGCTCAAGGCGACGCCGGACAGTTTCAGCCTGCGCGGGGTGGTCGAGGCGTTGCGGCTGCAGTTCGACGGCAACGCGGCGAGCAAGTCGCTGGACTTCAAGGTCGAGGTGCTGCCGACCCTGCCGGACCGTTTGCACGGCGACAGCGTGAAACTGGCGCAATGCCTGGAATGCCTGCTCGACAACGCGATCAAGTTCACCCGCGTCGGCGGTCTGGCCCTGCGCGTGACCGGCAAGCCTGCGTCGGACAATCGTCTGGCGCTGTCGTTTGCGGTGATTGACACCGGCATCGGTTTTACCGACCTGGGCGAGGCAACCCTGTATCAGCGCTTCTTCCAGCTCGACGGGTCAATGACACGCGAGTACGGCGGATTGGGCGTCGGCCTGGCGATCTGCCGGCAACTGGTGGAATTGCTCGGCGGCAAACTCACGCATCGTTCCGAACCCGGTCGCGGCAGCCGCTTCCAGCTCGATGTCGAGTTCGAGCTGCCGGCGGTCGAGGCGCCGCCAACACCCCAGCCATCGCGCGCTTGTGTGCGTGAACCGCAGGACTGCACAGTGCTGCTGGTGGATGACAACAGCGTCAACCAACTGGTGATGCGCGGCATGTTGCTCAAGCTCGGTTTCCGCGTGCGTACTGCCGATAATGGTGCGGCGGCGCTGGATTGCCTGCAGCGCGAAAGCTTCGACGCGGTGCTGATCGATTGCCAGTTGCCCGCACAGGATGGCGCGGCGCTGGCTTGCCAGATCCACGCCTTGCCAGGTTGCGCCAGTCTGCCGGTGTTCATGCTGGCGCTGAGCGCCGATCGCGAGCTATGCGCCAGCGGAGCGCCGATCGACTACCTGAACAAGCCGGTGAAATTCGAGGATTTGCAGTCCGCGCTGGAGCGCCGGGTGTTGTGTTGCTGATAGGGTAAAAGCGCCGCCAGTTCGGCGGATATGACACTTTGACGGGGCGTGGGGCGGTGCTTAACTGGTTCTCTGGCTGACCAAAGGAGCCCCGTCATGAACCTGCATCAGTTCGCCGAAACCCACGAAGTCACCAACCAGCCGCCGTCGCTGGACGGCACCAACCTGTACCGCATCGACCTGCCGTTGCAGGAATGGTCGCGCAGGTTCGGCGCCGGGTGGGCCGAGTCGCGGATTGATGCCTACGGCGCGCTGGCCGGGGGGCCGCTGATGGAGGCCGGGTTCCTCGCCAATCAGAACAAACCGGTATTCACCAGTCATGATCGCTATGGCCATCGCATTGATCTGGTCGAGTTTCATCCCGCTTATCACGAACTGATGCGCACCGCGATCGAGCACGGTCTGACCTCCTTGCCGTGGGCGCATCCGCAGGACGGCGCCCACGTTGCCCGCGCCTCGATGAGCTATCTGCACAGCCAGGCCGAAGCCGGCAGCGGTTGCCCGTTGACCATGACTTTCGCCAGCGTTCCGGCGCTGCGCCTGCAACCGGATCTGGCCGAGCAGTGGCTACCGAAAATCCTCGCCACCGAATACGACCCGCGCAACGTCGGCATGGCGCACAAGGCCGGCGTGACCATCGGCATGGCGATGACCGAGAAGCAGGGCGGCACCGACGTGCGCGCCAACACCACCAAGGCCTATCCGGTCGGCGCCAGCGGTCCGGGCCAGGCGTATGAACTGGTCGGGCACAAGTGGTTCTGCTCGGCGCCAATGTGCGATGCGTTCCTGACGCTGGCGCAGACCGACAAGGGCCTGACCTGCTTCCTGCTGCCACGCCATCGCCCGGACGACACGCGCAATCAGTTCTATATCCAGCGCCTGAAAAACAAACTCGGCAACCAGTCCAACGCCTCCAGCGAAGTGGAGTTCCGTGGCGCCCTGGCGTGGATGGTCGGTGAAGAAGGGCGCGGGGTGCCGACCATCATCGAGATGGTGGCAATGACCCGTTTCGATTGCATGGTCGGTTCCAGCGCGTTGATGCGTCAGGCGCTGACCCAGGCCAGCCATCACTGCGCGCACCGCAAGGTCGGCGGCAAGTTGCTCAGCGAGCAACCGTTGATGCAGAACGTGCTCGCCGACCTGGCCCTGGAAAGCGAAGCTGCGCTGGCCCTGAGCCTGCGCATGGGCAAGGCCCTGGATCATCTGGATGATCGCCACGAAGCGCAATTCGCCCGGCTGGTGACGGCGGTGGGCAAATACTGGATCTGCAAACGTGCCCCGGGAATGATCAACGAAGCGGCCGAATGCATGGGCGGCGCGGGGTACGTCGAGGAAAGCATCTTGCCGCGCCTGTACCGCGAGGCGCCGGTGAACTCGACGTGGGAAGGTTCGGGCAACGTACAGTGCCTCGACGTTTTGCGCGCACTGTCTAAAGAGCCGGGCGTTCTCGATGTGTTGTTCAGGGAGTTGGGCGATGGCCACGGTGACAAACGTTTGGCCGCGCATATTCAGCAGTTGCAGGCACAGTTCAAGGACACCCGCGATATTCAGTATCGGGCTCGGCAATTGACCGAGGGCATTGCCCTTGGGTTGCAGGCCAAACTGCTGCTGGAAGCCGGGAATTCGGCGGTGAGTGATGCGTTTATTGCCAGTCGGTTGAGTGGCGGCGGCCGGGTCTACGGCGCGTTGCCCCATGGGCTGGATGTCGCAGCGATCGTCGCCCGCTCGACCCCCCAGGGCTTCTGACCCCAAACTCCACAAAACCCTGTGGGAGCTGGCTTGCCAGCGATGGCGGCCTGATAGTCAACATTGATGTCGAATGTGAAGGCCTCATCGCTGGCAAGCCAGCTCCCACAGGGATTCGCGTTGTCTGAAAGATTTGGGTACAGCCACAACGCCACTGTTCCCGTGAGACCACGATGCAGGCAAGATGAAGCTCTGCAAGTCAGAACACAGGAAGCTGATCGTGACCGAAGCGTTTATTGTCGTTCAAACCGCCGAACAAGCCGTGGATCGTCTGGCCGAGCTGCATGAGCGGGCCACCACTGCGCTGAACTCGGCGCTCAAGCGTTACCTCAAGGATCGCGTCGAGCCCGACGCCGAACAGCGTGCCCTGTTTCGTTATCCCGAACTGCGTCTGACCTATCACTGTCAGGGCGAAGTGCCGCAGACCACTCGCGCTTACGCCAAAGTGCAGTTGCCAGGCACCTACAGCGTCACCGTCACCCACCCGGCGGCGTTCCGCAAATACCTGCTGGAACAACTGGTGCCGCTGATGCACGACTTCACCGTGACCGTGGAAGTCGGTGTCAGCCAACAGAACATTCCGTACCCGTACGTGGTAGAGCAGGGCGATGAACTGGCCGGCTCCGGCGTCACCGCCGCCGTGCTGGCGCGGGTGTTCCCGAGCACCGACCTGTCCGCCGCCACCGATGGCATCGCCGACGGTCTCTACGACTGGGAAAACACCGATCCGCTGCCACTGGCGCTGTTCGACGCCGCGCGGGTCGACTTTTCCCTGCGCCGTCTGGTGCACTACACCGGCAGCGACTGGCGCCATGTGCAGCCGTGGATCCTGCTGACCAACTATCACCGCTACGTCGACCAGTTCATCGTCCACGGCCTGGAGCAACTGCGTAAAGACCCGCGTTTCGTGCGCATGGTCCTGCCGGGCAACGTGATCATCGAGAAGAGCATGGATCACGGCGAAGCCTCGGCGATTGCTGCCGGTGTGGTCTGGCACCGCTACCAGATGCCGGCCTATCACCTGATCGCCAGCGATGGCCACGGCGTGACCCTGGTGAATATCGGCGTCGGCCCGTCCAACGCCAAGAACATCACCGACCACCTGGCGGTGCTGCGTCCGCATTGCTGGCTGATGATCGGCCACTGCGGTGGCCTGCGTCAGTCGCAGACCATCGGCGACTATGTGCTGGCGCACGCCTACATGCGTCGCGACGGGATTCTCGACCGCGTGGTGCCGCCGAACATTCCGATTCCGGCTCTGGCTGAAGTGCAACTGGCGCTGCAGCAAGCGGCGGCCAACGTCACCGGCGAGAAGGGCGATGACCTGAAGAAACGCCTGCGCACCGGCACCGTGCTGACCTACGACGACCGTAACTGGGAATTGCGCTGGGCTCAGGAACGACCGTTGATCAACCTGTCCCGCGCCGTGGCCGTGGACATGGAAAGCGGCACCATCGCCGCCCAGGGTTATCGCCTGCGGGTGCCATATGGCACGTTGCTGTGTGTGTCGGACAAACCGCTGCACAGTGAAATCAAACTGCCGGGTTCGGCCAACGCGTTCTACGAGCGTGCGGTCAGCCAGCACTTGAAGATCGGCATCGAAGCGGTGGACCTGCTGCGCACCGAACTCAACTCGCTGCACTCGCGCAAACTGCGCAGCTTCGACGAGCCGCCGTTCCGTTAACGGTTAGTCGTGGTCATTTGGCGGTCGGGGCACTAGCATTGTCAGCCCTGATCGCTAAATGTTTGCTCTCTTATGTCCCGTCCCCCGCGTCCACCTTCTCGCCGTCCTGGTGCGAAGCCTCAGTCTTCTTCCCCGCGCCGTGTTGCCAAGGCACCACCGGCCGAGCCGAAGCTGATCCTGTTCAACAAGCCGTTCGATGTGCTGACGCAGTTCAGTGACGAAGGCGGGCGGGCGACGCTCAAGGATTTCATCGAGGTGCCCGGCATCTACCCGGCCGGACGGCTCGATCGCGACAGTGAAGGTTTGTTGCTGCTGACCAACGATGGCCAGTTGCAGGCGCGGATTGCCGATCCGAAACACAAGTTGCCGAAGACGTACTGGGTGCAGGTCGAAGGCGTGCCCACGGCCGAGCAATTGCAGCGTTTGCGTGACGGCGTTGAGTTGAACGACGGCATGACCCTGCCTGCCGAAGCGCGGCAACTGGATGAACCCGAGTTGTGGCCGCGCAATCCACCGGTACGCTTTCGCGCGACCATCCCGACTTCATGGCTGGAACTGGTGATTCGCGAAGGGCGCAATCGTCAGGTGCGGCGGATGACCGCTGCGGTCGGGCTGCCGACGTTGCGGCTGGTGCGCGTCAGGATTGGTGACTGGACGATCGACGGACTCGATCAGGGGCAATGGAAAGAAGTGCCGCCGCGCCTATAACGCGCCGGATTCGATCAGGCCGATCACTACACTCTTGATGATGAACGCGGCCACGCCCAGGCCCAGCACGAAGAACAGAATGAACGAGCCGAAACGCCCGGCCTTGGACTTCTTCGCCAGATCCCAGACGATGAATCCCATGAAAATGATCAGGATGCTGACCAGGCCAGTCATCATCCACTCTTCGAATACTGCTGGATCCATCGGGTCTCTCCGGCGCGCATGGGGCTAAAAGGGCGCAGCGAGTATACGCCAAGGTGTGCGGGGTGGCATTGATCTGGGTCTGATCCGAACCTGTTGCCCTCACCCTAGCCCTCTCCCAGAGGGAGAGGGGACTGGCCGTGCGATGCTCACCAGTTACACCGACCTGATCTTGCGTCTGTGAATCCAGAATCGACGCGAAGGTTCAGGTCGATGGATGCTGTCAGACACTTCGGTCGGCTCCCTCTCCCTTTGGGAGGGAGAGTGGACTGGCCGTGCGATGCCCGCGAGTTACACCGACCTGATCTTGCGTCTGTGAATCCATAATCGACGCGAAGGTTGAGGTCGATGGATGCTGCCAGACACTTCGGTCGGCTCCTTCTCCCTCTGGGAGGGAGAGGGGACTGATCGTGCGATGCCCGCGAGTTGCACCGACCTGATCTTGCGTCTGTGAATCCATAATCGACTCGAAGGTTCAGGTCGATGGATGCTGCCAGACACTTCGGTCGGCTCCTTCTCCCTCTGGGAGGGAGAGGGGACTGATCGTGCGATGCCCACGAGTTACACCGACCTGATCTTGCGTCTGTGAATCCATAATCGACTCGAAGGTTCAGGTCGATGGATGCTGCCAGACACCTCGGTCGGCGCCCTCTCCCTTTGGGAGGGAGAGGGGACTGACCGTGCGATGCCCGCGAGTTACAGCGACCTGATCTTGCGTCTGTGAATCCATAATCGACTCGAAGGTTCAGGTCGATGGATGCTGCCAGACACCTCGGTCGGCGCCCTCTCCCTCTGGGAGGGAGAGTGGACTGACCGTGCGACGCCCGCGAGTTACACCGACCTGATCTTGCGTCTGTGAATCCATAATCGACTCGAAGGTTCAGGTCGATGGATGCTGCCAGACACCTCGGTCCGCTCTCTCTCCCTCAGGGAGGGAGAGTGGACTGGCCGTGCGATGCCCACCAGTTGCACCGACCTGATCTTGCGTCTGTGAATCCATAATCGACGCGAAGGTTCAGGTTGATGACACCTCGGTCGGCGCCCTCTCCCTTTGGGAGGGAGAGTGGACTGACCGTGCGACGCCCGCGAGTTACACCGACCTGATCTTGCGTCTGTGAATCCATAATCGACTCGAAGGTTCAGGTCGATGGATGCTGCCAGACACCTCGGTCGGCGCCCTCTCCCTTTGGGAGGGAGAGTGGACTGGCCGTGCGATGCCGACGAGTTACACCGACCTGATCTTGCGTCTGTGAATCCATAATCGACTCGAAGGTTCAGGTCGATGGATGCTGCCAGACACCTTGGTCGGCTCCCTCTCCCTCTGGGAGAGGGCTGGGGTGAGGGGCTTTTGATTAGCTGCGCAGATGCGTCAGTGGCAGTTCAGTGCTGTTGAGCACCTGATTCAGTACGAAGCTTGAGCGCACGCTGGTCACGCCTTCAATCCGGGTCAGGTGCCCCAGCAACAGCTTTTGATAGTGATCCATGTCCGGCACCACCACCTTCAACTGGTAATCCGCATCGACGCCGGTCACCAGGCTGCACTCCAGCACCTGCGGCAAGGTGCGAATCGCCGCCTCGAAATTCTCGAAACGCTCCGGTGTATGCCGGTCCATGCCGATCAACACATAGGCGGTCAGGCTCAGGCCAAGCATTTTGCGATCGAGCAGGGCGACCTGACGGGAGATGTAGCCATCGTCTTCCAACTGTTTGACCCGACGCGAGCAGGGCGAGGGCGACAGACCGATGCGCTCGGCCAGTTCCTGGTTGGAGATGCGGGCGTCGCGCTGCAATTCCGCCAAAATGCTCAGGTCGTAACGGTCGAGTTTGCTCATCAATCTGTCCTTGGTTGTAACTATTGCGGCGGATTATCTATCCAGGGTTAAAAATTGCGCAAGTGGTGTTTATTTGAGCAATCTTCGCAATCCTCTGTCGCGACCTCGGGCCTATGCTTATCACCAGAATCACTGCTCGGTAACACAGTCCACAGCGGCCCGCCCAAACAGGCCCGCCGCGGCCGCCACCCCCACCGGGGTTGTGCCGGTCCCCGAGCTGCACACTGTCCAGAAGACGGCGTGAGGTGAGCCGACGTCAAAAGCGTCGAGCCAGGACGAAGTTCTCTAGAAGGGAGGCCGACGGGTCTCCCTTTTTTCTTGGCTGCGATTTTTATGCCTCGCTCTACGTTCATCCTCAATAAATAAGTTTCGTGACTGATAACCTGTCGCAGAACCCGGTGTGTGTATTCCCGGTCTTAGCTACAAGCCCTCTTAATACCCGCAGTGAGGAAGAGCATGAAGTCGCGCATCTGGCGTCTGGCCGGTGTTGGTTTGCTGTGTGTGAGCGTCAGTGCGCAAGCGCTTGCCGACGAGCCACAGAATCGTGGCCCCGAGAATAACGGGCACGGTGGCGAGCATCAGGGCAATCAAGGGCGTGGCGGTGAGCGTCAGCCCCACGGCCAGAACAATCCGCCGCCGCAAAACCAGCCGCGGCCGCAGAACAACGAAATCATTCGGGGCGATAACAGCCGCCAGTTCGAACACAACGGCCAGCAGCGCAACAATGGTCAGTGGCAGAACCAGAACCGTGCACCCAATCAGCCGGCTCCGGTGCATCAGGCGCCACCGCCGCCGTCGAACACGCTGCCGATCCAGCCACGGCCCGACACTGTGCGCCAGACCCAGGAGCCACGTCAGGGTTACTACCGCGACGAGCGTCCGCAAAATGGTTACCACAACCAGCAATGGCAAACCGGCAACCGGGGCAATGATAATCGCTGGCCCGGCCGTCCGGACGGGCATGGCAACGGCTGGGGCCCAGGTCCGCAATACCGTCCGGGGCATGTGATCGACCGCTTCCCGGATCGCGAATTCCGCGTGCCGTATCGCGGTCAGGATTACTTCTATTCCGGCGGCTACTGGTATCGCCCGCAAGGCCCGCGCTACATCGTCGTGCAGCCGCCGCGAGGGATCCGCACCCACTATCTGCCGGACTACGCCCGTGAAGTGTGGATCGGCGGTGCGCTGCTGTTCCTCGCGGCCGGTTCCTACTATGCGTATGAGGAAGCCAGTCAGGATTACGTGGTGGTCGAGCCGCCGGTGCAGCAACCACCGCAGCCGCAATCCCAGGGGTATGACGTCGAGGCCTATCCGGCCAATGGTCAGTCACCGGAGCAGGTGCAGCAGGATGGTTACCAGTGCTACCAGTACGCGGTGCAGCAAAGCGGTTTCGATCCGCGTACCGCGACGTACCAACCGGCGCCTGAAGTGGTGCAGGCTTACCGCCAGGCTCAGGGCAATTGCCTGAGCAGTCGCGGTTATCAGGTCCAGTAAGAGCAGCTACGAGCTGCAAGTTTCCAGCTACAAGCTTGAAGCTTGCGGCTCGTGGCTTGAAGCTGCTTTTATCGGGTCAGCGTGCACCAGTACCTCGGCTCGCGGGTAGGCGGCGTGAATTGCATCGGCCGCCTGATCGCTGATGGCGTGGGCCACTGACAACGTCAGCTCGCCCGGCAACTCCAGGTGCAACTGCACGAACCAGTGGTTGCCCGAAATCCGCGTGCGCAAGTCATGCGCGCCCAACACGCCGGGTACGCCGCAGGCCAGTTCGAGCATGTGTTGGCTGACATCCGTCGGCAGCTCTTCATCCATCAGCACCGAAAAACTTTCCCGGGCGATCTGGATCGCACTCCATAAAATGTACGCGGCAATCCCCAGACCGAACCACGCATCCAGTTGATGAAAGCCCATGCCGGCGAGGATCAGCGCGAGCAGAATGCTGCCGTTGAGCAACAGGTCCGAGCGGTAGTGCAGCGAGTCGGCGCGCACGGCGTTGGAGCCGGTCTCCTTGATCACCCGATGTTGCAGCGTCAGCAATGCGGCAGTCAGCAACAGCGAGAATACGATCACGCCGATGCTCAGCCACGGTGCGCCCAGTGGCTCCGGTTGCTTGATCCGCTCGTAGGCTTGAAAGGCGATCAACACCGCACTGCCGCCGATGAACAGCGCCTGCGCCATGCCCGCCAGCGATTCGGCCTTGCCGTGGCCGTAACGGTGATCGTCATCGGCCGGGCGCAGCGCGTAATGCACCGCCAGCAGATTGAGCAGCGAGGTGACGCCATCCAGCGCCGAGTCGGTGAGGCCGGCGAGCATGCTCACCGATCCGCTGAGCCACCAGGCGATGGCTTTGGCGATGATCAGCGTGCAGGCCACCGCCACCGAGGCGCGGGTTGCCAACCGCAGCAGGCGGGCGTGTTCGGGGCTGGAGGTCATGAGTGCAGAGGTTCCTTGTGGATTAGGCGGCAGGTTGCAGGCCCAACATCGCCAGTTGCTGCGTGCTGCCCTTGTGCTGGATCAGCCGTGGATCGTCCAGCGGCAAGTGGCGGCCCAGTTCAGTTTCGAGAATAGCCTGCAACTTGAGGTTATTGACCTGACCGTCCGGGCCAATGGCTTGTTTCAACTTGGCCGGATCGACCTGGGCCGTGTGGCCTGGTTCGAAATAGATCGCGCCGGTGGTGAAGTCGACCGCGAACGCGATCAGGCCGGGAATGACGTAGAACAGCAGACCCAAGGCGTCGAGCACGGCAATCGCCGGGTCAATCTTGCCGTCGATCTGGCCGCGACGGTCCGGGTAGAAAATCGATCCGCAAGCGGTGATTTGGGTGAGCAGGGTGGCGACCAGTACACCGCCGATCAGGCGAGAAGGTAAGCGCATGGAAAATCTCCTGAGTCATCTGTTAACGAAGCTTCGTCTTGTGAAGTTAAGACCCTGACGAACACCTCGCAGTTCGCCGTTATACTCGCGGCTCTGTTTGGGAGCCAGCATGATTTCTTTGCCGATTGATGAAGTTTTACCCGCCCTGCGTGAAGCCTTGGCGACACGCGACGAAGCGGTGCTCGAAGCACCGCCCGGCGCCGGTAAAACCACCCGCGTGCCCTTGGCCTTGCTCAATGAGGCGTGGCTGGCCGGGCAGACCATTCTCATGCTCGAACCGCGCCGTCTCGCCGCGCGTGCGGCGGCTGAAAGGCTGGCCAGCGAACTGGGCGAGAAGGTCGGTGAAACCGTCGGTTATCGCATCCGCCTCGACAGTAAGGTCGGCCCCGACACCCGTATCGAAGTGGTCACCGAAGGCATTCTCACCCGGCGCCTGCAGGACGATCCGGCACTGGAAGGCGTGGGCCTGCTGATCTTCGACGAGTTCCACGAACGCAGCCTCGATGCCGATCTGGCATTGGCCCTGAGTTTGAACGGCCGCGAACTGTTCCGAGCTGAACAGCCGCTGAAGATTTTGCTGATGTCCGCCACGCTGGAGGGCGAGCGCCTGTCCGGGTTGCTCGATGACGCGCCGATCCTGCGCAGTGAAGGGCGCATGTTCCCGGTGACCATGCGCTGGGGGCGGCCGTTCCAGCCCGGCGAATACATCGACCAGCGCGTGACCCAGACCGTCCTCGAAGCCCTGCACGATGAGACCGGCAGCCTGCTGGTGTTCCTTCCGGGGCAGGCGGAAATCCGTCGCGTGCATCAGCAGTTGAGTGATGCCATTGGCGAGCGCAGCGATGTTTTGCTGTGCCCGTTGCACGGTGAACTGGACCTGAATGCCCAGCGCGCCGCCATCGACCCGGCCCCGGCGGGCAAGCGCAAAGTGGTGCTGGCGACCAACATCGCCGAGACCAGTCTGACCATCAATGGCGTGCGCGTGGTGATTGATGCCGGGCTGGCGCGGGTGCCGCGTTTCGATCCCGGTAGCGGCATGACCCGACTCGACACGCAGCGCATTTCCAAGGCCAGTGCCACACAGCGCGCAGGACGGGCGGGGCGTCTGGAGCCGGGGGTGTGTTATCGCTTGTGGTCGCAGGATCAGCACGAGCAACTCGCCGCTTACGGCAGTGCGGAAATCCTCTCGGCGGATCTGGCCAGCCTTGCCCTGCAGCTCGGTCGCTGGGGCGTGACCCCGGGCGAACTGGTCTGGCTGGATGTTCCGCCGGCGGCAGCGTATGCCCAGGCGCAGGATCTGTTGCAGCGCTTGGGGGCACTTGAAGATAAAGCGCTGACTGCCCACGGTCAGGCCATGGCCGAGCTGCCGGCACATCCGCGCATCGCCCATCTGTTGCTGCGCGGTCAGGCGCTGGGGCTGGCGAACATGGCGTGCGACGTCGCGGCGCTGCTCGGCGAGCGCGATATTCTGCGGGGTGCCGGCGCAGATCTGCACAGCCGATTGCTCCTGCTCTGCGGTGAGGAGCGCGCGGCACGCGGTGCTCAGGGGGGTGTGCAACGGGCGCGGCAACTGGCGCGACAATATCGTGGTTACTTGCGCGGCAAGGTCAGCGCGCCGGTCAGCGATCCTGATCATCCGCGCTGGCTCGGTGCGCTGCTGGCGCTGGCCTACCCGGACCGCGTCGCCCAACAGCGTCGCGCCGGTGGCGCGGAATATCGTCTGGCCAATGGACGCGCTGCGCTGTTCGCCGAAGCCGACAGCCTGATGAAGGAGTCGTGGATTGTGATTGCCGACCTCGGCAGCCGACAGGGCCAGCGCGAGGAACGGATTTATCTGGCGGCTGATTTCGATCCGGCGCTGTTCGACTCAGTGTTGGCCGAACAGGTGAGCTGTGTCGATCAACTGGACTGGGACGAGCGCGAAGGTGTGTTGCGCGCCGAGCGCCAGCGCAAGGTCGGCGAACTGGTCCTCAGCCGTGAACCGTTGACCGGTCTCGACGAAGCGGCGCGCAGTCAGGCGCTGGTCAATCTGGTGCGGCGCAAAGGTCTGGAGTTGCTGCCGTGGACGCCGGAGCTGCGTCAGTGGCAGGCGCGGGTCGCTTTGCTACGGCAATTGGACCTCGACGCTCAGGTCGAAAGCCAATGGCCGGATGTCAGCGATGCGACGTTGCTGAACACGCTTGAGCATTGGTTAATGCCTTACTTGGGCAAGGTCTCGCGGCTCAGTCATTTCGCCAATCTGGACCTGTCGAGCATCGTGCGCAATCTGCTGCCGTGGCCGTTGCCGCAGAAGCTTGATGAGCTGGCGCCACATCACCTCAGCGTGCCGTCGGGATCGTCGGTACGTCTGGATTACAGCGAGTCACCGCCGATTCTTGCCGTGCGTTTGCAGGAGCTGTTCGGCCTCGCCGAGACGCCGCGAATTGCCGGCGGGCGGCAAGTGGTCAAGTTGCACCTGTTGTCGCCGGCGCGGCGGCCGGTGCAGGTGACACAGGATCTGGCGAATTTCTGGCGCAGCACGTACGCCGAGGTGAAGAAGGATTTGAAAGGGCGGTATCCGAAGCACTATTGGCCGGATGATCCGTTGGTGGCCGAGGCCACCGCGCGGGCGAAACCCCGGGGCACTTGAGCCGGGGCTGCGCCAACACGGTTCGCCGCCTCAGGCGCCCACGGCCGCGGTGCTCGAAGGTCCTCGGGCGAAACGTGTAGCCGAGGTCTGCAACAGCAGCGCGACGCTCAGTGTCACCAGCAGGAACGGGAGCAGCCAGGCATTGTCGATCATGGCCAGTTGCAGGCTGAGGATCAGCAGCAGAACCGGCGTCGCCAGGGCATTCGCCCGGCTGACATACAACCCCACCGCGGCCTCGCTGTAGCGGCAGGCAATGGCGACGCGGATATGCACGCGCGCCCCACCGAACGCCATGCCCAGGATCAGCAGGCTCAGTGCCTTGAGAAGCAGATTGTCCGGCATCAGCAACCACATCAAAGTGGCGATCAGCGCCAGTGCAATCAGGCCTGACAGATAGGCCGTCAGATTACGTCCGGTATTGGCGATGATCACCAGCACGCCGATCAGCGCCATGCCCAGACCGAACACGGCATCGAGCACGCCCAGTTCAAACAGGGCCCAGCCGTGGCTCGCCACATACACCGGCAGCATGAAATTGAATGCCCCGAGGATTGGCCAGATCAGTACCATCGGCACAAACAGCGTCAGTGGCAGTCTGGTCGCAGCTGTGACTTCGACAGTGGTCTGCACCGCCGAGGGCTGACTGTGACGGGTAAAGCAAATCGCGGCGACCATGAAGAAGCCGGCGCTGAGCACCAGCGAGAAACCCATGCCGCTCAGAATCGGCATCAAACCTGCCGCCAGTAAAGGTCCGGTCATCAGTGCGGCCTGACTGGTCGCCGTGGTCGCACCGCTGATCCGCCGCACTCTGGTTTCATCCATGCCCCTTTGAATCTGGGCGAACCACATATCCAGGCTGGCCTCCAGCGACATGATCATCAGCCAGGCAAACAGATTGGTGATCAGCAGGCCGAGGGTGAAATCCCGCGACACGCCCGATATCAGGGCCAGACCGGCCAGCCCCAGCACAAACCAGCTGCTCATCTGCCGTCCGTTCATACGCAGCGACAGCCGCTTGATCATCGCTGGCGTGATGAACGCCGGAATGAACGAGCAGAAAATCGCCAGCGCCAAAGGCAGGTATCCGCCTTCGTCCTGGTTGAGGATGGTCCAGGTCAGCGAGACCATCAGTGCACCGGAAAACAACCGATAAACCGTCGAGCAGAACAGGAACATGACCAGTTCTTTTGCAGCGTTGCGGGTGACGGCGGATTTTTCGTTCATGTAATCGATCCTTGCCCTTGGGCACGCGGCGATTCTTCAATTGAATGGCGAACGTCGGCGCCCGCACCGGCGTTGAGCCAGTGCGGGCAACCGATGTCGGTTCGAGCGGGTGTCAGACCAGAGTGCGCATCACTTTGAGGGTTTTTTCGATGTCTTCGGGCGAGTTGATGATCCCGGCCGAGAAGCGCACCGTCGAATGCCGATAAGGCGTGGCACTGGCAATGATCTTCTGTTCCTTGAGCCTGGCGACGATCTCCTTGGGGCTGCGATCCTTGACATCGCAGCAGACAAAACCTGCGGAGAACTGTGCAGAACGTGGTGTGTGCAAATACACGTTGGGCAGCTTCGCCAGGCCTTCCTTCAACTGGCCATTGAGTTGCGCGATGCGATCGGCAATGCGCTTGCGCCCGATCTGCTGGATGAACTTGAACGCCTCGATCATCGCCCACTGGTTTTCAAACGCAAGGAAACCGCCGGGACTGACCCAGGCTGCCTGCGTCTGCCCCTGTGGATCGCGTTGCTCGCGCCAAGCGTTGGCGGGTTCTGCGGCCATGATCGTGGGAATGGTCGGCGTGATGTGTGCCCATTGACCTTCACGCGCCCAGACCAGGCCGGTACCGTGCGGCCCGAGTATCCATTTATGCGTGCCGGCGCTGAAAAAATCGCAACCCAGGCTCGCCACTTGCGCCTCGGAGCAGCCGAAGCCATGTACACCGTCGATCACGTAGATGATTCTGTCCGCCTCGGCCCGATCGCGATTGACCCGCGCCACCAGTTCGCCAATTTCCCGAGCCGGCAACCGTACGCCGGTGCCGGAATGCACCCAGGTCATCGCCAGAATGCGCGTGTGCGGCTTGATGGCCTTTTCAATGCGCGCGACGATCGCGTCGACGCTGACATCGTCCGGCCCCTGGTAGAGGTCGATTCGGCGAATGCTGCCACCCCACTTGACTACCGCCAGACGCATCGCCTCGTCGTGGGTGTACCACTCGTGGTTGGTGGTCAGGATTTCCTGGTGGGGTGCAAGCTTCAGGCCGTTGTAGACCATCGACAGGCCCTGCGTGGTGCTGGTGGTCAGGGCGATGTCCTCGGCACGTCCGCCGGTATAGTCGGCAGCCGCAGCGCAGACCTTGCGCCAGACCATGTCCTGCGGTGAGGCGAACATGTTGTCTTCGAGATAGGTGTACGGGTTTTCGTCGAACGCCTGCCGGTGGCGCGCCATTGCCTCGCGCACAGGCCTGGGGTTTGAGGCAAGAAAGAAGTTGGAAATGTGCACGAATTCCGGCGCCAGATTGAACTGCGCCCGCACGGATGCCCAGTCATTGGGGTTCAGTGCTGTTACTACGTTATCCGGAGCAGGCTGGTTACTCGCCTGTGCCCCTCCTGCCACGCCTGCCATCATGCTGCCTCCCACCAGGGTCGCCCCCATGGCGGCCCCCACGAACTCACGTCTTCCCAGACTCATACCCATTCCCTGTCGATTCATATTGAAGTGCGCGCAGAACGCGCAAACACAGTATTGAAAATTCGCTGTCCATAGAGGCCGACGGCCAGACCGAGCACGATCAGCACCACTGCCATGACCTTACTCGCCGGTACGCTCTCGTGAAAGATCAGTACCGAACCGAGCATGCCGAAAATCGGCACCAGCAACGACAGGGGCGCGACCGTCGAAACCGGGTAGGTTTTGAGCAGCGAGTTCCAGATCCAGTAAGCGAACAGCGTGTTCGGGTAGACCTGAAACAGGATCGACAACACGGCGGTTGCATCGACCTGATTGACGAACGTGGTGTAGCCGGCGCTGCCGTTCACCGCGTAGTCGAGTGCGAACAGCGGGATCGGTGCAAAGGCACTGGACCAGACCAGAAACCCGAAGACCTCCTTGGTGCTGGCCTTCTTGTTGATGATATTGGCGACGCTCCAGGAGGCCGCACCCACCAGCACCAGCAATACCCCGGGCAGACTGACCGTGCCATCGCTGATCATGATGATGCACAGCAATCCGCCCAGTGCGATCAACATGCCCAGTACCTGAAAGCGGGTGAGCGCTTCCTTGAACACCCAGCCACCGAGCAGGATCGTGAAGAACGCGCTGAATTGCAGCACCAGCGACGCGATGCCCGCCGAGAGCCCGGCCTTGATGCCCAGGTTGACGATGCCCCACAGGCCGATGCCGAACACCAGCCCGTAACCGATGATGTAGCGCCATGGCACATTTGGTTTGCGAATGAAAAAGATCGCCGGTAACGCACAGAGACTGAAGCGGATGCCCGCGAGAATGAACGGATCGACGGTGGCCAGTCCCAGTTTGATCACCGAGAAGTTGACACCCCAGATTGCCGTTATCAGTACAGCCAATACTACGTGCAGTGGTTTCATTGTTGAGTCGCCTTCATGAGGATGGGCCGGATCATGCGACCGATGTCAGGTTTTCTGCGAGGTACACCCGGGAAAACAGAGTTTGCATCCAGGCCTTGGTCTGTAGCGGGTCTGCGGTCTTGACGATGCCTGCCAGAGGGGCTTCGAACGCCGAATAGGTCACATGGCCCGGTAACAGCGCACCGGTCTGCAGCTCGTTCCATTGCACAACCAATGGGCTGGCGCGAAAGTCCTCCGCGCCTTCCAGACCTTGATAAATGCGCTGGTGGTGGGTGTGCCCGGGGAACACAAACCAGCCATAACCCAGATCCGGCTGCTGTGCGCTGAGCGGCACTTTGTCCACCAGTCCTTCGACATGAATGCGCAGCTCCAGCGATGGCAGGTGGATACCGGTCGCCAGCTCGTAAGTCGCGACTACATCGGCGCCGCCGACGCGGTTGCCGACTTCGAGGAACACCGGGTCGTCACCTTCCATGATGGCCTCGAGATGGAAGGCACCATTGCGGATCTGCACCGCATCCAGAACGGCACTGACCCACATTTGCATCGGCGTGGTGGTTTCCAGGTGCCACGAGCCCAATGGATGGCCGCGCTCCATGTAATCCAGGCAGGTGCCGACATATTGGCTCGAGAGCATGGTGAGAATTCGCCCGTCCTGCACCAGACCGTCGAAATGGCGGATGGGCCCGCTGATAAATTCTTCAACCTGAAATTCATCAATGTTCAGGGACAGATCGCTGATCTTGCGACTGATCTCGTCAAATGCGCGTGCAGGCTGCTGATGAATACTGACGTCCATGCTCGACGCGCCGCTGTGCGGCTTGAGCACGGTGGCTCCCTGCCACGGCACCTGGCCGTTGAGCGCCAGGTAGCGATCAAGCGGCATGAACTGCGGCACCCGCAGATTTCCCGCTGCAACGGCGGCCTTCATGTCCAGCTTGTTGCGCGCCAGATTCACCGCCGCCAGCGACGCGCCTTCGACGTTCAGCGCCTCGCGCAAGCGTGCCGCGTCGAGCAATTCGTACTCGGACATCGAGATGATCCGGTCAAATGACTGTGGAAACTGCGCCAGCCATTGCAGGGCCTCTTCGCAGGCACTGGCCTCTCCCGGGCGAATCACACGCTGGCAGCGCAGGTCGCTCGGCAGCGTATCGATCGCCGCTTGTTTGCCCAGATAAGTGACATCGTGCAGGTCATGATTGATGCCACGGTGGTACTCGATGCGCGGGTAGGGCACCCGGTGAAGAATGAGAATTTTCATGCAAACGGTCTCGCAGCGAAAAGGGCAGGGATCAGGACGCAACTTTCAACAGCAACTCGGGCGCCAGGCAGCGCTCCAGAACCAACAACCATTGCTCGCGCAGCACTCGCACCAGATCGCGGATATCAACCGATGGGGCGTGCAGCGCAACACAGGCCTGGGCGACGAAGTCGCTGTTGTCTCGGGGGATGGCATGGATCAACCGTGGCTCGCCGGCGATCCACGTGCTTTCGAGCAGGGCGATGTCGTCCCTGGACAGCGCCAGTTCCTCTGCCGCCCGTGTCAGTGTGTCGCGGACCAGCGCCTGTACATCGCCTAGCGTGGTCACGTCGATAGTCACATCGTGCGGCACACCGAACATCACCGTCGCGGCGCTGCAGGTGGCGGCAGGCAGTTCTTCCGGCACAGGCCCGGCGAATACCGAGTCAACCCATGCCGCGTACAGGTCAAGCCCATGGACGGCGTGCGCCAGGGTCCAGATCTTCATGCCGCCAGGACGCCGGTTTGGCTCAATCACCGCTGTCTGGTCGCCGCTGTCGCTGAGTTTGATCTCGTTGTGAAACGGCCCGATGCGTTGGCCGACCAGGCGGTTGACCTGCTCGCCGGCATTGCGAATGGCCAGTCGCTCCTGTTCACTGAGGCGCGCCGGCAGAATTTGCGCGACCTCAACCGGATAGCGCCCGCTGGCACTGACTTTTTCAGTGACAAACCACAGTTTGCCCAAGCCGTCATAAGAGAACTCGCGGGTGAATGTGATGAAAGCTTCGGCCAGCACACCGCCGTCCAGATAAGGTGCGACTTCCGTGAACGCCTGCTCACAGTCGCCACCCGCTGAAACCACCACCACACCGCGATTGTTGCCCTCACACGCAGGCTTTATCACGAAGCTGCCTTGCTGACGCGCTGCAAAATTGCGTACGTCGTGCAAACCGTCGATCCGTACGAAATCCGGCAGTGTCACCCCCAACTGGTTCAACTGCGTACGGACGCGATCTTCGGCGGTGCGGTACGCCAGTTTGTCAAAGGCCGCCAGGGCCAGTGCGGCATCGTCTACCGGCAAGCCGAGGCGCTCCAGCAGCGCCGCGCCACTGGCGACCGCGTTGTCGGAAAAGACCAGCCCGGCGCTGATCCGGCCCGCATCGTCGCCCAGCAGATTCAGTGCCTGATCGACGAAGTCGGGGTGCAACGGATCGGCATCGAACACACGATCGCTGATGGTCCGGTCATGGTCCTGAGGGTTGGCTCTGATCAGCCAGGTCTGCGCGCCCCACTGTTGGCGCGCGTAGTCTCGCAGGTGCAGCACATCGCCGATCCGGCTCAGGTTGTAGTCCACTATCAGTAATACAGGCGCTCGCAACGGCATGTTTGTTTCTTCCTCATCCGTGGGGGTAGTCATCGGCAGCAGTCTTGTTCAGGCGATCGCCCGGGTTGTTATTAATGGCTGTCGGGCTGATAGCGGATATCCAGCGCGGTCGCGCTGATAGTGGCCAGACGTTCAAGCTCGGTTGCGCGGTTGGCGCGCTCGAACGTCCACAACAATTGCCCGAGGAACACTTCACGGGCGTGTGCTGGAATCACATCGCCGGCCTTGAGCAGCACGTGCTGCACCACCGGGGCCAGCGGCAATGGGTTAAGCGTCACTGAACTCAGGGTTCCCGGCTCGGCGAAGTACACCCGAAAGAACGTTGCTACGGACTGTTCGCTGGTACCGTCCGCCTGCCACTCGAATTGCGCCAGATGCCGCACGAGATCTTCGCGCAGCGCAGTGTCGTCCTGGCTGGCGAGCAGCAGGTCGAGCCACAGTGAAAGCATGCTGTGTCCGTGGGTTACTGCTTCGACGCTGTGCGAGATCAGGCTGCCGCCGACGCGCGGGTTGATTTCGATCAGGTCCCAGTGCTGCCCCGAAAAGCGTGCCTCCACGTGGTAGCAACCCCACTTCAGCGCCATGCAAGCCAATACATCCTTCAGCCATTGCAGCCCTGCGGCGATCTGCGCCTGATCAAGGCTGGCCGGTGGCGTGGTGCAGCTGTCTTCAAGCACCGTCGCGGCGGTCTCGGTCACTTCGTATTTCTCATGGATGGCCACGACATGCGCCTGACCATCGACCAGCAATGTCTCGAAACTGAATTCATGACCGGCGATGTAATCCTCGGCCATGAACGTCAGCCCGTCGTTGAACGCCGAGGCATATACCGTGTCTTCGGCCGAGGCCAGACGCAGGTCCTCAAGGGCATTCCACGTAGTGTCTTTGCGCATGGGAAAGGCTGCGTAGGAGGCGATCCCATGAACCGGTTTGATGAAATAACGCTGATCCTGCGCCTTGAGCCGTTCCAGCACGGACTCGGTCAGGGCATAGGCATTAGCGTGCGACAGGCCTTTTTCGGCCAGTCGGTTACGGACATTGAGCTTGTTGCGCAGGGCTAATGCCTGCCCAGCGTCCATGTCGTAAGTGCCAAGCGAAGCGTTGGCAGCAGCCATCAGGTGGCGATAGCCTTCCCACACGCTGATGCAGCAACTGACCTGTTCACCAGACTTGCGCAGAGTCTCAAGGGCGGTCTGCACATCCTCCAGCTTCAACTGGTGGGAGTCGGTGGTGTAGAGCCGGTCCGCCCAGGCATGAATCTGCTCCAGGCGTCCCGGTATATGTTCTGGAAGCGGCAATGAAGACAGCACGAAACACCGGAGCTTTCGTCGATGAAGCTCCTGCTTCAGGTCTTCCAGGAAAGAAAAGCCGCAGTGGCTCAGGATCAGAACACCGGGTCGATTTGAATTCATTGCCTGCTCCATGGCTTAAGCAGCCTTGTCTTGCGGCTTGGCCAGGGTGTTGAGGTACAGCTTGTTGAAGAACATCGCGAGAATCGTCTGGTGCTCCTCGAGGTATTTTTTCAGTGCTGCGATGTCCTGCTCGTCCTTGATCAGGAAGCGCAGGGCCGCCCAGACTTCACCCGGGTGGTCATCATTGATGTCGGTATGCGAGTGGGATACCTGACCGGCGATGTTGGTTTCGCCCACCGAGGATTTGAGCGCTTCAAGTTTACGGGGCTCGAGTTTCACGTTGACGTACTCGACCAGGTAGGAATAAGCGACGACGCCAAGCGGCCCTTCATGATCCAGCAGGTAGGAAAAGAAACCGACCAGCAGTTTGGTCTCCAGGTACGGTTCGGTGGCGAGGAACTCCTCACGGCTGACGCCGATGCGGGTCAGGTCGGCGATGAACAGTTCGTCATGCAGCATTTCCTCTTGCTCGTAGTGAGCCCAGATCTGTGCTGCTGCAGGGCTGATCTTGGCCACTTCCGCCAGCGCCTTGGATTCAGCCACCCGCAGCAGGCGGATGCGCCATGCGGTTTCAATCAGGTGGCGCTTGTAGTACTCGCTGTTAACGTCCTTGCCTTCCAGATGCGCGGCCTCAGGAACGGTGGCGAACCATTGCTCTACTTGGCCGTCGATGATCTTGTCGATCTCTGCACGCAGGCCAGCCGAGCCGGCAGCGCTGAGGAACGGAGTGGTATCACCATAGCCAACATTTTTTACACGGTTAAGCATGAATAAGTCCTTTTTAGTTTATTTGAAACGCTTTGATTGAAACCGCAGTTAAACGCCAACGCTTAGCCAATTATTTCAATGGCTACTTTTCCTTTTAACAGGCACTGACAGGCCAGCCGGTATTCTTCACCGCTGTAACCCAACACCTCGATAAAAGCCTCTTCATCGTCATCGCGAGGACTTACCGCCTCGAAACCTGATGTAATCCTGATCAAACAAGCACCGCACGCCCCGATACGACAGCCCAGCGGGATGATGTTCTTGCCGTCACGTTCATATTCGATATCCGTGAACGGGGCGTTGGTTGGTAACTCGAACTCAATTTTATTCGCTGTAGTAGAAGTAACGGTTAGTGTGTGAAACCCTTCCATACATGCCTCATTTAATTGTTTAAGTTCGTGTGGCAGGCACACAGTTTCACGCCAAAGCCCGGCAGGCCATGGAAAGCAGTTCTAAATACTCAAGAAGTTAGCGAGAAGTCATTTGCAGATATAACCAGTACAACAACGCTGTACCACTGAACGCTGCGCCCAACAGGCAAACAGCGACCCAGCCAAAGTGGGCGTAAGTGTAAGTTGCCGCAATGGCACCGAGACCGCTGCCCACGGAGTAGAAGGTCATGTAGGCGCCGACCAGGCGGCTTTGCGCATCCGGCCGGGCGGCGAAAATCAGGCTCTGGTTGGTCACGTGCACGGCCTGCACTGCAAAGTCCAGCAAGACCACGCCGATGATCATGGCCAGCAATGAGCTTTCAACAAACGCGGTGGGTAACCAGGACACGGTCAACAGCACCAGCGCAATGCCTGTGGTGCGATTGCCCAAACCCTGGTCGGCCAACCGGCCGGCCCTTGCAGCGGCCAGTGCACCTGCAACCCCTGCCAGACCGAACAAGCCAATCTGAGTGTGGGAAAGTGACAGTGGCGGTGCACTTAGCGGCAGGACCATCGCAGTCCACAATACGCTGAATGCAGCGAATATCAGCAGGGCGAAGGTCCCCCTGACGCGCAGCGTCGGTTCGGTCAGATACAACTGCAAGACCGAGCGCAGCAACTGCAGATAACTGCCTTTGGCCGGTGGCTTGGTCGACGCCGGCATGGTGCGATAGAGCACCAGCGCCATGCTGATCATCAAGGCTGCCGAGACAAAGTAAACCCCGCGCCAGCCCGCCAGATCGGCCACCGCGCCAGAGACGAAGCGCGCCAGCAAAATGCCCAGCACGACACCACTGGTCACTGTGCCAATGGCTTCGCCGCGTTGTTCGGGACTGGCCAGTGTCGCCGCGTAGGCAACCACCACTTGCACGACCACCGCCATCAGTCCGACCAGCACCATCGCGCCGAGCAGCATGCCCCATTCCTGTGCCAGTCCGACGGCACACAATGCCGCGGCCGACAGCAGCATCTGCGTGAGGATCAGTCCCTTGCGATTGAGCAGATCGCCCAAGGGGACGATGAACAACAGACCGACTGCGTAACCGGCCTGAGTGGCCGTGACCACCACACCGATGGTGCCGGGCGATACCGACAGACTGGCTGCCATCGACTCCAGCAGTGGTTGCGCGAAGTAGACGTTTGCCACGGCCATGGCGCAGGTAATTGCAAAGAGAAATGTCTGGTAACGACTTAGGCCAGGTGTGGTTGCATGCTCCTGAGCGGACTGAACAGTGCCGCCACCGGCTGATTTTTCGGCTTCGACGTCCATAATCGAAGGCTTTCGAGGGTTCAGCATCATCATTCCATCCTTGGGAATAACTGGTTTTCAAACAAAACCGATGCGTTGATTTTTATCAAAACTGGTTTTAATCTACAACTAGTTTTTCAAAATATTTTCTTCTGACGTTAGAACAGTTCTGACGCACTTTATTAATCAACACTGGAGACTCATGGCTAGGCAGCAGCTACTGGCACAAAGCGAATGCCCTGTGGCCCGAACGCTTGAAGCTATCGGTGATCGTTGGGTTTTGATGATCATCCGTGACGCCTTCGATGACGTCCGTCGTTTCAGCGAATTTCAAAAGCGCCTGGGCCTGGCGAAAAACGTCCTCACGGTGAAACTCAAACGGTTGGTCGAGCTCGGTGTCTTCGAGGTGCAGCCTGCATCCGACGGCACCGCCTACAAGGAGTATGTGCTGACCGAGATGGGGCGTTCTGTGTTTCCGATCGTGATCAGCATGCGTCAGTGGGGCGAGCGCTTCCTGTTCAGCAAGGGCGAGAGCTATTCGATACTGCTGGACAACGAGCACGCCGAGCAGATCGAGATCATTGAGGTGCGATCGAGGGCGGGCAAGGTATTGGGCCCGGCCGATTGCCATCGGCGTGTGGTCAAGCGCCGCAGTTGAATGTTCGCCATGGCCCGTGCGGGTCAGGCGCCAGCCTTGCGTGTCAGTTGTTCGCGGCAATAATCGGCGAACAACTGCGCCGGTTTGGTCAGTTGCCCACGTTTGAGCCACGCCGCTACCAGGCCTGAACCGGTGACATCTTCGACAATGTCGACGCACACCACTTTCTTGCCGTCATAGGTGCACTCCGAGTGCGGCTTCGTCACGAGTACCGAGAAGCCGAACCCCTGGCCGACCATGCCGCGGACCATTTCGATCGACGGTGAGCTGAACTCGATGCGCGGGGTCAGGCCGAGTTCTTCGAACAGGCTGACGAAGTAGGTCCGGCTCGGCTGCACATCGAGCAGGATCATCGGCTCCAGACACAAATCCCGCAGCGACACTTGCTTGTATTCGGCGAAGCGGTGATCGGCCGGCAGCAGTGCATAAGGGCGCTGCGCCGGCATCAAGGGTTCGGTCTGAATGGTCGCGTCGAGTTCGTGTTCGTACAAGATGACCAGATCGAACGCACCCGATGTCAGGCCTTGCACCAGTTCCTGTTGTTCACCGTCGCGGATGCGGATTTTCACCCCCGGATACAGCGCGCAAAACCCGGCGATCAATTGCGGCAGGTACAGCGGGGCGACGGTTTCGAAGCAGCCGATGTCGATCTGCCCGGCGACGATGTCGTTGTCGGCCAGGGCGTTCTGTTCGAACTCTTTGGCCATGCGCAGCAGTTCCTGCGCCTTGCGCAGAAAGCGTGCGCCGCTGGGCGTCAGGGACACGCCCTGGGCGTGATGGCGGATCAGCAGTTGCACGGCGAAGCTGTCTTCCAGTGCCTTGATCGCGGTGGAAATGGCCGGTTGGGCGATGTACAGCTTGCGCGACGCCTCGGCAACACTGCCGCATTCGACGGTGGTGATGAAGTATTTGAGCTGACGCAAATTGTAGGCGGCCACGGCAAACCTCTGGACGAGCGGACTCGACTTCCAAGCAATTTGTGCGCCGCCACGTCCGCTGCGCGACGATGTATTTATCTTTCAACCATAGCCATCTGGCCCGCGTTTGGGGCAAGTCATTGCCCAGTGTTTTTATTGCCTGCGAAGATATTTTTACTGGTTTTAGCCCGCACCGCCCTGAGCGACCATCAATGCACAATTAAAGCCCAGGGAGCATCCGAACGTGTTCGAGCTTGCAGAGTGGCAGCGCCGCGCCGTTGCATTGAAGTTTCCCGATCAAGCCGTGATCGACGGCCAACACTGCGCCGCACAATCGGGGCAGACCTTCGCCGCGATGAATCCCGCTACCGGGCAGTTGCTGGCCAATGTCGCGGCCTGTGGCGAGGCGGACGTCGATGCGGCGGTGCGCAATGCACGACAGGTGTTCGAGGCCGGTACCTGGTCACAACGCCCACCGGCGGAGCGCAAACAGGTGCTTCTGAAACTGGCCGATCTGCTGATGAACCACCGCGAAGAACTGGCCCTGCTCGATTCGCTGAACATGGGCAAACCGGTGATGGATGCCTACACCATCGACGTGCCGGGCGCTGCCGGGGTGTTTCGCTGGTACGCCGAAAGCATCGACAAACTCTACGATCAGATTGCCCCCGCCGCGTCCAGCGTGCTGGCGACCATTACCCGTGAAGCACTGGGGGTGGTCGCCGCGGTGGTGCCGTGGAATTTTCCGCTGGACATGGCCGCGTGGAAACTCGCGCCGGCGCTGGCGGCGGGCAATTCGGTGATTCTCAAGCCGGCGGAGCAATCACCGTTTTCGGCGTTGCGTCTGGCCGAACTGGCACTGGAGGCCGGACTGCCGGCAGGTGTGCTCAACGTGTTGCCGGGGCTGGGTGAACAGACCGGCAAGGCGTTGGGCCTGCACCCGGATGTCGATTGTCTGGTGTTCACCGGCTCGACGCAGGTCGGCAAATATTTCATGCAGTATTCGGCGCAGTCCAACCTCAAACAGGTCTGGCTGGAGTGCGGCGGCAAGAGTGCCAACCTGGTGTTCGCCGATTGCCGCGATCTGGAGCTGGCAGCGGAGAAAGCCGCGTTCGGGATCTTTTTCAATCAGGGCGAAGTGTGTTCGGCCAACTCGCGTCTGTTGGTTGAACGCGCTATTCACGATGAGTTTGTCGAGCGCCTGAAAGCCCAGGCCGAGCGCTGGCTGCCGGGGGATCCACTTGACCCGCAAAGCCGTGCCGGAGCCATCGTCGATCACCGGCAGACGACGAGCATCCAGCGCGCCATTCACGGTGCCACCCAGTCGGGGGCGACCTTGGTCTGTGGCGGTCAGCAACGGCGTTTCAACGGCTCGGACAACTTCATCGAACCGACGATTTTTACCGGCGTCAGCGCCGACATGCCGCTGTTTCGTGAAGAGGTGTTCGGCCCGGTGCTGGCGGTGGTGCCGTTCGACGATGAAGACGAAGCGGTGCGTCTGGCCAATGACAGTGTCTACGGGCTGGCGGCGTCGCTGTGGACGGATGATCTGCATCGCGCGCACCGCGTGGCCCGACGACTGCGAGCGGGCACGGTGTCAGTCAATACCGTCGATGCACTGGACGTGACCGTGCCGTTTGGCGGCGGCAAGCAATCGGGCTTTGGTCGCGACCTGTCGCTGCACTCGTTCGACAAATACACCCAGCTCAAGACCACCTGGTTTCAGTTGCGCTGAAACCGCGTGGCCCCTGTCGCGAGCAGGCCCACTCCTACAATAGACGCCCCTGTAGGAGTGGGCCTGCTCGCGATGACTTAGGTACATTCAGCGAAAATTTCTGCTTTGCACCCACCCCGTGCATCCCCGCCAACGTCGCCCTTCAGCGGTGCGCACTACCCAGTTTTTTCATCATTTGCTGCCAACAATTTCCTGATTTTCCTCACCGCGCACATGGGCCACCATCCCTCTCGTCAGCCCAGGCCTTCACGCCAGAGTCCAGCAGAGACCGCAGCGTGCATTGGCATCTTTGGCGCTGGCCGTACTGCCCATGACAAAACTAAATCAACAGCGTCGGGAGTGCTCCATGATCAAGTCCTTGTGTATCCGTCTCACTCATCCTCTGGCGATCACCGCCCTGGCCGCCACGGTCGCGACCAGCGCCCACGCCGGCACCTTGTCCATTGGCCACACCACGTGGGTCGGCTACGGCACGCTCTACCTGGCGCGGGATCTGGGCTACTTCAAGGAGAACGGTCTGACCGTCGAGTTGCCAGTGGTCGAAGAAGCCTCGATGTACATGGCCGCCCAGGCATCCGGGCAGTTGTCCGGCTCCGCCTCGACCATTGACGAGGTGCTCAAGTACCGCCCGCAGTTCTGCTTCAAGGCCGTTGCGGCGCTGGATGACAGCCACGGTGGCGATGGCGTGCTGGTCGGCAAGGACGTCAAATCCCTGCAGGAACTCAAGGGCCAGGCCGTGGCCGTCAACGAAGGCTCGACCTCGCAGTTCTGGCTCTCTTACCTGCTGAAAAAGAACGGTATGAAAATGAGCGACATCACCGTGCAGAACATGACTGCGGACGATGCCGCCACCGCGTTCATCGCCGGGCGCGTGCCCGCCGCCGTAACCTGGGAACCACACCTGTCGATGGTCCGCGACAAACAGCAGGGCAAAGTGCTGATCGACAGCAGCAGTACCCCCGGCGTGATCGTCGACGTGGTGGCGCTGAACTGCAGCGTCATCGAGAAACAGCCGCAAGACGTCAAGGCGCTGGTGGCGGGTTTGTACAAGGCGGTGCAATACACCAAAGATCATCCCGAAGACGCTTACAGGATCATGGCCAAAGGTGTCGGTGGTTATCTGTCCGATCCCAAGGAACTGGCCGCCGCTGCCCAAGGCGTACGTTTCTACGATCAGGCGATGAGCGATAAATTGCTCGGCGCACCGGGCAAGCCGGGCGACAGCGCAGCGCTGATCAAACTGGCCAACGAAACCGCCAGCGAATTGCAGGGTAAACCTTACAACGTCAGCAACGACGATCTGGTCGACAACCGTTTTGTCAGCCCGCTCTAGGAGGTCTGCAATGTTCAAGCGCAATTCGTGGCTGAGCCGCTGTCTCACGCCGAAGACCGGTTTGCCGGTGCCGGTGGTGTGGAGCGCCAGCGGGCTGGCCTGGGTGTTGTTGATCGGTCTGTGGGCCGGATTGTCCTACGGCGGTATCGTCCCGGGCATGTTCTTGCCGACGCCGGGGGCAGTGGTGGAAGCGGCTGTGCGCCTGAGCCGTGACGGCACCCTCGGCACCCACGTGTGGGCCAGTGTCGAAGTGGTGATGGTCGGCTTCATTCTGTCGTCGCTGGTGGCGGTGCCGCTGGGGTTGCTGATGGGCAGCTTCCGCATCGTCCAGGCGTTCCTCGAACCGATGGTCAACTTCATTCGTTACCTGCCGGTGACTTCGTTCGTGCCGCTGTTCATCCTGTGGATCGGCATCGGTCTGGAGCAGCGGGTGTCGGTGATCATCTTCGGTGTGTTCTTTCAGCAACTGGTGATGATCGCGGACGTGTCCAAAGGCATTTCCAAGGACCTGATCAACGCTTCGTACACCCTCGGTTCCAATCGCCGCGACGCGGTGCTGCACGTCATCGCGCCGGCATCGGTGCCCGGCGTGCTTGATACCTTGCGCGTGACCATGGGCTGGGCCTGGACTTACCTGGTGGTGGCTGAACTGGTCGCCGCTTCCAGTGGGTTGGGCTATCTGAGTCTGAAGGCCATGCGCGGTTTTCAGGTCGACGTGATTTTCCTCGCCATCGCGATCATCGGCCTGCTGGGGCTGGTCACCGATCAACTGTTCCGTTTTCTCCGCTTGAGGGTTGCCGCATGGGCTCAGTGACTGCTGCCAATCATCGTTTTATCGAACCGGTCGCGAGTCCGGCGCAAGCGGCGCCGCGCTTGCAGGTGGACAAAGTCAGCCTGCGCTACAGCAAGCCTGGTGGCGGCACGTTCACTGCGCTTGAGGCAGTGTCGTTCGAGGTGCCGGATCAGCAGTTCGCCGTGCTGGTCGGGCCGTCGGGGTGTGGCAAGTCGAGTCTGTTGTACCTGACCGCCGGTCTGGCCGAGCCGACGTCCGGTGAGATCTACGTCGGCGGTCAGCAAGTGCAGGGCCCCGGCGCAGATCGCGGCATGGTGTTCCAGAGCTACACGCTGTTTCCGTGGCTGACGGTGCGCCAGAACGTCGAGTTCGGCCTCAAGCGGCGTGGTGTGCCGGCGGCGCGGCGCAAGGAGATTGTCGATTACTACGTCAACGAGGTCGGCCTGAGCGGGTTCGCCGACAACTACGCCAAGCAGCTGTCGGGCGGCATGATGCAGCGGGTGGCGATCGCCCGGGCGCTGGCCAACGATCCGCAGATCCTGCTGATGGACGAGCCGTTCGGCGCCCTCGACAGCCAAACCCGTCTGCAGATGCAGCAACTGTTGCTGCGGGTCTGGGGCAACAGCAAGAAGACCGTGCTGTTCGTCACGCATGACATCGACGAGGCGATTCTGCTCGGCGACCGGGTGTACGTGATGGGGGCCAAACCGGGGCGGATCAAACAGATCCTCGACGTGCCGATCGAACGCCCGCGTTCGCTGGACATGGTCATGGAGCGCTCGTTCATCGACATGAAGCGGCAGATCTTCGGGCTGTTGCATGACGATCTGGAAGAGGTCCACTGAAACGCGAGGCATCCCGTCCCTGTGGGAGCAGCTAGCTCCCACAGGGGGGGGCGATTACGCGAATGCGAAAACCGTTTTGACCCAGCCCTGCAATGTGTATTTCTGGTAGATGGTCTCGGGCACATCGACATACGGATCGGTGATGAAACGCTCGGGAATCACCGGGTTGGCCTCGTCGATCACCAGGATGTTGGCCGGATTGTAGAAGTCGTAATCGACCACGCTGTGGTTGGTGGTGATGACTTTTTTGCGCGAGGCCATGGCTTCGAAGAAACGGAAGCTCAAGCCGGCCTGGCCGGGTTTGGCGATGTCCAGAATGATCCGCGAGCGCTTTACCAGCTCCCCCACGGATTCCAGCGACATACGTTGCTCGAAAAAGGTGATGCCCGGGTGCGCACCGGGGATCGGTTTGCACTGCACCAGAAACTTGTAATCGGTGACGCCGAGTCGATCGAACTCCCGCGCCAGCCCTTCCAGGGCCGGCACTCGATCCTTGCCGGCCATCACCACGAACGCCGAATAGTCGCCGGGCGCACCGTCCGCGACGTAGTCCTCGTAAATGAAGTTGTAGTGCTTTTTCAGGCCGTAACTCTCGGCATTCCCCGGATCGAACGAAAATACCTCGTCATAACCGGCCAGTGCTTCGCGGGTCATTGGCCAGCGGCTGAAACTGTCGTAGAGGTAGGCGATCTTGCGGTCGGCCACATTCAGGCCTGCGACCAATTGCTGCGGATCGATTTGCGCCGGGTTGATGATCAGCGCAACGTCAAAGCGCGCAGCCTTGCCGAGGACCTTTTTGAACTGGCGCAACTGGGCCCAGCGCTTGAGCGGGCGGCGCAGGATCTTTGGCGCCCGGTCAAAGCGGTTGGACAGCGACGAGGTGTCGATGAAGCACACGTCGTGCTCGGTCATCAGGTAGTCGGCCAGTTTGCCGGCGTAACCGCCGATGTCCTTGCACACCAGTAAGATTTTCATGGGCGTTCCGTGTCGTGAATGCGTGAGCTGAAGCAGAGGGCGCGTTGGTCGCCACTAGGGCGTGGCAGGCAGCAGGAAGCGCGCAATCACCGGCAGATGATCAGAGATGCGCAACGTATCGTCCTGGCGCACCCTCGCTTCGACCCGTTTGATTTTCGGGCTGTAAAACAGGTAGTCGACCGTGCGGTCCGGGCCATTCAGGCCCGGGTCGTTGGGATAGTGGGTCAGCCATTGCGCGCGGTCGATGCCGCTGGCCTCGTTGTTGGTCGGGATCATCGGGTATTTGTCCCACAGCAGGTGCAGTTCGCTGTCGGCGGAGTAGGGCGTGCGCTGCTCCGCCGGCAAGCGCCGGTATTGGCCGAGGGGCAACAGGTTGAAGTCGCCGCCGATCAGCCACGCCAGGCCCTGGCTTTCATACTTGTCGAGCACCCTGGCCACGGCCGTCACCTGGGTCTGCAAGGTGTCATCCGGTTGGCTGGCACGTTCCAGATGGGTATTGAACACGGTCAGTTGTCCGCCATCGCTCAGGGGCAGTCGGGTGACGAGCAGCGCGTCTTTGGGCTGGAACTGGCGGCTGATGAAGTTGGCCTCGGCGACCGGCAATTGCAGGCGTTCGGCGTGTTCGATGCGGTAGCGGCTCAGGGTTGCCAGTTGTCGGCCGACGCTGCCGAAAATGTGCCGGTCAGGCACGAAATCGGCCTTCCAGTCGAAGGCGCTGGTGCTGCATGGATACAGGTCGGCAACCCGCTCCTGCAACAGCTTGAGCTGATCCTGATAATCGCTGGCCTTGGCGCCGTCATCCAGTTCCTGCAGCAGCACCACATCGGGCTGCTCATCGCGGATCACCCGCGCCACTTCATCGAGGCTGAACGCCATGTCTTCCAGGGTCGGCGCATCATCGTCGCCCTGGGCCAGATCATTCCAGAACACGTAGCGCTTGCCCGCCAGGTACTGAACGTTCCACGTCATGACTTTCAGGGCCTGGCCGGGCACTAGCGTCGGCGCGCTGGTGGTGCAGTTGACCGGCAGGGTTTCCCGGGCGTCGGGGCGCCAGGTCAGGCTGAACATCAGTGCGGCGGCCAGCGCGAGGGCGAGCAACACAAAGAACAGGGTGTAGCGCAGCAGACGGGTCATGGCTCGGCTTATAGCGTTACAGAAAGTGGCCCCGAGCATACCTGACGGCAGCCTCGAAGCCCAAGCGCAGAGCGGTCAGACCGCCCCGTCACGTTTGTCAGGCAATTCACTGATCAGCATGAACAGGCGAAACAGCACCACGCTGGTGAACAGTTGCAGGAAGCTGTGAGCGCTGTCGATCAACACGGCGATCAGCGGGTTCTGCGGCTCGGGATACACCGCCAGCGTCGCGCCCTTGAGCAGCCACAGTGGCGTCATCACGCACAGGATGCACAGCAGGATTCGCCAGAAGTGCCCACGGGTCAGGCGCAGGCTTTCCTTCATGGCCTGCAACGGCCCCAGGCCGCGCAGGACCAGCAGGTATTCACCGAACGCGAGCATGACCATCAGGATCAGGCCCGGCAGGAAATACAGCGACAGGCCCAACAGAATCAGCAGCGTGTTCAACGCGGTCAGCACGGCGAAGCGCGGCCAGAGGGTCGCGGCCATCGCCAGCAGATCCCGGTTGCGCGGCGCCTCGCCACGGCTGCGTGCATCGAGAAACAGAATCAGGGCGGCGGTGTACAGCGGATAGACCAACAGACCGACAATGACGTTGATCGCCGAGAAATTGTCCGGGCCGGTGGCGTGATCGACGACCTGTTGCAGAACCGCTTCGAAAATCACCAGCGGCAGGCACAACTGCACGATGCTGCCCAAATGACGTTTGAAAAAATACAGGGAGTCGCGCAGTACTTCGAAGGCATTCATCAGTCGGTATCGCAGGTCAAAAACAGTGGCTCACTTTAACCGATGATGGCGGGTGCGACACAAACGTAAACATTCGGTAAAGGTCATTGAAACATCCTGTCACTGTCTCCATTACGGGAGAGCACTTCGCCCACAGTGGGCGAGGGCAACGTTATCCCCGGCAATCTACGAGGTCGCCATGAACAGCGAAGAGCAAACCCTGATCGATGGACTGTTTTCCCGGCTGCAACAAGCCGAAACGGAGGCAGCCCCGCGCGACGCCCAGGCCGAGGCGCGGATCAAGGAACACCTGACCCGCCAGCCGGCGGCAGGTTATTTCATGACCCAGGCGATTCTGGTGCAAGAGGCGGCGCTCAAGAGCCTCGACGAGCAGAACAAGCAACTGACCCAACAAGTCCAGCAATTGCAGGCTGAGCTGCAAGCGGCCAAGACGCAAAGCGCGGCCCCCGCGCCAAGCGGTGGCGGCGGGTTCCTGTCCAGCATCTTCGGCGGCAGCCCGCGTCCGGCACCGACCCCAAGTGCTCCGGCCTCGACGGGCGGCTGGCGTGAGCCGGCACCGCAGCAGAATTTTGGTGCAGCACCGCCACAACAGAACTATGCCGCGCCACCGCCTAATTACGCACAGCCAGCCGCCCCGGCAGCAGCGGGCAGCAGCTTTCTCGGTGGCGCCCTGAAAACCGCTGCCGGCGTGGCCGGCGGTGTGATGCTGGCGCAGGGCATCAGCAGCCTGTTCCATCACAACCAGCAGCCCGAAGAAATCGTTGAAGTGATCAAGGAAGAGCCGGCGCAAGTGGCTGACCATAGCAACAATGGCTGGAATGATGACCAGCGTGTGGCCGATAACGGCTTCTCGGGCAATGACCAGGGCGGGTTCACCGACACCGACTACAGCGACGACAACTCGTCGTTCTTCGATGACGATGATTCGTTCGTCTGACCCAAACCTTGCAGGTTGACATCGAACTGTGGCGAGGTGATTTATCCCCGTTGGGCAGCGTAGCGGCCCCGGTTTCTTGGGCCTGCTGTGCAGTCCAACGGGGATGAATCCCCTCGCCACATTCACCGCTCGTCAGTAGCACCATGGCGCCTGTGGGTGATTATTCGCTGAACATTCCTCTTGGCTGGCATACTGAGCGCCTTTTTCGGGCCCGGCGCCTGATCCCGCTTCGTGCGCTATGCGCCCACAGGAATCCCGGTGAAAAAAATCGCAGTGTTCGCCGACGTGCAGAACCTCTACTACACCGTGCGTCAGGCCTATGGTTGCCACTTCAACTACGCCGCATTGTGGGCGGACATCAGCAAGGACGGGCAGATCGTCGAAGCCTACGCCTACGCGATCGACCGTGGCGACAGCAAGCAGCAGCAGTTCCAGCAGATCCTGCGCAACCTCGGTTTCACCGTGAAGCTCAAGCCCTACATCCAGCGCAGCGACGGCTCGGCCAAGGGCGACTGGGACGTGGGCATCACCCTCGACATCATGGATGCCGCCGACCACGTCGACGAAATCGTCCTGGCCTCGGGTGATGGCGATTTCGACATGCTGCTCGAACGCATCATCAGCAAGCACGGCGTGCAAGCGGTCGCCTATGGTGTGCCCGGCCTGACGGCCAATTCGCTGATCCGCGCCGCCAGCCGTTATGTGCCGATCGAAGGCGCGCTGTTGTTGAAGAACTGAGCCGCTACTGAAGAATTGATTTGAATGGAGTACAACCCGGTTTGGAACGCATTGCAGTCATCGACTTTGAAACCACCGGCCTGTCGCCGAACAGCAGCTGTCGCGCCACGGAAATCGCCGTGGTCATGCTGGAAAACGGGCGCATCGTCGAGCGTTACCAGAGCCTGATGAACGCCGGCGTGCGCGTCCCGGCCTTCATCGAACAACTGACCGGCATCAGCAACGCCATGCTGCGCAGCGCGCCCTCGGCGGAAAGGGTCATGGAAGAGGTCAACGAGTTCGTCGGCTGCACGCCGCTGGTCGCACACAACGCCTCGTTCGACCAGAAGTTCTGGGACTTCGAACTGGGGCGGATCAAACGTACCCGTCTGCAGAACTTTGCCTGCTCGCTGTTGCTGGCCCGGCGCCTGATGCCGGCAGCGCCAAATCACAAACTCGGCACCCTGACCACCTTCGCCCGCCTGCCGCACACCGGTCAGGCGCACAGGGCGATGGCGGATGCCGAGATGGCGGCGAACCTGATGGCGCATCTGGCTGAAGAACTGCGGCACAAGCATGGCGTGCGTGAGTTGAACCACGACCTGCTGTGCAAACTGCAGAAAGTCCCGGCTGCCAAAGTCAGCGAACACTTGCAACGCTACCGCTGAGGCAGAGCCCAACACAAAATCCTTGCAGGAGTTGGCCCGAGCTATTTACCGTTGCTGTCGATGTGGCCGAGTGGCACGCGCTTCTCGATCGCGCTCGACAACACAATCGAAGTCTTGCTGAAGCCGAACTTCGCCACCCGGTTGATCAACTCCTCCAGCTCCGTCATCGAACCCACCGCGCCCTTCATCATCACGCACGGATCGCCGGTCACTCGAAAGCACTCGGTCAGTTGCGGGATTTTCACCAGTTCGTCGTAGACCTTCTGACTGCCGTTCTGGTGCAGGCGCAATTCGATCATGCACTGGATCGGCAGGCCGATTTTCGACAGGTCGATGTTCGCCTGATACCCAGTGATCACTCCGGCCGCCTCAAGCTTGGCCACACGCTCGGCCACCGCCGGCGGCGAGAGGTTCACTTTGCGCGCCAGTTCGGCGTAGGACGCCCGACCGTTTTCCAACAGGGCGCTGAGCAGCATGCGGTCGTATCTGTCCAAGGCCGGACTCCTTAAATTGCCAGACTTTCGAAATCACGGTTTATCCCGTAGATCTCCGTTCTTTCAAAAGTGTACCGGCGCGATAAACAGGTTTTGTAGCTTATTTTTGCCTGCGTGCCTTTCTAGAATAATCCATCCCCTGACGCTGACTTTCGAGTTGCCCATGCCTGCCTTGCGCCGTTTTTCCTTGCCGTTGATCGCCGCGTTTTTTGCGCTGTATGTGATTTGGGGATCGACCTATCTGGTGATCCGCCTCGGCGTTGAATACTGGCCACCGCTGATGCTCGGTGGCGTGCGGTTCGTGATTGCCGGCAGCCTGATGTACGCCTTCCTGCGCTGGCGCGGGGCGCCGGCGCCGACCTGGGCGCAGTGGAAAGCCGCGGGGATCATCGGGATTTTGCTGCTCAGCTTCGGTAACGGTGCGGTGAGTGTGGCCGAACATAGCGGGGTGGCGTCCGGTGTGGCGGCACTGGCGGTGGCGACGGTGCCCTTGTTCACGTTGCTCTGTGGCTATTTCTGGGGGGCGCGCAATACTCGCCTGGAGTGGGCCGGGGTGGCGCTGGGGATTGTCGGCATCGCCATGCTCAACATGGGCTCCAACCTGCAATCGAGTCCGATGGGCGCGGCGCTGTTGATTTTCGCGGCGGCGACCTGGGCCTTTGGCTCGGTGTGGAGCAAACACCTGCCGCTGCCTCAAGGCGCGATGGCCAGTGCCGTGGAGATGCTGGTGGGTGGCGTGGTGCTGCTGATCGGCAGCGCGGCGAGTGGCGAGCACCTGCAAGCCGTGCCGCCTCTCGAAGGCTGGCTGGCGCTGGCGTATCTGATTTTTTTCGGCTCGATCATCGCCTTCAATTCCTACATGTACTTGCTCAAGCATGTGCGTCCGGCGGCGGCCACCAGTTATGCCTACGTCAACCCGGCGGTGGCGGTGTTGCTGGGGATCGTGTTCGTCGGCGAGACCATTGGCATGGAAGAAGCGCTGGCAATGCTGGTGATCATCAGCGCCGTGGTGCTGATCGGTCTGCCGCAGTGGCGGCGGCCGGCGCAGCCGCTCGTCGCGCAGCCACCGAAGACAGGCGTGCCAGCAGAACAGCGCGTGAATTAGGGTAAACTGCGCGCCATTGCACACTCGTGTCGCACAACTGCGCTGAATTTTCCTACGGTATTCCCATGACTTTCGCCACCCTTGGCCTGATCGAACCCTTGCTGCGCTCCCTCGAGACGCTCGGCTACCAGACCCCGACGCCGGTTCAGGCGCAAGCCATTCCGGCCGTGCTGGCCGGTCGCGACCTGATGGCTGCGGCCCAGACCGGCACCGGCAAGACCGCCGGTTTCGCCTTGCCGCTGCTGCAGTTGCTGGCCATGGAAGGGCCGAAAGTGGCCGCTAATTCGGCTCGTGCACTGATTCTGGTGCCGACCCGCGAGCTGGCGGAGCAGGTTCATGAGTCGGTGCGCCAATACGCTGAAAATCTGCCATTGCGCACTTATGCGGTGTACGGCGGCGTCAGCATCAACCCGCAGATGATGAAGCTGCGCGGCGGCGTTGATGTGCTTGTCGCCACGCCTGGTCGTCTGATCGACCTGTTCCGCCAGAACGCGTTGAAACTCGATCAGTTGCAAACCCTGGTGCTGGATGAAGCCGACCGCATGCTCGATCTGGGCTTCTCCGAAGAACTGGCGAACATTTACCGCATGCTGCCGAAGAAGCGCCAGACGCTGCTGTTCTCCGCGACCTTCTCCGATGACATCCGCCTGCTGGCCGGGCAGATGCTCAACGATCCGCTGAGCATCGAAGTCAGCCCGCGCAACGTCGCGGCCAACACCGTCAAGCAGTGGGTGGTGACGGTGGACAAGAAACGCAAGCCGGAACTGTTCGTGCACCTGATGCGCAAGAACAAGTGGAAGCAGGTGCTGGTGTTCGCCAAGACCCGCAACGGTGTGGACGCGCTGGTGGAAAAACTCCAGGGCCTCGGTGTCAACGCCGACGGTATCCATGGCGACAAGCCGCAGGCCACCCGTCAGCGTGCGCTGGACCGTTTCAAACTCAGTGAAGTGCAGATTCTGGTGGCGACCGACGTGGCTGCCCGTGGTCTGGACATCGAAGACTTGCCGCTGGTGGTCAACTTCGATCTGCCGATCGTGGCCGAGGATTACATCCACCGTATCGGTCGCACCGGTCGTGCGGGTTCGACTGGCGAGGCGATTTCGCTGGTGTGTGCCGATGAAGTGAACCTGCTGTCGGCGATCGAGATGCTCACGCGTCAGACGTTGAAGCGTCAGAACGAGCCGGACTTCGAACCGGAACACCGCGTGCCGGACACCGATGCCAGCGGTCAGGTGATCAAGAAGCCGAAGAAACCGAAAAAGCCGAAGGCGTCCGGCGGCGGTGGCGGCAAGCGTAATCTCGGCAAGTGGGTCGACAGCGGTGAGACATCGGCGCCGGAGCCTTCGATCAAGCCTGTGCGTAAAGTGCCGGTGTTTAACACCGGACCTCGTAAGCGTAAACCTTAAAGTCAAAAGCCCCTCACCCTAACCCTCTCCCGGAGGGAGAGGGGACTGATTGGGGGGATGCTTTAAGGTTGTGCCGACCTGAAAGAGCATTGCCGAATCCATAATCGACTCGGTGTTTCAGGTTGATGAGGGAGAGGGGACTGATTGGGGGATGCGTTAATGTTGTGCCGACCTGAAAGAGCATTGCCGAATCCATAATCGACTCGACCGCTCAGGTCGATGGATCGCCCAAGACACCTCGGTCGGCCCCCTCTCCCTCTGGGAGAGGGCTGGGGTGAGGGTTCAGGCAGACGCCTCGGACTTGAGCCACTGCACGACCCCCAACCCCGCAGCCCGCCCGCTGGCAAAACACCCCGTCAGCAGATAGCCGCCCGTCGGCGCTTCCCAATCGAGCATCTCCCCCGCGCAAAACACCCCCGGCAACGCCTTGAGCATCAATCGCTCATCCAGCGCCTCGAACGTCACGCCACCGGCGCTGCTGATCGCTTCGTCCAGCGGACGGGGTTTCACCAAAGTCAGCGGCAATGCCTTGATCGCCCGGGCCAGCAGCGCCGGATCGGCAAAGGTGGCGGCGTCAGTCAGTTCACGCAACAACGCCGCTTTTACCCCGTCGATCCCGACCTGACTGTGCAGATGTTTGGCCATCGAGCGCGAACCGCGTGGCTTGCTCAAGGCCGCCTGCAATTTATCCACAGGCCGGCCCGGCAGCAGATCAATGTGCACAGTCGCAGCACCCTGCGCGTTGATCGCCTCACGAATGGGGGCTGACAGCGCGTAGATCAGGCTGCCTTCAACGCCCGTCGCAGTGATCACGCATTCTCCTAGGCGCGGGATGTCGTCGTTCAAACCGATGGCGACGTTTTTCAGCGGTGCGCCGGCGAATTTGCTGACAAGGAATTCGCTCCAGGCCTGCACCTCGAAGCCACAATTGCTCGGCTGCAACAGCGCCAGTCCTACGCCTTTTTGCTCCAGGGGCAGCATCCACGCGCCATCCGAACCGAGCCGCGACCAACTGCCGCCGCCGAGGGCGAGCAGGGTCGCATCGGTTTTGACGGTGATTTCGCCATCGGGACTGGCGATACGCAGTGCGCCTTGCGCATCCCAGCCGAGCCAGCGGTGGCGGGTGTGGATAACCACGCCGCTGTCGCGCAGGCGTTTGAGCCAGGCGCGCAGCAATGGCGCGGCTTTCATGTCAGTGGGGAACACCCGGCCGGAGCTGCCGATGAAGGTTTCGATGCCCAGTTCATGAATCCAGCGGCACAACGCATCGGCGTCGAAGGCGCGCAGCAACGGCGCAATCTGCGGTGCGCGTTCGGCATAGCGCGAGAGAAACGCCGGGTAGGCTTCGGAATGGGTGATGTTCATGCCACCGACCCCGGCCAGCAGAAACTTGCGACCGACCGAGGGCATGCCGTCGTACAGATCGACACGCACGCCGGCCTGGCTCAGCACTTCGGCGGCCATCAGGCCGGCAGGGCCACCGCCGATGATGGCGACGTGAGCGGGGAGGCGAGCAGAAGTCTGGGTCATGGCGTGCGCTGCGGTATGGCGGGATAAGGCGCGCATTCTAACAGCGCAGATCCCTTGTAGGAGTTAGCCTGCTCGCGATAGCGGTGGATCAGTCAACTCTGAGTTGAAGGGGCTGACGCTATCGCGAGCAGGCTTACTTCTGAAAGGATTTGGGGCAGTTCGAGATGTTGGTCAAAAAACAACCAGTGCGCTGTAAGCCATGCTCACTGTGGTCTGTAGTCCCTTTCACTCAGGTTATCCACAGGCCGTTCCACAGCCATTGTGGGTAACGCAGCACAACTCAATGACAGCCGTGTGACTGCCAGACCCGTTGCGCGCTGTGATGCAGGATGCCGTGGCGGCGGGCGAGGGCGTGGCGATCATTGCTGTAACCGCCGCCAATCACACCGACCACCGGGATATCGCGACCCAGGCAATGGCGCATCACGCGTTCATCGCGGGCGGCGACCCCTTCGTCGGTCAGTTGCAGGTATCCGAGGGCATCGTCCTTGTGCACATCGACGCCGGCGTCGTACAGCACCAGGTCCGGTTGGTACAGCGGCAGCAGATAGTTGAGCGCGTCATCCACAACCTGCAGATAGTCGGCATCGCCCATGCCTTTGGGCAGCGGAATGTCCCAATCGCTTTCGGCCTTGCGTGCAGGAAAGTTCTTCTCGCAGTGCAGGGAAACGGTAATCGCCTCCGGCGTGTCGTGGAGAATCCGCGCGGTGCCATCGCCCTGGTGCACGTCGCAGTCAAAGATCAGCACGCGATTGACCCGACCGCTTTGCAGCAGGTAATGGCTGATGATCGCCAGGTCATTGAAGATGCAGAAACCGGCCGGGTAATCGTAATGGGCATGATGGGTGCCGCCGGCCAGGTGACAGGCCAGGCCATGCTCCAGGGCTTTCTCCGCCGCCAGAATCGAACCGCCCACCGCACGCACGGTGCGTCGCGCCAGGGCTTCGTTCCACGGCAGGCCAAGACGCCGCTGGTCTTCGCGGGACAACTCGCCGCTCATGTAGCGTTCGATATAGCGACGGTCATGGGCGAGGGCGAGGATGTCGTTGGGGCAGATCTGCGGGCGCAGCAGATCGGCGTCGCGGGTCAGGCCACTGTCGACGAGGTGATCGCGCAGCAGCCGAAACTTGTCCATCGGGAAGCGGTGGTCCGCCGGGAATTCGGGGCTGTAGTCGTCGTGGTAGATCAGCGGCAGTGGCATGGCGATTTCATGTAGGAAACGTTTGTAAGAGTGAAGGATCCTACCAGCGATGTAGACTTGCGGCATGGAAACGGAGGGGCACGATGGAGCCGATACTGGAACTGCAAAGCGCACGCCTGCTGATGCGACAGTGGCAGGACGAAGATTTGCCGGCATTTGCGGCGATGTGTGCCGATCCGCAAGTGATGCGTTATTTTCCGGCAGCGCTGAGCCGTCTGGAAAGTGCGGCACTGATCGGCCGCGTGCGCGGGCACTTTGCCGAGCACGGTTTTGGCTTGTGGGCGCTGGAGCGCAAGGACAGCGGCGAATTCATCGGTTTCACCGGGCTCGGTGTGGTCGGTTTCGATGCGCCGTTTACGCCTGCGGTGGAAATCGGCTGGCGGCTGGCCAAGGAGCACTGGGGGCTGGGTTATGCCAGTGAGGCGGCGTGGACGGCTCTGCGCTGCGGCTTTGACCGGCTGGCGCTGAAAGAGATCGTGTCTTTCACCGCGCAATCCAATCTGCCCTCGGAGAAGGTCATGCAGGCAATCGGCATGCATCACGCGCCGGAGGATGATTTCGATCACCCCAAACTTGCCGCCGATCATCCGCTACGACGACATGTGCTGTATCGCATCACCCGGGAGCAATGGCTGCAGACCTTGCATGGCTAAGCCGACACGGACGTTTACAATGGCGCGACAGTGGCTCGCGCCAGAACCTGAATTGCCCGCCGCAGCCAAGACTGCGCGGCATAGCTTTGTGTGAGGAGAGTCTGAATGAGCCAAGTGTTGGAAGATCTGGTCGACTTGCTGACCCTGGAACCGATCGAAGAAAACCTGTTCCGCGGCCGTAGCCAGGATCTGGGTTTCCGTCAGTTGTTCGGGGGTCAGGTACTCGGTCAGTCGCTGTCGGCGGCCAGTCAGACCGTTGAAGAGGCGCGTCATGTGCATTCGATGCACGGCTATTTCCTGCGTCCGGGCGATGCCAAGTTGCCGGTGGTGTATTCGGTTGATCGCGTGCGCGATGGCGGCAGCTTCAGCACTCGCCGGGTGACCGCGATCCAGAAGGGCCATCCGATCTTCACCTGCAGCGCCTCGTTTCAGTACGACGAAGCAGGCTTCGAGCACCAGAGCCAGATGCCGGTGGTGGTCGGTCCGGAAAACCTGCCGTCGGAGCTGGAACTGACCCAACAGCGCGCACACCTGATTCCGGAACACATGCGCGAAAAACTGCTGTGCCCGAAACCGATCGAAGTGCGCCCGGTCACCGAAAAAGACCCGTACAACCCGCAGCCGGCCGATCCGGTGAAATACGTGTGGTTCCGCGCCGACGGTGCGCTGGCCGATATTCCGGCGCTGCACAAATACCTGCTGGCCTACGCCTCGGACTTCGGCCTGTTGACCACCTCGATGCTGCCGCACGGTAAGTCGGTCTGGCAGAAAGACATGCAGGTCGCCAGCCTCGATCACGCGCTGTGGTTCCACAACGACTTGCGCGCCGATGACTGGTTGCTCTACGCGATGGACAGTCCGTGGGCCGGCAACTCCCGTGGTTTTTCCCGTGGCAGCGTGTACAACCGCGCCGGTCAACTGGTGGCGTCGGTCACTCAGGAAGGCTTGATTCGTCACCGTAAGGACTGGGCATGAGCCTGAGCGATGTGAAGCACTGGGTGTTCGACATGGACGGCACGCTGACCGTCGCCGTGCATGACTTTGCGGCGATCCGCGTGGCGCTGGCGATTCCGCCGCAGGACGACATCCTCACTCATCTTGCGGCATTGCCGGCAGATGAAGCGGCGGCCAAACACGCCTGGTTGCTGGAGCACGAGCGTGATCTGGCGCTGGGCTCGACCCCCGCCACTGGCGCTGTGGAACTGGTGCGCGACCTGCACTCGCGTGGTTATCGCCTCGGCATCCTCACCCGGAACGCGCGCGAGTTGGCGCATGTGACGCTTGAGGCGATTGGTCTTGCCGACTGCTTTGCGGCGGAGGATGTACTGGGTCGCGACGAGGCGCCGCCGAAGCCGCATCCGGGTGGTTTGCTGAAGCTGGCAGACGCCTGGAAAGTGCCTGCCAGCAAGATGGTCATGGTCGGTGATTACCGCTTTGACCTGGATTGCGGCAGGGCCGCCGGGGCGCGGACGGTGCTGGTGAATCTGCCGGATAACCCGTGGCCGGAATTGACCGACTGGCATGCGCAGGATTGTGTCGAGTTGCGGCGGATGCTTCTGGCCTGAAAATCCTGGGTGCTTAGCGGGCCTCATCGCGAGCAGGCTCACTCCTGCAATTGGAATGCGTTCCCCTGCAGGCGTGAGCCTGGTCGCGATGGCGTTGGATCAATCAGCACAAAACTTATTCGAACAACGCCTTCTGCCCCTCCGGCGAGGTCAACATTCCATCGCCGTTATGCCCAACCCCGGGCACTTCAACCAGCCGCTGATTCACCCCTTCCGGATGGCGCCGCAGCAGATAGCCGAAAAACAACTTGCCGCGCTCCAGACGATAAGCCCCTTGCGCCTCGGCTTCGCACCCCTTGTCCAGCGCCGGATGCTGCGGATCAATGTCCTGCTGGCCGAGCAGATACGTCACTTCACGCTTGATGTAACTGCTTTCAAGCTGCAGCGGCGTTTGCCCTCCGGCGTACACCGGCATGTCTGACAGACCGTATTTCCAGCGATTGAAGCCCACGCACTTGGCATGATCGAACGCCACCGGCCGCTGTTCATTGAAATACGCATACGACGAAGGATTGGCCACCACGTAGCGCAAGCGGATGCCGTTGGCCTTCAGCGCAGGCTGGTCTTTGGCGAGCAGGGCATACCGCTGCACCACCTGGCCGCCGCCGGAATGGCCGAACATCACGATCTGCTTCACGTCCGGGAACTGTTTGCGGTCAGCGAGGCGGGCGACGATTTCATCGAGTGCGGCATAGGCGCTCAACGGATTCGGGCCTGTGGATAACCCGCCGCCCATCCACTCGTTACCCTTCCAGCGCAACAACGTCGCGGGCAACGAATACAGGGCCACATCACTTTCGTTGAGAAACTGCGGGGCGATCACCAGCGTGTGCGCGGTTTGCCCCGCCAGCTCGGTCGCGCGCTCGGCGCTTTTGCGATAGGTCTCGGCGTTGCGCAAGCGACCATGAATGACGATCAGCACACGCTCGATCTTCTCCGGCGCAGGGCCGATGCCCACCGCCATTTCCCCGGCCTTGAGTTGCAGGCGACCGGGGCTGATGGCATCGACGCCGGCCGCGTGCGCTGTGCTGCCAATGATCAGTAGTGCCAAAAGCCATTTATGCATTTACAGGTTTTTCGCTGCGAAGGTGTCGCACTGGCCGACCTGGCCCTGCGCGAATCCGGTTTTGAACCAGCGCACCCTTTGCGCCGACGTACCGTGAGTGAACGAGTCCGGCACCACACGGCCCTGACCCTGTTGCTGCAGGCGATCATCACCGATGGCGTTGGCGGCGTTCAAGGCTTCCTCGATGTCGCCGGGTTCCAGCCAGTTCAAACGTTTTTGCGCGTTATACGCCCAGACTCCGGCCAGGCAGTCGGCTTGCAGCTCCTGGCGCACCAGCAAACCGCCGGCACCTTCCATCTGCCGGCCCTGCTGACGGGCTGTCTGAATTTTCGCCGAGACGCCAAGAAGCGTCTGCACATGGTGTCCGACTTCGTGAGCGATGACGTAGGCCTGGGCGAAGTCGCCGGCGGCCTTGAAGCGTTGCGCCATTTCCTGGAAGAACGCCATGTCGAGATAGACCTTCTGATCGGCCGGGCAATAGAACGGGCCGGTGGCGGAGGTTGCCAGGCCGCAGGCGGAGTTGACCCGATTGCTGAACAGCACCAGGGTCGGGTCCTTATATTGCCGACCGGCCTGTTGAAAAATCGCGCCCCAGGTGTCTTCGGTATCGCCGAGGATCGAGCGCACGAACTCGGCCTGTTCGTCATTCGCCGGAGGCGCCTGCCGGGTCTGTGAGGAGGGGGCCGTTTGCTGGCCCGTTTGCCCGGTAAGCTGGCCGAGGATCTGCAACGGGTCCTGACCGGTGATCCAGCCGATGCCGACGATCAGCAGAATGGCCCCGAGGCTCAGGCCTTTGCCGCCACCAAAACCCATGCCGCCGCCACCGCCGGCATCATCACCACGGGCATCGACGACGTTGTCACTGCGTCGGCCTTTTTTCCATAGCATGTGGGAATCCTCTTTTTTCCGGTGGAGAGCTTCGGGGGGGATGAAAGCTTCGTGGTGAAGAACGTTACGTGGTGTTGAGTGTTGCTGGTGTGTGAGTGTGGCGCCAGTCCGGCTATCCGTCTATTCGTGGACACGCGGGCCTGTGTATGACGAGCTGGCACGGGAGTAATTCAATCCGGACGCTGGCATCGCTGCAAATAGTTCGGGCGATGCCGATCGACTCATCAGTTCCAGATTTCTTATTCCTTTGCATATATTTTAGAATCAGCAAAATTTCATTGGGATGTCATCATGGCCGGCAGTCAGATCGAACGGGTTTTCAGCGTGCTGGAAAGTCTTACCGGCGAGCCCCGCGGGTTGCCGCTGCAGACGTTGTCCGAGCAGATCGACATCCCGAAAAGTGCCACGCACCGTTTGCTCGCCGAACTGGTGCGCCTGGGGTATGTGCGGCAGAACCCCGAGACCCTGCGCTATCACTTGTCGACCAGATTGGTGGCGATGGGCTTTCGCCACCTCTCCAGCAGCGGTGCCGACATTGTGCAGCCGGTGCTGGATCGGCTCGCTCAGGAAACCGGCGAGCTGGTGCGTCTGGGTGTCATCGACGGTGAACGCCAGACCTGGATCGCCAAGGCGCAGGGCGCGCGCACCGGTCTGCGTTACGACCCTGACATGGGCCGTGACGCGCCACTGTTCTACACCGCATCCGGCCACGCCTGGCTTGCGAGCATGAGTGATGCCGAGGCCTTGTCGCGGGTTGAACGGCAGGCCGCGCAGGTGCCCGTGGATATCGGGCCGAATGCGCCACGTTCCAATATCGAATTGCTCGAGCGTCTGCGGCTGACGCGCGAGCAGGGCTATGCCTGCGTCGAGGAGAGTTCGGCAGTGGGCACTTCGGCGATTGCCGCCGTGGTGCGGCATCCCGCGGATGCTCGGGTGATCGGCGTGTTGAGCATTGCCGGGCCGAGTGCGCGGATGCCCGGGGCAAGGTTGCATGAGCTGGCGCCGCTGCTGTTGAAATTCACCGAGGAGTTGTCGGCAGCCAGCCTGGCCTCGGAACTGTTCATCTGACGACAAAGCGAACCCATCCCCTGTAGGCGCTGTCGAGTTAAACGCGAGATCAGGATCAAAGATCGCAGTGGTGCCCGCGCCTAAAGAGATATCGTGCAAAGCTGTGCGCTGTTCGCACACTTTTATGGTTGAAGGCTGTCGGAATCTGGAACCGGGTTCTAGATTGTTGCTTGAGGCTTTTCCTCAGTGTGTTTTTCTTCAGAGATCGCCAATGACCGTCAGCACCCCGCTTTCCGGAGTCAACCAGCCCTTTAAAGGGATCTTGCTGATTGTGGTGGCGACCTTCCTGTTCTCCAGCCATGACGCGTTGTCGAAATACCTGTCAGGTTTCTATCCGATCGTGATGGTGGTGTGGGCACGGTATGTGGTGCACACCTTGCTGATGGCGGGGATTTTTCTGCCGCAGTCCGGGTTGCGGGTGCTGCGCACGAAAAAACCGTTATGGCAGCTGGCACGCGCGCTTTGCCTGCTCGGCACCAGTCTGTTTTTCACCACGGCGCTGCTGTACATCCCGCTTGCCGAGGCCACGGCGGTTAACTTTCTGGCGCCGGTACTGGTGACGGCCTTGTCGGTACCGCTGCTGAAAGAGCGGGTGACGCGTGGCCAGTGGATCGCGGTGATTTGTGGTTTTATCGGCGTGCTGATCATTGTTCACCCCGGCGGCGAACTGTTCACGCCGGCAGTGTTGCTGCCGTTCTGTTCGGCGCTGTTTTTCTGCTTTTACCAACTGCTGACCCGCAAACTCGCCGAAGTGGACAGCCCGACCACCAGCAACTTCTTTGCCGGGCTCTGTAACACTTTGGTGATGAGTGCGCTGGTGCCGTTCTTCTGGCAGGTGCCGACGTTGACCCACGCCGGGCTGATGCTCGCGCTCGGCAGTTGCGGGATGACGGCGCATCTGTTTCTGACCCAGGCTTTCCGCCATGCCGCACCGGCATTGCTGGCGCCGTTCGGTTATTGCCAGATCGTGTTTGCGGGATTGTTGGGCTGGCTGCTGTTCAATCACACACCGAGCCTGTTGACGGTGATCGGGATCGCGGTGATCTGTTGCAGCGGACTGGCGGCGGCGTGGCAGCAAAGCCGCCGCTGATGAATGACAAAAAAACCGGAGCGAGCCTGCTCGCGATAGCGGTGCACCAGTCGATAAAGATGTTGACTGACACAAAGCCATCGCGAGCAGGCTCGCTCCTACAGGGGTATCTGGTGCAGGCGTTTTATTCGGTGATGGTTGGAATCTTGCGCGGTGCCATGAAGTACATCCACGTCAGCGCGATGAAATACATCGCCGGAATCAGGGTGAACAGCACGGTGTAGTTGTTATTCGTGACGGTGAGGATGTGCCCGACGATCTGGGTCATGAACATCCCGCCAATCGCCGCGCACATGCCGCCGAACCCGAACACCGTGCTCATCATGTGCTTGGGCGTGTAATCCATCACCAGGCTCCAGATGTTTGCGGTCCAGGCCTGATGCGCACCGATGGCCAGGGAAATCGCCGCCACCGCCACCCACAGATTGCTCGAACCGGCGGCCATGATCACGCCGATGATGCAGCAGGCAAACAGGAACATCGACAGCAGCCGCGCCTTGATCGAATTCATCCCGCGACCGATCAGGAACGACGACAGGATGCCGCCACCGACGCTGCCGAAGTCGGCCGTGACGTAGATGATGATCAGTGGAATACCCATCTGGGTCACGTTGATGCCCAGATTGTATTGCTGATTGAGGAACGGTGGCAGCCAGTACAGGTAGAACCAGAACACCGGAGCGGTCAGCGAGTAGGCGAGGGCGAAGGCCCAGGTGCCGCGCATGCGCAGGATTTTCGAGAACGGCACACGGGCCTGTTCCGGTTCGACTTCCTGCTGGATGTAATCGAGTTCGGATTGCTTCACGCTCGGATGATCTTCCGGGTTGAAATACTTCAAGCCCCAGAACAGCAACCAGATCGCGCCCAGCGCCGCCATGCACAGGAACGCAGCCTGCCAGCCCCACACGTGGAGGATCAGTGGCAGCAGCATCGGCGTGAACATCGCACCGACGTTGGTGCCGGCGTTGAAGATGCCGGTGGCCACGGCACGTTCACCGGCCGGGAACCACAGGCGCGTGGTTTTCACGCAGGCCGGATAGTTCGCCGCTTCGGTCAGCCCGAGGATGAACCGGCAGACCATGAAGCCAACGGCAGAAGTCGCCAGGCCGTGGGCGCCGGTGGCCAGGCTCCAGAGCAGCACGGCGCAGAAGAACACACGCTTGACGCCGACCCGGTCGATCAGCCGGCCTTGCAGGACGAAGCCGATGGCGTAGCCGACCTGAAACCAGAAGTTGATGTTGGCGTAGTCCATCGCCGTCCAGCTCATTTCCTTGGCGAGGATCGGCTGCATGACACCGAGGGCGGCGCGGTCGATGTAGTTCAGGGTGGTGGCGAAAAACACCAGGGCCAGCATGCCCCAGCGGGTCTTGCCGACAGCCATGGCGCCGCGGATCTTGTCGCCGATGCCACCCGTGGCAGTGCTCATGGCCGGGGCCATGCGGGAAGTCTGTGAAGGAATCATGTGTTCCACCCGTTTTTGGATTTGTTATTTGGTGTGCTTTTTTTTTGCACGCTGCGACCGGTGGTTCAGATCCGGACTCAATGTGCAGCCGATGTTGGGCAGTGGACGAAAAATCGTCAATTCGCCAAACCGCCATTGTGTTCGATAATCGCACGCAAAACTAACCGGGTAGTACACTTTAAATTGCTGCCGAAAAGGATGCAGCCAATAATTTCCCTCAATATAAAAACCATCCTGCGCAGGAGCCCCCGAAGGCTGCGATCTTTGCTTTTGAGGAACAAGGGATCGCGACCTTCGGCAGCACCTGCACAAAGAACGGCGCAGTCCGGGAGTTGAAACATGCAGCGTTCGATAGCCACCGTTTCCTTGAGCGGTACCCTGCCGGAAAAGCTCGAAGCCATTGCCGCCGCCGGATTCGACGGCGTGGAGATTTTCGAAAACGACCTGCTGTATTACGACGGCAGCCCGCGGGAAATCCGGCAGATGTGCGCCGATCTCGGCATCGCCATCACTTTGTTTCAGCCGTTCCGCGATTTCGAGGGCTGCCGCCGGGATCGGCTGGCGCGCAACCTGGAACGGGCCGAACGCAAGTTCGACCTGATGCAGGAACTGGGCACTGATCTGGTATTGGTGTGCAGCAACGCCTCGGCCGACAGCGTCGGCGATCAGCAGACACTCGTCGACGACCTGCGCCTGCTGGCTGAACACGCCGGCGCGCGTGGCCTGCGCATCGGTTACGAGGCGCTGGCCTGGGGGCGTCACGTCAATACGTATCAACAGGTCTGGGACATCGTGCGTCAGGCCGATCACCCGAGCCTCGGCGTGCTGCTCGACAGTTTTCATACCTTGTCGCTGAAGGGCGATCCCCGCGCGATTGCCGACATTCCCGGCGACAAGATCTTCTTTGTGCAAATGGCCGACGCGCCGATTCTCGCGATGGATGTCCTGGAGTGGAGCCGGCACTTCCGCTGCTTCCCCGGACAGGGCGAATTCGATCTGCCGGGTTTCCTCGCGCCGATCATCCAGAGTGGTTATACCGGGCCGTTGTCGCTGGAAATCTTCAATGACGGCTTCCGCGCCGCGCCGCCACGGGCCAATGCCGCAGACGGTTTGCGTTCCTTGCTGTATCTGGAAGAAAAGACCCGCCAGCGTCTGGAGCAGGATGCGGCACCAGTGGCCAACCGCGAGATTCTGTTCGAAACGCCGAAGGCCAGCGAGTACAACGGCATCGAGTTTCTCGAGTTCGCGGTGGACGAAGCACTCGGTGCCAAACTGACCCACTGGCTGGAACGCCTCGGTTTCGCCAAGGCCGGGCAGCACCGTTCCAAGAGCGTCAGCCTGCTGCGTCAGGGCGATATCAACCTGATCCTCAATGCCGAGCCGTATTCATTCGGCCACAGCTTTTTTGAGGCCCATGGTCCGTCGCTGTGCGCCACCGCCGTCCGGGTCAAGGACAGCGCCAGTGCGCTGGCGCGTGCTGTCGCCTACAAGGGTCAGCCCTATCGCGGACTGGTCGGCCCCAACGAACTGGAACTGGCCGCCGTGCGTGCTCCGGACGGCAGCCTGATTTATCTGGTGGATGAAGCGGCGGATGTCTATGGCACGGATTTCAACCTGCTGCCGGACGCCCGGGCCCGCGGCGGTCTCAAGCGCATCGACCACATGGCCATGGCGCTGCCGGCGGACAGCCTCGACAGTTGGGTGCTGTTCTACAAGAGCCTGCTGGATTTCGAGGCCGATGACGAAGTGGTGCTGCCTGATCCCTACGGCCTGGTGAAGAGCCGCGCGCTGCGCAGCCGTGACAGTTCGATTCGTCTGCCGCTGAATATCTCGGAGAATCGCAACACCGCGATCTCCCACGCCCTGTCGAGTTATCGCGGCTCCGGTGTGCATCACATCGCTTTCGATTGTGACGATATCTTCGCTGAAGTCAGTCGTGCCAAAGAGGCCGGCGTACCGTTGCTGGACATTCCCCTCAACTATTACGACGACCTCGCCGCCCGCTTTGATTTCGATGACGAGTTCCTCAGCGAACTGGCGTACTACAACGTGCTTTACGATCGCGATGCTCAGGGCGGTGAGCTGTTTCACGTGTACACCGAGCCTTTCGAAGGGCGGTTCTTCTTCGAGATCATCCAGCGCAAGAACGGCTATGCCGGTTATGGTGCGGCGAACGTCGCGGTGCGTCTGGCGGCGATGGCCAAATCACGCAGCGGCGCAGTCCGTCAGGCGAAGTTGTAGGAAATTCGTAAACGCGGGATTAAACGCGGGCCTCGCGGCTTCCTTCACTGGGCCGCGCGGCCCATAATCGCCGCCTGTGCAGTGATGGCCGTGAGCCCGCAATGACGATGAATACAGAACTTTCCGCAGCTGCTGTCGGCTCCGCCGAAGAGCCGCGCAAGAGTCGCAAAAACAACCCGGAAAAGACCCGCGAGAACATCTTGCAGGAGGCGATCGTCGAGTTCGTCCAGCAAGGCTTGTCCGGCGCCCGCGTCGATGCGATCGCCGAGCGCATCCATACCTCCAAACGCATGATCTATTACTACTTCGGCAGTAAGGAGCAGCTGTACGTCGAGGTGCTGGAGAAGCTTTACGGCGATATCCGCAACACTGAAAACCGCCTGCACCTGGCCGAGCTGCCGCCGGTGGTAGCGATTCGGCGGCTGGTGGAATTCACGTTCGACCATCACGATCACAACGTCGATTTCGTGCGGATCGTCTGCATCGAAAATATCCACAACGCCGAATTCGTGAAGCGTTCCGACGCGATCAAGGCGATGAACAACACCATCCTCGATTCGCTGGGCGAGATTCTGCGCCGTGGCGCCGAGGAGGGCGTGTTCCGCAAAGGGCTCAATGCGCTGGATGTGCATCTGCTGATCAGTTCGTTCTGCTTCTATCGCGTCTCGAACCGGCACACGTTTGGTGAGATCTTTCAGATCGATCTGCCGGATGAAGCTATCAAACAACGGCATCGCGAGATGATTTGCGAGTCGGTTCTGCGCTACCTGCAAACCTGACGTAATCCCCTTGTCGGAGTGAGCCTGCTCGCGATGGCGTCCTTTCAGCCAACACATTAGTTGCCTGACACACCGCTATCGCGAGCAGGCTCACTCCCACAGGGAAGCAAGTTGCTTCAGCCATTCATGCTTTGAAAATGCGCCAGCATTCGCTGCGCATCCGGCACTACACCGCTGAACAATTCAAACGCCTTCACTGCCTGAAATACCGCCATGTTGCCGCCATCCAGCGTGCGGCACCCCAGCGCGCGGGCGTTGCGCAGCAATTCGGTTTCCAGCGGAAAGTACACGATCTCCGCCACCCACAACGCCTTGCGCAACAGCTCCACCGGCACCGGCATGCCCGGCAGTTTGGCCATGCCCATCGGAGTGGTGTTCACCAGCCCGTCAGCCTGCTCTAGCGTCCCCGGCAGATCCTGCCCGGCCACGGCCCGACCAGCGCCGAAATGCTCGTTGAGGTTATTGGCCAGGCACTCGGCGCGTTCCTTGTCGACGTCGAAAATGCTCAGGCGCTGTACGCCCTCGCTCAGCAGGGCATGGGCCACTGCGGCGCCGGCACCTCCGGCGCCCATTTGCACCACGCGTTCACGGGGGGCGTCCTTCAAGCCTCGGCGAAAGCCTTCGGCAAAGCCCAGGCAATCGGTGTTGTGGCCGACCCGTTTGCCGTCCTTCAGCACGACGGTGTTCACCGCGCCGATGCCCCGGGCTTCCGGCGACAACTCATCGAGCAGCGGGATAATCGCCTGCTTGCACGGGAAGGTGATGTTCAGCCCGGTATAGTTCATCCGCTCGGCCGCCAGCAGCAGTTCGGGCAGGGCGTTGCTGTCGATGTGCAACTGGTCGAGGTCGATCAACCGGTAGAGATAACGCAGGCCTTGCGCATCACCCTCATGCTCATGCAGTGCGGGGGTACGCGAGGCCTGGATGCCTGCACCGATCAGTCCGGCCAGTATTGCCGGTTTGCGGGTCATGCTGCGCGCCCCTTCAGTCGTTGGCTGAAGTGTTCCAGGGCGAGGCGATAGCCATGGCTGCCGAAGCCGCACATCACCGCCGTGGCGATGGCCGACACGAACGAGTGATGACGGAACGGTTCGCGCGCGTGGACGTTGGACAGGTGCACTTCGATCACCGGCAATTCACTGGCGACCAGCGCATCGCGAATCGCTACCGAGGTGTGCGTCCACGCCGCCGGATTGATCACGATCCCGGCGCAACGTCCGCGTGCCGCGTGAATCCAGTCGAGCAGTTCGCCTTCGTGATTGGTCTGGCGAAATTCCACAGCCAGGCCGAAGTCTTCGGCGGCGCGTCCGCAGAGAGCAGAAATATCCGCCAGGGTTTCGTGGCCGTAAGTCGCCGGTTCACGGGTGCCGAGCAGGTTCAGGTTCGGGCCGTTGAGCACCAGAACGATAGGGGGCATGGGGCAGAACTCCACTTATTGTTTTTGGCTTGCGCCGAGGGGCTCGGCGTGTGGAGGTAAAATGTACCAGATGGTTACTCTGGTCAATTCAACAGTATTGCGTCCGACGTTTTATGTTCGGTGATCGCACACATCAAAAGATCACAGCCACAAAAAAGCCGTCATCACGACGGCTTTTCGTATCGCATCGGCCATCAGCGCCGGGTCAGCAACACACCTGATTCCATGTGATGCGTCCACGGAAACTGGTCGAACAGCGCGCACCGGGTAATGCGGTGCGTGTCGTGCAACTGGGCGATGTTGGCCGCCAGGGTTTCCGGGTTGCAGGAGATGTACAGGATGTTGTCGAAACGCCGTGTCAGTTCGCAGGTGTCCGGGTCCATGCCGGCGCGCGGCGGGTCGACGAACACGCTGCCGAATTCGTAGCTCTTCAGGTCGATGCCGTGCAAGCGACGGAACGGGCGCACTTCGTTGAGCGCTTCGGTCAGTTCTTCGGCGGACAGGCGCACCAGCGTGACGTTATCCACAGCGTTTTCGCTGAGGTTGCTCAGCGCGGCGTTGACCGAGGTCTTGCTGATTTCGGTGGCCAGCACTTTGCGCACGCGGGTGGCCAGCGGCAGGGTGAAGTTGCCGTTGCCGCAGTACAGCTCCAGCAGATCGTCGCTGCGATCACCCAGCGCTTCATACGCCCAGTTCAGCATCTTCTGGTTCACCGTGCCGTTCGGCTGGGTGAACGCGCCTTCCGGTTGGCGGTAGCTGAAGGTGCGGCCGCCGACCTCGAGTTTCTCCACCACGTAATCGTGGCCGATGACTTCGCGTTTGCCTTTGGAGCGACCGATGATGCTGACGCCCAGATCTGCCGACAGTTGTGTTGCCGCCGCGTGCCAGTGCGCGTCCAGCGGACGGTGGTAGCACAGGGTGATCATCGCATCGCCGGCCAGAGTGGTCAGAAACTCCACCTGAAACAGCTTGTGGCTCAGCGCCGAACTGGCCTGCCAGGCGGCCTTGAGCTGCGGCATCAACTGGTTGATGCGCAGGCTGGCGATCGGGAATTCCTCGATCAGGATCGGCGTGCGTTTGTCGTCCTGGGAGAACATCGCGTAGTGGCGCTCGCCGGCCTCGCGCCACAGGCGGAATTCGGCGCGCAGGCGGAAGTTCTGCTGCGGCGAGTCGAACACCGTCGGTGCTGGCGCATCGAACGGAGCGAGCAGGTCACGCAAACGCGCGACCTTGTCTTCGAGCTGAGTGGCGTAGGCCTGGGAATCGAATGTCATGCGTTGAACCAACCCAACTTGATCACGAACAGAATCGACAGAATCACCAGCGCCGGGTTCAGCTCACGGGCACGGCCCGACAGCAGCTTGATCGCGGTCCAGGAGATGAAACCGAAGGCGATGCCGTTGGCGATCGAGTAAGTGAACGGCATCGCCAGCGCAGTCACTACAACCGGGGCGGCTACGGTGATGTCTTCCCAGTCTATTTCCGCCAGGCCCGAAGTCATCAACACGGCGACGAACAGCAGGGCCGGTGCGGTGGCGAACGCTGGAACGCTGGCGGCCAGTGGCGAGAAGAACAGCGCCAGCAGGAACAGAATGGCCACGACGATGGCCGTCAGGCCGGTACGACCGCCCGCACTCACGCCAGCAGCGGATTCGATGTAGCTGGTGGTGGTCGAGGTGCCCAGCAGCGAGCCGGCCATGGCGGCGGTGCTGTCGGCGATCAGCGCACGCCCCATTTTCGGCATGTGGCCGTCCTTGCCCATCAGGCCAGCGCGCTTGGCGACGCCGATCAGGGTCCCGGAGTTGTCGAACAGGTCGACGAACAGGAAGGCGAAGATCACGCTGACCAGACCGATGTCCAGCGCGCCTTTGATGTCCAGTTGCAGGAAGGTCGGGGCCAGCGATGGTGGCATCGAGGTCACGCCGCCGAACGGGGTGACACCCATGGCGATGGACGCGATGGTCACCGCGAGAATGCCGATCAACACGGCACCGCGCACTTTCAGCGCTTCGAGGGCAACGATCAGGGCGAAGCCGAGGGTGGCGAGGATCGGCGCCGGTTGTTTCAAGTCACCAAGGCCGACCATGGTCGCCGGGTTGCTGACCACGATACCGGCGTTGTGCAGGGCGATCAGCGCCAGGAACAGGCCGATACCGGCGGCAATCGCCGAGCGCAGGGGCAGCGGGATACTGTTGATGATCCATTCACGGATGCGGAAGATCGACAGCAGGAAGAACAGCACCGCGGAAATGAACACCGCGCCCAGCGCCACTTGCCAGGTGTGGCCCATGTGCAGCACCACGGTATACGTGAAGAAGGCGTTCAGACCCATGCCCGGGGCAAGGGCGATCGGGTAGTTGGCGATCAGGCCCATGACCGTCGAACCAATGGCCGCAGCCAGACAGGTGGCGACGAACACCGCACCTTTGTCCATGCCGGTCTCGCCGAGAATGCTCGGGTTGACGAATAGAATGTAGGCCATGGCCAGGAAAGTCGTGACGCCCGCGAGAATCTCGGTCCGCACGTTGGTGTTGTGTGCCTTGAGTTGAAACAGCCTTTCCAGCATGTCTGCTCCCCGTGGCGCGCATGGCGCCGTGAATGTATCGACCTCAACAGCAAAGCACAGACCGTCGCAAGCGCCTGGGAATTTGTGGTGGGCCGGAAAAAGCCGCGCATCATAGCAGCAGCGTGAGGAATATGGCGGTTGTTGGTGTCGATCGTCGGCGAAGTTTTGCCCCGGGGCCAACTGCGCCATACTGCGCGCTGATTTTGGGGGGATGGGGATCGTATGAGCACGCACTGGGTAAAGGCTTTCGGGCTGATGGCGGTTTTGCTGGGCACGGCGTCTGGCGCCGGGGCGGCATCGGCGCCACCGCTGACGCAGTTGAAGGTATTGAAAGTCGAATCGCCGAACTGCGGTTTCGAAGACATTGCCGAGGGGCAGGAGCAAACGCGCTGTGATCACAGTGGATCGAACATCAAGGTCTACGTGCTGGAAGTCGGTTATGGTCGCGAGCCCCATGTCGCGCTCGACGGTTTTGAGGTGAACGGCACGCGCACTCCGGTTTGCGCATTTGATAACGGCAATCTCACCGAATGCACCGTAGGTCGCAAAACCGTGGGCTACCTGTATGTCTTTGACCTGGCCGGCAAGCAGGATGGCATTTTTACCTTCAGCAACACCTCGATCAACGCACCGGGCAACACGCTGGCTACCCAGCTTTACATCAAGTAACGGCTGTCTCTGAACAGGTCCGGGCAAAGCTGACTACGCTTTAAAGACCCTTCAGTGGAAAGCGCCCATGACTTTTAGAGCCCTGATTACCCTCGCCGAGGGCATCGATGATCTGCAAAGCGTCACCCTGATCGACGTGCTGCGCCGCGCCGGCATCGAAGTGATGGCGGCCAGCATCGAGGGTCGACGTATGCTCACCTGCGCCCGCGGCACCCGACTGACCGCCGACGGCATGCTGGTCGATGTGCTGGCGCAACTATTCGATCTGATCGTCCTGCCCGGCGGCGCCGTTGGCGCACAGCACCTGGCGGCGCATCAGCCGTTGCAACAACTGCTCAAGGACCAGGCCAGCGCCGGACGCCTGTTCGCTGCCATCGGCGAATCCCCGGCCATTGCCCTGCAAGCCTCGGGTGTCTTACGCCAACGCCGCATGACCTGCCTGCCGAGTGCCAGCCATCAACTGTCGGGCTGTACGTTTGTTGATCAACCGGTGGTGGTCGACGGCAATTGCATTACCGCCCAGGGCTCCGGCGGCGCACTGGCGTTTGCCCTGACCCTGGTTGAGCAACTTGGCGGCAAGGCGTTACGGGCGAAGGTGGCGGGGGAGTTGTTGGCCTGAATAACGTCAGACCTTCACCTCTTCCACCGGCACGTGCATCCGGTCGCGGTTGGCCAGGGTCGGGAACAGTTTGATCCACGTGCCTGTCACCACCAGCGTGCCGATCCCGCCCATCACCACGGCGGGTACGGTGCCGAACCAGTGCGCAGTGAGGCCGGATTCGAATTCGCCCAACTGGTTCGAAGCACCGATGAACAGGCCGTTCACCGCGCTGACCCGGCCGCGCATTTCGTCCGGGGTTTCCAGCTGCACGAAGGAAGCACGGATCACCATGCTGATCATGTCTGCAGCGCCCAGCACGACCAGCACCGCCAGCGAGAACCAGAACGACGTCGACAGGCCAAAGGCGATGGTCGCGACGCCGAACACGCCGACGGCGGTGAACATCACTCGGCCGACATTGCGTTCGACGGCAAACCGGGCGAGGAACAGCGACATCAACAACGCGCCGACGGCGGGTGCCGAACGCAGTAACCCCAGGCCCCACGGGCCGGTGAGCAGGATGTCTTTGGCGAACACCGGCAGCAGCGCGGTGGCTCCGCCGAGTAACACGGCGAACAGGTCCAGCGAAATCGCCCCGAGGATGTCCGGTCGGCTACGGATGAAACGAATGCCCGCCAGCAGCGAATCCAGCGTGGCCTTGCCCTTGTTGAGCGGCGTATGCCGTGCGGGCAGGTTGAGCATCAGCGAGCAGGCGATGACATAGAGCAGCACCGTCGGCCCATAGACCCAGACACTGCCGAACGCGTAGAGCAAACCGCCCAGGGCCGGGGCGACGATGGTTGCCGATTGCTGCGCCGACTGTGCTGCCGCGACCGCACGCGGAAAGAGTGCGCTGGGCACGATGCTCGGCAACAGTGCCTGAGTGGTCGGCAGCTCGAAGGACCGTGCAGCACCGAGCAGGAAAGCGAGGATAAAGATCATCTCCCGAGTGACGTGATCGGTGGCACTGCCGATCGCCAGCGCCAGGGCGATCAGCGCTTGCAGCGACTGACAGAGCGCCGCCACTTTGCGTCGGTCGTAGCGGTCGGCGACGTGCCCGGTGTGCAGCATGAACAGCACGCGCGGGGCGAATTCGACGAGCCCGACCAGGCCCAGATCGAGAACGTTGCCGGTCAGTTGATAGAGGTTCCAGCCAATGGCGACGGTGAGCATCTGGAAGCCGCTGGCGGTGAAGATCCGGGCGAGCCAGAACGCAAGGAAAGGACGATGGTGACGTAACAGCAGGGGCGCTTGGCTGGGCATCTGAAGGCAGGTCTGGTTCGAGGGTGAATCGCGAGGTTATCACCACTCTGTAACAGGAAGTTGCCATGACAAAAAATTTAGTTAGCCAGACAACGATCTCCTCTCAATAACACCGCAACCCTGTGGCGAGGGGATTTATCCCCGTTGGGCTGCGCTGCCGCCGCGCACGCATCTGTTTACGACTGCTGCGCAGCCGAGCGGGGATAAATCCCCTCGCCACAGGACTTCTGTCTCTCTGAAGAATCTGTTCGAGAGCATTGCCGTGGTGCTGAGGCAACTTGTCACGCGGCAAACGACCACGCAGTTCATCGGCAAAAATGGGACTACTCTTTTAACGTTGCTTGATCCAGATCAAGACCCCAGACGGAATTGATCCGGTGGCCTGTTGGCCAGACTCCCTGCGTTGCGATGGTTGTTAAAAAAGAACGAATCAGAATTCGCCGCACTCCATATCCGTGGGGGCAGTAGGTGCAAGGGCCAAAAGCCCCGACGCCGGTATTACCTGACAGAGGAAGACTTATGTTCGGTTTAGAGGCACTCGATCTCGCCCGAATTCAGTTCGCGTTCACCATCTCGTTCCACATCCTGTTCCCGGCCATCACCATTGGCCTGGCGAGTTACCTTGCGGTGCTCGAAGGCCTGTGGCTGAAAACCCACAACGACACCTACCGTGATCTCTACCATTTCTGGTCGAAAATCTTTGCCGTCAACTTCGGCATGGGGGTGGTGTCCGGGTTGGTCATGGCTTACCAGTTCGGCACCAACTGGAGTCGTTTCTCGGACTTTGCCGGTTCCGTCACCGGGCCCTTGCTGACTTATGAAGTGCTCACAGCCTTCTTCCTCGAGGCCGGTTTCCTCGGCGTGATGCTGTTCGGCTGGAACAAGGTCGGGCGCGGTCTGCACTTCTTCTCCACCGTGATGGTGGCGATCGGCACGCTGATCTCGACCTTCTGGATTCTGGCCTCCAACAGCTGGATGCAGACCCCGCAGGGCTTCGAGATCGTCAACGGCCAGGTGATTCCCACCGACTGGCTGGCCATCATCTTCAACCCGTCGTTCCCCTATCGCCTGATGCACATGGCAACCGCAGCGTTTGTTGCCACGGCGTTCTTCGTGGGCTCGTCGGCGGCCTGGCACCTGCTGCGCGGCAAGGACAATCCGGCAATCCGCACCATGCTGTCGATGGCGATGTGGATGGCGTTGATCGTTGCACCGATCCAGGCGGTCATCGGTGACTTCCACGGCCTCAACACTCTTGAGCATCAGCCGGCGAAAATCGCCGCGATTGAAGGTCACTGGGAAAACAAAGGCGACGAAGCGACACCCCTGATTCTGTTCGGCTGGCCGGACATGAAAGAAGAGAAGACCAAATTTGCCGTGGAAATCCCCTACCTCGGCAGCCTGATCCTGACCCACTCGCTGGACAAACAGGTGCCGGCACTCAAGGAGTTCCCGCCTGAGGACCGGCCCAACTCGACCATCGTGTTCTGGTCGTTCCGGATCATGGTCGGCCTCGGTTTCCTGATGATCTTCACCGGTCTGTGGAGTCTGTGGCTACGCAAACGCGACACGCTCTACACCTCGCGGCCGTTCCTGTACCTGGCGTTGTGGATGGGGCCTTCCGGTCTGATCGCGATCCTGGCGGGCTGGTTCACCACCGAGATCGGCCGCCAGCCGTGGGTGGTCTACGGCCTGATGCGTACGGCGGACGCTTCGTCGAATCACAGCTTCATGCAGATGAGCATCACCCTGATCATGTTCGTGCTGGTCTACTTCGCGCTGTTCGGTGCAGGGCTTGGCTACATGATGCGCCTGGTGCGCAAAGGGCCGAAAACCGACGAAGGCAAGGAAACCAACGACGGTGGTCCTGGCCAGAAACGCACACCGGCGCGGCCGTTGTCTGCGGCTGATGATGAAGGCACCGACGCTGACCAGGCGCGCAGCCTGGAAAAGGAGATTTGACTCATGGGTATTGATCTTCCGCTGATCTGGGCCGTGATCATCATCTTCGGCATCATGATGTACGTGGTCATGGACGGCTTCGACCTGGGGATCGGCATTCTCTTCCCGTTCATCCCGGGCAAGACTGATCGTGACGTGATGATGAACACCGTCGCCCCGGTCTGGGACGGTAACGAGACCTGGCTGGTGCTGGGCGGCGCGGCGCTGTTCGGTGCGTTCCCGCTGGCTTATTCGGTGGTGTTGTCGGCACTTTATCTGCCGCTGATCTTCATGCTGATCGGCCTGATTTTCCGCGGTGTGGCCTTCGAGTTCCGCTTCAAGGCCAAGGACGACAAACGGCATCTGTGGGACAAGGCCTTTATCGGCGGCTCGGTGGCGGCGACGTTCTTTCAGGGTGTGGCGCTGGGGGCGTTCATTGATGGCTTGCCGGTGGTCAATCGCCAGTTCGCCGGCGGTTCACTGGACTGGCTGACACCGTTCACGCTGTTCTGCGGCGCCGCGCTGGTGGTGGCGTACGCCTTGCTCGGCTGCACCTGGCTGATCATGAAAACCGAGGGCAAGTTGCAGGAACAGATGCACGATCTGGCGCGCCCGCTGGCCTTCGTGCTGCTGGCGGTGATCGGTGTCGTCAGCCTCTGGACGCCGCTGGCCCATCCGGAAATCGCCACGCGCTGGTTCAGCATGCCGAACCTGTTCTGGTTCATGCCGGTGCCGATTCTGGTGTTGGTGACAATGTACGGGCTGATCCGTGCCGTGGCGCGCAACGCCAACTACATGCCGTTCCTGCTGACCCTGGTGCTGATCTTCCTCGGCTACAGCGGTCTGGGCATCAGCCTGTGGCCGAACATCGTGCCGCCGTCGATCTCGATCTGGGACGCCGCCGCACCGCCGCAAAGCCAGGGCTTCATGCTGGTAGGCACGCTGTTCATCATCCCGTTCATCCTGGGTTACACCTTCTGGAGCTACTACGTGTTCCGCGGCAAGGTCACCCATGAAGACGGCTATCACTAGCACCTGTGGAATCTGGCTTGCCCGCGATGGCGTCGTCACTGGCGCCATCGACCTGACTGAGGATCGCAACAATGACCGGCAAACATTCGCTGCACGACATTGAACAAGCCGAAAAAAAACCGCTGTGGCAGCGGCTCGGCTGGCTGGCCCTGATCTGGCTCGGCAGTGTGGGCGTGCTGTTTATCGCCGCCAGCCTGATGCGCATGTTCATGAACGCAGCAGGCCTGACGACGCACTGAAGCACTCCGTCCCGGCGCCTTCGGGTACGGATTTGAAACCCTCCATCTGGAGGGTTTTTTTTGCCTCGGGTTTATTTGCGTGCTTTGAGGATGACGAATTTCGGCGTAGCCGCGACTTGCTCGACGCCGCGGAACAGCCGCGCCAGTTTGCTGTGATAACCCAGGTGACGATTGCCGACGATGTACAGCGCTCCGCCGACCACCAGCGCCTCGCGGGCCTGCTGGAACATGCGCCAGGCGAGGAAATCGCCGACCACCTGCTGCTGATGGAACGGTGGGTTGCACAGCACCACGTCCAGCGATTGCGCCGCTTGCCCGGCCAGGCCATCACCGGCCCGGACGGTCACGTCGCGATCGCCGAGGGCCGCATGCCAGTTTTCCGCGGCTGATTGCACTGCCATGAACGATTCATCGACCAACGTGTAATGTGCCTCGGGGTTTTGCAGGGCGCTGGCAATTGCCAGCACACCGTTACCGCAGCCCAGGTCGGCGACTTGCGCGCTGCCGAGGTTCTTGGGCAGATGCGGTAGGAAGGCGCGGGTGCCGATGTCGAGACCTTCGCGGCAGAATACGTTGGCGTGGTTGAGCAATTCGATCGCCGGTTCCTCGAGGCGGTAGCGCGACGGGTAGGGCGAGCTCGCCGGGACTTTCGCTTCTGGCGTCGCGATCAGCAGGCGAGCCTTTTTCACTGCCAGTGAGGCTTGCACCGGACCGATGTAGCGTTCCAGCAGATCGCCAGCGGCGCGTGGCAAGTGCTTGACCATCGCCGCAGCAATAACCTGCGCACCCGGCGCCAGTTGTCCTTGCAGGCGGATCAATTGTTCTTCGAGCAGTGCCAGGGTTTTCGGTACGCGGATCAGCACGCGATCAAACGGCCCGACCAGCGGTTCACTCGCCGGGATGCCGCGAATGGCGTCGAACGCCTGGCCATTGCGCAGCAGATTCTTCTCCAGTCCCTGAAAGCCCAGAAACGAATCGCCGCTGCTGACCACATCGACGTTGCCCAGCAGGCTGGCCGCCAGCGCACCGAAACTGTCATTGAGCACCAGTACCCGGGTGTCGGCCGTCGGCTGCTGCGCAGCCAGATGATTGAGCAGGTATTCGTCGGCGGCATCGAAGGCTTGCAGCGGTTCGTTCTGCTGTTCGGGCTGGCGGATCAGGTCGACTTGGGCGAAAGGCGTATCGAGCAAAGGCATGGGGCGGGGACTCAGGGTAATCGGGGGATGTCCCGCTGCCTGTACCGTGCGGCGGAACCGACCGAGTGAACTGCAGTGCGAACAGCTCGCCTTATCACTCGGAAAGGTCACAAATGGTACGTTTTTTTCTCTGGAAATACTCGCAGGTTTTAATTTTGGTGCAAGGCGTCGGGTCTAGATGATGCCGGCTCTGGCGGCCGCTATGACGGCAGAAATTTTGTTGCAGACATGGAGTTTCTCGATCACGTTTTGCACGTGATAGTTCACCGTGCGCTCGCTCAGGCTGAGGATTTTCGAAATCTCATAGGCCGTTTTGCCACCGGCGGATAATTGCAGAACCTCCAGTTCCCGTGGGGACAGGCGCGGTTGGCTAGGTTTGGCGGGCCGTGTGGGGAGTGTCCGAGCGAACAACTCACTCAGGTGGCTGGTGGCATAGAACATGTAGCCAAAATGCTCATACAGCTCGAGCGGGCTGATCGGGCAATGCTTTCGGGCCAGGCTGAGTATGCTGCACAAGCCACTCTCCTCGTGGTGAAACGCTTGAGACCAACCATGTTGCAGGCCATATTGCTGCAGCGCACCCCACAACTCCGGGGTGTCTTTATATACCGCTTTATCCCAGACGATGGGCATCATTGAATGATTGCAGTGTGCTATTACCGGGTCGATTTTCTTGTATTCGTTCAATTCATATTGCAGGTTCCATTCTTGAGGGTAGTTGTTGATTTGCAAAGGATTAAGATGCATTTCCCGTTGGGGCGAAGTAACTGAAACTGCACAGAAGTTAAACCCGAGGTTTTCGGCGAATCTCAGCAAGATGGGATAGGCCGTATCTATTTCCTTTGCGAAAGTCAGTTGCTTTAACTGCGACTCCTTCCACGTTTCCATTACAAGTTCTCCATGATTGTAGCGGGGGTGCGAATGGATCCAAAAATCCGGCACGCTCCGGAGTGTAGGACGTTTCTTACGGCAGGTAATAAATTATTTTGGTCTTGAAAGTGAAAAAGTATTCATTAAGCGTTCTTAGCGACGGATGAGTTCTGATATTTAAATCGTCATCTTAAGGGTGTCGTTATCGCTCCGCTGCGAACCGTCCAAATAATTTTAATTATTTCTAATGTGGGTGCACTGGCGAATACCATTAGCAATCATCGGTGTTTAGACCGGCGGTTTTGCGGGACACTGGCGGCAATCGTTCAATGGAGCGCCCCATGACCGCCACTGCAGAGAAATACACCAAACAGACCCTGCTTGATGTACGGCCCTTGACCCCAAGCCTGTTCACCTTGCGTACCAGCCGCGATGCAGGCTTTCGCTTTCGGGCGGGGCAGTTCGCCAGGCTGGGGGTGAACAAGGCTGACGGCAGCATCGTCTGGCGTGCTTATTCGATGGTGTCGTCACCGTTCGACGAGTTTCTCGAGTTCTTTTCCATTGTGGTCCCGGGTGGCGAGTTCACCAGCGAACTGAGCCGCTTGCAGGTGGGGGACACGTTGCTGGTCGACCGTCAGGCATTCGGTTATCTGACCCTGGATCGTTTCAGCGACGGGCGGGATTTGTGGCTGTTGGCCACTGGCACAGGCGTGGCGCCGTTTCTGTCGATCCTGCAGGACTTCGAGGTCTGGGAGAAATTCGAGCGCATTATTCTGGTGTACAGCGTGCGCGAGGCACGGGAACTGGCCTACCAGCCATTGCTGGCCGAACTGGCGCAGCGCGATTACCTCAGCGAGTACGCGCACAAGTTGCAGTTCATCCCGACGGTGACCCGTGAAGCGCACCCGGGTGCGTTGAGCGGACGCATCACCACGCTGATCGAAAACGGTGAGCTGGAGCGTGCAGCCGGCGTGGAAATCTCGCCCGAGCATTCGCGGGTTATGCTGTGCGGCAATCCGCAAATGATCGACGACACGCGCGCGCTGTTGAAAAAGCGCAACATGAGTCTTGCCCTGAGCCGCCGGCCGGGCCAGGTGGCGGTGGAAAACTACTGGTAAACAAACGGCGCCCGAAGGCGCCGTCTGTTTGTCGTGCAGGGTTCAGGGCCGGTTGTTCTGGGCCTTGAGCAGATCGCGGATCTCGCCGAGCAATTCCTCTTCCTTGGTCGGAACCGGTGGCAGCGTCGGGGCCACGGCCTCTTCGCGCTTGAGGCGATTGATGGCTTTGACACCCATGAAAATCGCGAACGCGACGATCATGAAGTCGAGAATGCTCTGGATGAATTTGCCGTAGGCCATCACGACCGCAGGGGCGCTGCCCTCGGCGGCCTTGAGCGTTATGGCGAGATCGCTGAAGTCCACCCCGCCGATCAACAGGCCGATCGGCGGCATGATCACGTCACCGACAAACGACGAAACAATCTTGCCGAAGGCTGCACCGATGATGATACCGACGGCCATGTCGACCACATTGCCTTTGACCGCGAAGGCCTTGAACTCACTTAGCACGCCCATAGGTTATTTCCTTGTTACAGATGAGTTTGGTGTACGCAGTGTAAATCAGCAAAACGCGTCCTGCGCGAAACACCTTCTTACAATGCCCGTTTTTATCGACACATTAATCGACGAATAGTTTGCAAAGTGCCACTAATCGCGCGCGAAATACGCCGTAACTCGCTGATCGGGAAGCTAAATTTCTCAATCATCGAGTTACGAACTTTCTATTTATGTTTGCCGGTTTTGCCCTCTAGCCTCTGATTGGCGCACCTGGATGCGCCCAAAAAACCAGAGGAACCTGATATGAATCCCACGCTTGGCTTAGGGGCATTTCCCCATCGCCGTACTCTTGGCGTACTCACCGCCAGCCTGTTGACCTTCTCCGTACACGCCGCGCCCCTGACCCGGGACAACGGTGCGGCGGTGGGCGACAACCAGAACTCGCAAACCGCCGGAGCCAATGGCCCGGTGCTGCTGCAGGATGTGCAATTGATCCAGAAGCTGCAGCGGTTCGACCGCGAGCGAATCCCCGAGCGCGTGGTGCATGCCCGCGGTACCGGCGCCCATGGCACCTTCACGGTGACCAATGATCTGAGCGACCTGAGCAAGGCCAAGGTGTTCGCCGCCGGCCAGAGCACCCCGGTGTTCGTGCGTTTTTCCGCCGTGGTGCACGGCAACCACTCCCCCGAAACCCTGCGTGATCCGCGCGGTTTCGCCACCAAGTTCTATACCGCCGATGGTAACTGGGATCTGGTCGGCAACAATTTTCCGACGTTCTTCATTCGCGATGCGATCAAATTCCCGGACATGGTGCATGCGTTCAAGCCCGATCCGCGCACCAATCTGGATGACGACTCGCGTCGTTTCGACTTCTTCTCCCATGTACCGGAAGCGACGCGCACCCTGACCGAGCTGTATTCAAATTCGGGAACGCCGGCCAGTTATCGCGAGATGGACGGTAACGGTGTACATGCCTACAAGTTGATCAATACCAAAGGCGAAGTGCATTACGTCAAGTTCCACTGGAAGAGTTTGCAGGGGATCAATAACCTCACGCCGAAAGAAGTCAGCAAAGTTCAGGGTCAGGATTACAGTCATATGACCAACGATCTTGTAACTAACATTAATAAAGGTAACTTCCCTAAATGGGACTTGTACATTCAAGTGCTGAAACCACAAGATTTGTCCAAGTTTGATTTTGACCCGCTGGATGCAACCAAGATCTGGCCGGGTATTGCAGAACGAAAAGTTGGACAAATGGTGTTGAACCGTAATCCGGCTAATGTGTTTCAGGAAACTGAACAAGTAGCGATGGCACCGGCCAATGTTGTGCCGGGAATCGAACCTTCGGAAGATCGCTTATTGCAAGGTCGCGTATTCTCTTATGCCGATACTCAGATGTATCGCCTGGGTGCCAATGCGCTGCAACTGCCGATCAACGCCCCTAAAGTTGCGGTCAATAACGGCAATCAGGATGGTGCGATGAACTTCGGCGCAACGCAGTCTGGCGTGAATTACCAGCCGAGCCGTCTGCAGCCGCGCGAAGAGCCGCGAGACGCCCGTTACAGCCAGTTGGCACTGTCGGGCAGCACCCAGCAGGCGAAGATCCAGCGCGAGCAGAACTTCAAGCAGGCCGGCGATCTGTACCGTTCCTTCAACAAGCAGGAGCGTCAGGACCTGATCGACAATTTCGGCGGCTCCCTGGCCACCACCGACGACGAGAGCAAGCACATCATTCTGTCCTTCCTTTATAAGGCCGATCCGGAATACGGCACCGGCGTGACCAAAGTGGCCAAGGGTGACCTGGGCCGGGTCAAGGCACTGGCGGCGAAACTGGTCGACTGATCCCGACGCCATGCAATGCGGGGCCTGATTCAGGCCCCGTTCTACCCAAGGAGAGCGTTTATGCGTCCTTATCTTTTACTGTTGCTCGGATGCCTGTCCTTCGCAGTGCAGGCCGAACAGAGCCCCGAGGCGATCAAGGCACAACTGCAGGACTACTATTTTGATGCCGCCCGCCGCGGTGACGTGCCGATGCTCGACACCTTCATCGAGTCCGGCTATTCCCTTGATACCCGCGACAGCAAGGGCTACACCGCGTTGATTCTGGCGGCGTATCACGGCCAGGGCGCGGCAGTAGACCGCTTGCTGGCGGCGGGCGCTGATGCCTGCGCGCAGGACCTGCGTGGCAACACGGCGCTGATGGGCGCAATTTTCAAGGGCGAGATCCAGATCGCCCGGCGATTGATGGCCACCGATTGCAATGCCGACCAGCGCAATGGCGCCGGACAGACTGCGGCGATGTACGCCGGGCTGTTCAAGCGCGTCGAATTGCTCGACGCGCTCAAGGCCAAAGGGGCCGACCTCAATGCCGAAGACCCGCTGGGCAACAGCGCCGCGCGTCTGGCCAGTGGCGAGATCCGTATTGCCGCGCCGCGCTGAGCTGCGGCGTCTGCGTTATCATCGCGGTTTTGCTCCGGGGGTTCAGATGGCCAAGGCCAAGCGCATGTATGGCTGCACCGAATGCGGCGCAACATTTCCCAAATGGGCCGGGCAGTGCGGTGAATGCGGTGCCTGGAACACCCTGACCGAAACCATGATCGAAAGCGGCGGAGCGACAGCGCCGACCGGGCGCACCGGCTGGGCTGGACAACAGGCGCAGATCAAGACCCTGGCCGAAGTCAGCATCGAAGAGATTCCGCGTTTTTCCACCGCCTCCGGTGAACTGGATCGCGTGCTGGGTGGCGGTCTGGTCGACGGTTCCGTGGTGCTGATCGGTGGTGATCCCGGTATCGGCAAGTCGACGATTCTGTTGCAAACCCTGTGCAATCTCGCCAAGAGCATGCCGGCGCTGTACGTCACCGGCGAAGAGTCCCAGCAACAAGTGGCCATGCGTGCCCGCCGTCTCGGGTTGCCTCAGGATCAACTGCGGGTGATGACCGAAACCTGCATCGAAACCATCATCGCCACGGCCCGTCAGGAAAAACCCAAGGTGATGGTGATCGACTCGATCCAGACGATCTTCACCGAGCAATTGCAATCGGCGCCCGGCGGCGTTTCGCAAGTGCGTGAGAGTGCGGCGTTGCTGGTGCGCTACGCCAAGCAAAGCGGCACCGCGATTTTCCTCGTTGGCCACGTCACCAAGGAAGGCGCACTCGCCGGCCCCCGGGTGCTTGAGCACATGGTCGACACCGTGCTGTATTTCGAGGGCGAATCCGATGGCCGGTTGCGCTTGCTGCGCGCGGTGAAGAACCGTTTCGGTGCGGTCAATGAACTGGGCGTGTTCGGCATGACCGACAAGGGCCTTAAAGAGGTTTCCAACCCATCGGCGATTTTCCTCACCCGCGCCCAGGAAGAAGTCCCGGGCAGTGTGGTAATGGCGACGTGGGAAGGCACCCGGCCGATGCTGGTGGAAGTGCAGGCGCTGGTCGATGACAGCCATCTGGCCAACCCGCGTCGGGTGACGCTGGGGCTGGATCAGAACCGCCTGGCGATGTTGCTCGCGGTGCTGCACCGCCACGGCGGCATTCCGACCCACGATCAGGACGTGTTCCTCAACGTGGTCGGTGGGGTCAAGGTGCTGGAAACAGCGTCCGACCTGGCGTTGATGGCGGCGGTGATGTCGAGCCTGCGCAACCGGCCGCTGCCCCACGATCTGCTGGTGTTTGGCGAAGTGGGCCTGTCGGGCGAAGTGCGTCCGGTGCCGAGCGGGCAGGAGCGCTTGAAAGAAGCTGCCAAGCATGGCTTCAAGCGGGCGATCGTGCCGAAGGGCAATGCGCCGAAGGAATCCCCGCCGGGTTTGCAGATCATCGCCGTGACCCGCCTCGAACAGGCCCTCGACGCGCTCTTCGAATAACTTGAACCCACCGCATAACCTGTAGGAGCTGGCCAGCCAGCGCCTACAGGATTCAATTGTGGATTCTAGATTTCGATCAGGGCGCCCAGTTCGCGCTCCAGTTCGGCTTCGTCAGCCAGGTTCAGCTCGATCAGCCGCCGCAAGCGCTGGATCGATTCCAGGCCGATATGCCGGCAGACAAAACCCAACTGACCCTGATCTTCATGGGCCAGATGCACATCCATCTGGATATCGACGTCATCGCTCAGATGGATGTCGACGAAAAAATCCTGCTCCGCATTCCCCAGCCACGGCTCGGGCCGCTCGATCAGCAGCCCTTTGAGTGACAGGTCGATCAGCTTGACCGGCCAGATGAATTGGCCCTGACTCAGCTCGGTTCTGGCATCGAACGCAATACGTTTGAAGCGACGGCGATTGGCTGGGTGTTCGCTCATGACGCAATCCTCGGAAGAGTTCGCTGACTATAGACCCGACCAATGGGTGCCTGCCAATCAACCAAGCGTCTAGACCAATGTCGGGGTATGGCCTTTGGCGCCAGTAGCGCTAAACTCGGGGTGGCTGTCTTTCTTGTCCACCCTGGCTGGAATAATAAAATGAAAAATAATAATAGCCTGCTGCGCCACTTACCCTGGCTAGTGCTGGCAATCGTAGGAGCGTGCGCCCTGGGCGTAGTGGCATTACGCCGAGGAGAGGCGATCAACGCCTTGTGGATCGTGGTCGCTGCCGTGGCCATTTATCTGGTCGCGTACCGTTACTACAGTCTGTTCATCGCCAACAACGTGATGCAACTCGACCCGCGTCGGGCCACCCCCGCCGTGCTCAACAACGACGGTCTGGACTATGTGCCGACCAACAAACACATTCTTTTCGGTCACCACTTCGCAGCGATTGCTGGCGCAGGGCCTCTGGTTGGCCCAGTGCTGGCGGCGCAGATGGGGTATCTGCCCGGCACGCTGTGGCTGATTGCCGGGGTGGTGCTGGCGGGCGCCGTGCAGGACTTCATGGTCCTGTTCATGTCGACCCGGCGCAACGGCCGTTCCCTGGGTGACATGGTGCGTGAGGAAATGGGCCGTATCCCCGGCACCATTGCCCTGTTCGGCTGCTTCCTGATCATGATCATCATCCTCGCGGTGCTGGCGCTGATCGTGGTCAAGGCGCTGGCCGAGAGCCCGTGGGGCATCTTCACCGTGATGGCGACCATCCCGATCGCGATGTTCATGGGCATTTACATGCGCTACATCCGCCCGGGCCGCATCGGCGAGATCTCCGTGGTCGGCGTATTGCTGCTGCTCGGGTCGATCTGGCTCGGTGGGCAGATTGCCGCTGATCCGGTGTGGGCCAAGGCGTTCACCTTCACTGGCGTGCAGATTACCTGGATGCTGGTCGGTTACGGCTTTGTGGCTGCATCGCTACCGGTGTGGCTGATTCTGGCGCCGCGTGACTATCTGTCGACTTTCCTCAAGATCGGTACCATCGTCGCCTTGGCGATCGGCATTCTGGTGACCATGCCCGAGCTGAAAATGCCGGCACTGACCCAGTTCGTCGACGGCACCGGCCCGGTGTGGAAGGGCGGTCTGTTCCCGTTCCTGTTCATCACCATCGCTTGCGGTGCGGTGTCCGGTTTCCATGCACTGATTTCTTCGGGCACCACGCCGAAGCTTTTGGATAACGAAACCAACGCCCGTTACATCGGTTACGGCGGCATGCTGATGGAGTCGTTCGTGGCGATCATGGCCATGGTTGCCGCTTCGGTGATCGAGCCAGGCGTGTACTTCGCCATGAACAGCCCGGCCGCCGTGGTCGGCAGTGATGCCGCGTCAGTGGCGCAAATGGTCACGAGCTGGGGCTTCGCGATCACGCCGGAAGCGCTGCAAGCCGTGGCTCACGACATCGGCGAGACCACCATTCTGGCCCGTGCCGGTGGTGCGCCGACCCTGGCGGTCGGTATCGCGCAGATCCTGCACAGTGTCCTGCCGGGTGAGAACACCATGGCGTTCTGGTACCACTTCGCGATCCTGTTTGAAGCGCTGTTCATCCTGACTGCTGTGGACGCCGGCACCCGTGCCGGGCGCTTCATGCTGCAGGACCTGCTCGGCTCCTTTGTGCCGGCGCTCAGACGTACCGAATCGTGGACCGCCAACCTGATTGCCACCGCCGGTTGTGTGGCGATGTGGGGCTGGTTGCTGTATCAAGGTGTGATCGACCCATTGGGCGGCATCAACACCTTGTGGCCACTGTTCGGTATCTCCAACCAGATGCTGGCCGGTATCGCGCTGATGCTCGGCACCGTGGTCCTGATCAAAATGAAGCGCCAGCGCTACATTTGGGTCACTCTGCTGCCAGCCACCTGGCTGCTGATCTGCACCACCACGGCGGGCTTCATCAAGTTGTTCGACGCCAACCCGGCGATCGGCTTCCTGTCGCTGGCCAAGAAATACAGCGATGCGCTGGCCAATGGTCAGGTGCTGGCACCGGCAAAAAGCGTTGAGCAAATGCAGCACGTGATCTTCAACGCTTACACCAACGCAACGCTTACCGCGCTGTTCCTGTTCGTGGTCTTCAGCATCCTGTTCTACGCGCTCAAGGTCGGCATCGCCGCCTGGGGCAAAAAAGAGCGTACGGATAAAGAATCGCCATTCCAGGCTCTGCCGGATGCGTAACCAGAGGATTGCACCATGTTCAATGACCTGAGTCGCCTCGGTAAATACCTCGGTCAGGCCGCGCGCCTGATGGTCGGCATGCCCGACTACGACACCTACGTCGAGCATATGCAAACCAAGCACCCGGACAAACCGGTGATGAGCTACGAGATGTTCTTTCGCGAACGTCAGGAAGCCCGTTACGGTGGCAAGGGTGGGCCGAAGTGCTGTTGAGCTGACAGCGCAAGGTTGAGGTAATCCCTGTGGGAGCGAGCCTGCTCGCGAATACGGAGTGTCAGTTGATGAATAATTTGACTGGCACACCGCTTTCGCGAGCAAGCTCGCTCCCACATTTGTTTTTGTGTTGTTCATTCATTTGAAGGAGATCGAGTTTTGTCCTCTCCCATTCCGGTCACGGTACTCAGCGGTTTTCTCGGCGCCGGCAAGACCACCTTGCTGCGGCACCTGCTCAAAGCCGAGCACGGCCTGAAAATCGCCGTGATCGAAAACGAATTCAGCGACGCCGGCATCGACACTCAGTTGCTGGGTGATGAGCCGGTGCAAGTCATGACCCTGGCCAACGGCTGCGTCTGCTGCACCATTCACACTGACCTGACCAAGGCCCTGTACCTTCTGCTCGAACGCCTGGACAGCGGCGAAATCGCCTTCGACCGTCTGGTGATCGAGTGCACTGGCCTGGCCGACCCGGCCCCGGTGGCGCAAACCTTCTTCATTGAGGAAGAACTGCGCGAGCGCTACCTGCTTGACGGCATCATCACCCTGGTGGATGCCGCCCACGCCGATCTGCACCTGACCCAGACCATCGCCCAGGCACAGATCGGTTTCGCCGACCGCTTGCTGGTGAGCAAGACCGATCTGGTGGACGAGGCGACGTTCACCGCGCTGAGCGAACGCCTGACGCGAATCAACCGTCGTGCGCCGATCCGCGTGGTCGAACATGGCAAGATCAATCTGGCTGAACTGCTGGATGTGCGCGGCTTCAACCTCAACGCTGATCTCGGCGGCGGGGTGAGTCTGCGTCCGGTCAGCAAGGCGCCCTCCATCGACCGTATCTCCAGCCTGGTGCTGCGCACTGAGCAACCGCTGGATATCGATCAGCTCAGCGAGTTCATGAATGAGCTGCTGGAAGACCACGGCAAGCAATTGCTGCGCTACAAAGGCGTACTGAACATCGCTGGTGAGGATCGGCGCCTGGTGTTTCAGGGCGTGCTGAAGCTCTATGGTTTCGACTGGGATACCGAATGGGCCGAGGGTGAGGCGCGGGAAAGCGTAATTGTGTTTATTGCCGATGATTTGCCGGAAGAGAAGATTCGGGCGGGGTTTGCCAAAGTGGCTTCTGCCTGATGGATCTTGGTTGTCAGTGATGGCCTCTTCGCGAGCAAGCTCGCTCCCACAGGAGACCGTATTCTGTCCAGAGAAATGCGGTCAACTGTGGGAGCGAGCTTGCTCGCGAAGGCGATTTAACCGACAACACAACGCTTGACGGTTGGCCCCAGCAGCGTCTGCTCAAGATGATCCAGATGTCGATTCATCAGCATCCCGGCCGTGGAAGCATCGCCTTGCTCCACCGCCTCGATCAACGCCAGATGCTCCTGCCACGCGCAACAGCTGTGCGTCTGGCACTTACTTCGCGCAATCGCCAGTGACGTCAGCGGCACCAGGCTGCCGAGAAAATGCGCCAGCGGGGCATTCCCCGCCATTTGCGCCAACTGCAGATGAAACTCTCCGGATAAGCGAATCGCCGCCCCCCGCCGATCCTGTTCGATGGCCAGGCGCTCGCGCTCGATCAGCGTGCGCACGCGCTTCAAAGCGTCTGCCTGCGGGCGCTGACAGGCCAGATACACCAGCGTGCTTTCGGTCAGGCGCCGCGCCTGCAGAGCTTGCCGTGTCTGCTCCGGATCCGGTTCCGCCACCCGTGGCCGGTGATTGGCCCGCAGCACAATGATGTGCTCATGTGACAGTTGGGTCAGTACCCGGCGCACGTCTGCACGGCTGGCGCCGAACATGTCTTTCAGGCTGTCTTCGGTAAAACGGCTGGCCGAATGGATGCGCCGCTCGAGAATCGCATCGAACAGTCGCGGATACAGATCCGCCGCCGGTGCGCGCGGGCGGGAGAAGGGCAGGGGCGTCGGGGGCTGGCGAGTGGGCGACGCTGCGGCAAAACTGTTCATGGCCTGTCTCCAGTTGGGGTCAGCGACTCAAGTGGTCATCCGGAATATTCAGTTCGATACCCATCCGCTGGCCCTCACGCAGAATGTGCCGACGCATTTCGGCGCTGGCCTGGGCGCTGTTCTTGCTGCGGATGGCGCGTACCACCGCCTCGTTTTCTTCCAGGCGTTCGGCCAAGTGTTCGGGCGAATTGCGCAACACTTCGGCGCTTTGCTTGAGGGCGTTGCTGGTCTGTTGCACCACGCTCTGGAAGATCGGGTTGGAGGTCAGGGTGAACAATTCTTCGTGAAAGGCGATGTAGGCGCTGACTCCGGCTTCGCTGTCGCCCGCTTCCAGCGCTTCGCGCATGTCCATCAAGGTCAGGCGCAGTTGCCCGACTTCCTTGCTGCTGATCGACTGCGCCACCAGACCGACGATGAACGGTTCCAGGGTGTAGCGCAGTTGCAGCACGTCTTCGAGGCTGGCGCCGGCGACTGCGCTGTCGTGATTCTGGCTGTCGCTCATTTGCGCATCGAGCACGACCACGCCTTTGCCCGGCATCGAGCGTACAAGGCCGAGGGTTTCCAGGACGATGACCGCTTCGCGCAGGCTTGGGCGGCTGATGCCCAGTTGCTCGGCCAGTTCGCGCTGGCCCGGCAGCATCTCGCCGGAGCGCCACTGGCCACGGGCGAGGGCGCTGCGCAGTTTTTCTACGACTGAGTTGACGACGGTTGATGTGGTAATCACTTGTCTTGCTCCATGTGCCCGTCAGGAGCCGGCAAACGAAGATCAAAAGATCGCAGCCTGCGGCAGCTCCTGCAGGAGTTAAATCAGAACTCTTGCTGGTGCGCCGGAGTTGCTGTTTTACGCGGTTGAAAGGTGTAGCCCTGCTGACCGCTGAGTACTTTGTTTGCGCGTTGCACGTCGATGTCCTTTTCCCAACGGGCGATGGCCACGGTGGCGACACAGTTGCCGATCAGGTTGGTCAGTGCGCGGCCGATGCCCATGAACCAGTCCACGGCCAGGACCAGCACCAGACCGACCACCGGGATTGCCGGAATCGCCGTCAGCGTGGCCGCCAGAATCACCAGTGCCGAGCCGGGAATGCCGTGGGCGCCTTTGGAGGTGATCAGCGACACCAGCAGAATGGTCAGCAAGTCGGTCATGGCCAGTGGTGTGCCGGTGGCGTTGGCGATAAACACAATCGCCAGGGTCAGGTAGATCGAAAAACCGTCGAGGTTGAACGAGTAGCCAGTGGGGATCACCAGGCCGACCGTCGAGCTGCCAATGCCGAGATGTTCAAGTTTGCGCATGATTTGTGGCAGCACGGCGTCGGAGGAGGCGGTGCCCATGACAATCAGCAATTCTTCGCGCAGGTATTTGAGCAACGGCCACAGACGCAGGCCGGACGCACGCATCACCAGACCCAGAATCACGCTGACGAACGCCATGCAGGTCAGGTAGAACAGGCCGACCAGGCTGCCCAGGTGTTGCAGCGAATCGAGACCGTATTTGCTGGTGGTGAAAGCAATGGCGCCGAACACCCCGATTGGCGCCAGACGCACGATCATGCCCATGATCCGGAAAATCACATGGCTCAGTTCGTTGATCAACCGCGAGATCCCGGATGCTGCTTCACCGACCAGATTCAAGGCACTGCCGAACAACACCGAGAACAGCAGCACTTGCAGGATGTTGTTGTCGGCGAAGGCGCCGAGCACCGAGGTCGGAATCAAATCCATCAGGAACTGCGTGGTGGTGTGTATGTGTTGACCGCGTTCGGCGATGTCGCCCATGTCGGCGGCAGACAATTGTTCAAGATGGATATTCGCGCCGCTGCCAATGCCGGTGCTGAAGGCGAATACCAGGCCGATCACCAACGCGAGGGTGGTCAGCACTTCGAAGTAGATCACCGATTTGAGGCCGATGCGCCCGACCTTTTTCAGATCACCCGCGCCGCTGATGCCGCTGACCACCACGCAGAACACGATCAGGCCGATGAGCATCTTGATCAGTTTGATGAAGCCGTCGCCGAGCGGTTTGAGTTGAGCAGAGTATTCGGGAAGGGTCAGCCCGCAGACGATGCCAAGCACCAGTCCGAGAACCACTTGGAGGAAGATTGAACGCGAGCACCATCTGAGCATGGGAGGAATCCTGGTCGGTGTCCTGGCTGCCGTGCGCGGGGCGCATCAGATTGAGGACTTAATTATTGTGGTCTTACCGGTATGTCCAGTGCAGGCGCAGTCTAGGATTGGTTTTGGCGGGATCGCAAGTGAAAAATGACGAATTGGCATGACCGGTCTGACCAGTCAGGGGCAATGCCGCGTTCTTGAGCCATTCACGGGTTTGAAAATTTTTTGCAGGCGAAAAAAAACCGGCCATCACTGGCCGGTTTTTTCATGCTGCGGGTTTAACGTCGCAATTAAGCGCCGTACACCGGCAGTTTCTTGCAGATGGCTTTGACTTTCTCACGCACGGCGTCGATCACCGCTTCGTTGTTCAGGTCAGCCAGGATGTCGCAGATCCAGCCAGCCAGCTCTTTGCACTCTGCTTCCTTGAAGCCGCGAGTGGTCACAGCCGGGGTACCGAAACGCAGGCCGGAAGTGACGAATGGCGAGCGTGGATCGTTAGGCACGGAGTTCTTGTTCACGGTGATGAACGCTTTGCCCAGAGCGGCGTCGGCGTCTTTACCGGAGATGTCCTGCTTGATCAGCGACAGCAGGAACAGGTGGTTCTTGGTACCGCCGGAGACTACGTCGAAACCGCGCGCGATGAACACTTCGGCCATGGCCTGGGCGTTCTTCACCACTTGTTCCTGGTAAGCCTTGAACTCAGGCTGCAGCGCTTCCTTGAAGCAGATCGCTTTAGCGGCGATCACGTGCTCCAGCGGGCCACCCTGGGCGCCCGGGAATACTGCGGAGTTCAGCTTTTTCTCGATCTCGGCGTTGGCGCGCGCCAGGATCAGGCCGCCACGTGGACCGCGCAGGGTCTTGTGGGTGGTGGTGGTCACGACGTCAGCGAAAGGCACCGGGTTCGGGTAGACGCCAGCGGCGACCAGACCGGCTACGTGAGCCATGTCGACGAACAGGTAGGCACCGACTTTGTCAGCGATTGCACGGAAGCGCGGGAAGTCGAGGATCTGCGAGTAGGCAGAGAAACCGGCCACGATCATTTTCGGCTTGTGCTCAACGGCCAGACGCTCGACTTCGTCGTAGTCGATCAGGCCGTTGGCGTCGATGCCGTACTGCACCGCGTTGTACAGCTTGCCGGAGGACGACACGCTGGCGCCGTGGGTCAGGTGACCACCATGGGCCAGGCTCATGCCCAGGATGGTGTCGCCACCTTGCAGCAGGGCCAGGTAGACCGCGGCGTTGGCTTGCGAACCGGCGTGCGGCTGAACGTTGGCGTAATCGGCGCCGAACAGCTCTTTTGCACGATCAATTGCAAGCTGCTCAACAACGTCGACGTACTCGCAACCACCGTAGTAGCGCTTGCCCGGGTAGCCTTCGGCGTACTTGTTGGTCAGTACCGAGCCTTGAGCTTCCATCACCGCAGGGCTGGTGTAGTTTTCCGAAGCGATCAGCTCAATGTGCTCTTCCTGGCGCTGAGCTTCTTGCTCCATGGCGGCAAAGAGATCGGCGTCGTACTTGGCAATAGTCAAATCACGGCTGAACATGGCGGTCCTCAAGGATCGGGGGCAGAAAAGGGGGGCATTCTAACTCAATGGGTTTTGGATGGCATATGAAACGACATCATGTCGCAGACAAGTGGCATTCATGACAGATGTGCGGTGCATCTGCCGGCCCCATCGCTGGCAAGCCAGCTCCCACAATGTCTGTGTTTCAATCGGAGAATATTGATCCACGGCAAGTCCTCGGGGAAACCGGAGTGGCCGCAGGATTTCGTGATCGCCATCCATCCCTGTGGGAGCTGGCTTGCCAGCGATGAGGTCAGGAGCAACACCCGAAGGTTTCAGTCGAACATGAAGAGGGCGTCGTTACTGAACTGCGCCTCAAACCGGCTCGCCGGCATCGGCCGGCCGAACAGATAGCCCTGCACCTCATCGCAACCGTGCTCGCGCAGGAAGTCCAGTTGCTCATGGGTTTCCACGCCTTCGGCGATCACCGCCAGGTTCAGGCTGTGGGCCATGGCGATGATCGCCCGAGCAATCTGCGCGTCCTGTTCACCGGACGGCAAGCCATCGACGAAGGTACGGTCGATCTTCAGCACGTCGATCGGGAATTGCTTGAGGTAATTCAACGATGAATAACCGGTGCCGAAGTCGTCGACCGCAATGCTCAGGCCGAGGTTTTTCAGGCCGGCGAGAATCTGCATCGCCTCGCTGACTTCGCGCATCAGGATACTTTCGGTCAGTTCCAGCTCCAGGCACGCCGGCGGCAGGCCGGTTTCGCGCAGGATCGTGGCGATCCGCGTGCCGAGCTGGCCATCGGAGAACTGTCGCGCGGAAATGTTCACCGAGACCTTCGGCACCCGCACCCGGCTCTGGTGCCAGGTCTTGAGCTGACGGCAGGCCTCGCTGATCACCCAGTCGCCCACGTCTACCACCAGACCGAGCTCTTCCAGCACCGGAATGAAATCCCCCGGCGGCACCAGTCCGCGACGCGGATGACGCCAGCGCAGCAGCGCTTCAGCGCCGGTCAGGCGTTTGCCGTCGCCGCTGAATTGCGGCTGGTAATACAGGACGAATTCGTTCTGTTCGAGGGCGTGGCGCAGGTCGCTTTCCAGCTCCAGACGTTCCAGCGCGCTGGCGTTCATGTCGGCCTGGTAGAACTGGAAGTTGTTCTTGCCGCGTTCCTTGGCGTGGTACATCGCGGTGTCGGCGTTCTTCATCAACTGGCTGAGTTCGTTGCCGTCCTGCGGACTCAGGGCGATACCGATACTCGCGGTGACAAAGAATTCACGACCTTCGAGCACAAACGGCCGCACCAGGCTGGCGAGGATCTGCTCGGCGACATGAATCGCCCGGTTCAAGGCCATTTCGCGGCTGGAGCGATGTTGCAGCAGCAAGGTGAATTCGTCGCCGCCCATGCGCGCCACGGTGTCGTCATCGTCGACGCAGGCCAGCAGGCGCGTGGCCATGTCTTTCAACATGCGGTCGCCGGCGGCGTGGCCGAGGGAGTCGTTGATCGGTTTGAAACGGTCGAGGTCGAGGAACATCAGTACCACCCACGACTTCTGCCGCTCGGCCGATTGCAGTGCGGTGTGCAGGCGATCCTGGAACAGCGTGCGGTTTGGCAGATGGGTCAGGGCGTCGTAGTAGGCGAGGCGGTGAATCCGCTGTTCGCTGGCCTTGCGCTCGCTGATGTCGCTGAAGAAGCACACGTAACTGGCGAGGTCGCCTTCATCGTCGAGTACCGCAGTGATGCCGACCCACGCCGGGTAATGCTCGCCATTACGGCGCTTGAGCCAGACTTCGCCTTCCCAGGTGCTGTGCTGGTGCAATTGCTTGAGCACGTAGCGCAGGTGCGCGTCCTGTTGCTCGTCGACGGTGAGCATGTTCGGCAACTGATCGAGCACCTCCGACACGGCGTAACCGCTGACCCGGCTGAAGGCTTCGTTGGCCTGCACGATGTAGCCGGCGGGGTCGGTGATCAGGATCGCCGACGTCGAGTGTTCAAATACCGTAGCGGCCATGCGCAGGTCTTTTTCGGCGCGGCGTTGCTGGCTGATGTCGCGGCCGACGCCGAGCACGCCTTCGAACGCGCCATGTTCGTCCCACACCAGCACCAGGCGCAGTTCGATCGGAATCTTGCGGCCGTCTGCGCGCAGGCAATCGAACAGGAACATTTGGGTCTGCACCTGGTTGCGCAGCACGGCCAGTTGTTCAGGCTTGTCGAGCGCTTTGCTGACCCGGTCCATCAGGGAGTAAATGCCGCTCAGCTGTTGCGGGTTGGCGATGGTCGATTGCCAGCCGTTCTGGAAAATCCACTCGGCGTCGTAGCCCAGCACTGCCTGCACCGACGGGCTGACGTAGTTCAGCGACAGCTTGCTGTCGGTGGAGAAAATCACGTCGCTGATGCTTTCGGCGAGCATGCGGTAGCGCTGTTCGCTGTCGCGCAGGGATTCGCTGGCCTCGATCTGTTCGGTGATGTCCTTGGCCACGCCGATGATCCGCGTGACCTGATCGTGTTTGTCCCGGGCCAGCGCCTGCTCGCGAATATCGAAACGCCGCCACTTGCCGTCACGATGACGGAAACGCAACTGGCATTGCAGCAACTGGCTGTAGCCGGCGTGCCGCTGCATCTGCCGCGAACGGTGGTAGTAATCGGCGTCTTCCGGGTGCAGGAGGATTTCCCAGAAGTACTCGCCCATCTGATGCAGTTCGGTGCGGTTGTAACCGAGGGTCTGGCCGAGGTGGTGGTTGCTGAAAATCATCCGCTGGCTGATCACGTCCTGCACGTACAGATGATCCGGCACGGTGCGCACCACGTCCGACCAGAAACCTTCGCGCTCCAGCAACGACAGCTCGATCAGCTTGCGGCTGGTGATGTCGTTGATGCTGAGGATCACCGCTTTGTAGTCGTGCTGTTCCTGCGGCAGGCGCAATACCATCCACAGGTGCTGGTCGCGGCCGTTACTGTTCGGCAGTTTGACTTCCAGTTCCAGCTGCTTTTGCTGCTGCAGGACGGCGTCGAGCACCTGATTGCCGATCGCGCAGTGGTAGTGCGGATGGCCGTCAATCAACAGCTGCCAGGCGTGTTCGCAGGAATTGACGTTGAGCAGTTGCAGCGCCACCTGGTTGACCTCGGTGACGCGCAATTCCTGCAGCAGTTGCTGGCGTTGCACCGGTTGGTCGAGCCAGGCCTTGAGCTGATCGCTGGTCTGAATCTGCGCCCTGTCGAAGAATTGCTTGAGCCCGGACAGGTCCAGCACACACAGCGCGACGCCGGTGCCTTCGAAAATATCCTGATAACGCCGACGCCCTTCATGCACCTGACGCTGGCGACGACGCATGTTCAGCAGCGCGATCACCGGCAACATCGAGAAGGCCAGGCCCAACAGGCATTTGCCGATGAACGCCGGGAGCAGTTCTTCGAGTACGCGCTGCCGATCGAACAGACCACGCAACTGCCAGTCGCTGCTGCTCAGCGGCACGGTCAGCACGGTGTTGGCCAGATCGTCCGGTGTCAGGACACCGGGTTTGGCTGCGGGCAGGGCTTCGTCGCGGCTGATGATCTGATGGTTGACGCGGTTTTCCACCAGCCACAGGGGCCGCGCTCCGGCTTCGTTCTGTTTGGTCAGCGAATCGAAAAATGTCGGCGTCAGACGCAGGGCCCAATAGCCGCGGGAGCTGCCACTGGCCTGATGCAGTAACAGGTGCACCACCGACCCGTCATCGGCGTTGCTGAAATAATGGGCTTGCGAATGACTGCGGCGCACCAGTTCGGTGAGGTAGTCGGCGTCAGCACTGTTGGCGGCGCTGTCGCTGATGATTCTGCCGGAAGGGCTGAGCAGCGCGATGCTGCGCAGGTCCGGCAGCGAACGCTGCAGCTTGCGCAGCAAGGCCTGCTGTTCGTCGGCCGATTGCGGTTGTTCGACGATCGGTAGCAGGTTGAGGGCGATTTGCGCGTTCAGCGCCATGTTCAGGCTGACCTGCGAAGCGAGATCGGCGGTGTAGTCGATGGTGTACTGACGCTGGTTTTTCTGGGTTTCACGCAGTTGATCGAGCAGTTGCCAGAACAGCAAGGCCAGCAATAAAAGCACCAGCGTCGCCAGCGCGCCCTTCAATGTTCCGCGCAGGGGCGAGCCGGGCGCCGGTTGGAGGCTGCTCACAGAGGCTGGCGGAGTGACGTTGGACAAGCTGTAATCCTGCGATTTGGCTGGACTGGCGCGACGTGCACTATAAGCCGGACGCCCAAAGGGCGGCTAGCATGCCTTGAGTTGTGGCGAAGTGCCAGCCCCACTCGGCTGGACTGCCACCGGTCATTAAGGTAGCTTTGCCGGTTACGCGGGAGCGTTCCAGCTCCTAGAATCAGACTTTTTCAGCGCGCACGCATTGATGGCCATCAAGTGGTCTAGTGAACGACGCGCATCGGTCTGGCCGGGCATCGCCTGCGCTCCAATCATTCATCTGTCACTGACCCAAGGTTCTCCATGGCTCAATACGTCTTCACCATGCATCGGCTGGGCAAAGTTGTTCCGCCGAAGCGGGAAATCCTGAAAAACATTTCGCTGTCGTTCTTCCCCGGCGCCAAGATCGGCGTACTCGGCCTCAACGGTTCGGGTAAATCCACGCTGCTGAAAATCATGGCTGGCGTCGACACCGAGTTCGAGGGCGAAGCCCGTCCGATGCCGGATCTGAACATCGGTTATCTGCCGCAAGAGCCACAACTGGATCCGGCCAAGACCGTGCGTGAAGTGGTCGAGGAAGCGGTCAGCGTGATCAAGGATGCGCAAGCGCGTCTGGACGAGGTGTACGCCGCTTACGCCGATCCGGATGCCGACTTCGACAAGCTGGCTGCCGAACAGGCCAAGCTCGAAGCGATCCTGCAGGCCAGCGATGGTCACAACCTCGAGCGTCAACTGGAAGTTGCTGCCGATGCGTTGCGCCTGCCGGCCTGGGACGCAAAAGTCGAACACCTGTCCGGTGGTGAAAAGCGCCGTGTGGCCCTGTGCCGTCTGCTGCTGTCCGCCCCGGACATGCTGCTGCTCGACGAACCGACCAACCACCTGGATGCCGACTCCGTAGCCTGGCTGGAGCACTTCCTGCACGACTTCCCGGGTACCGTGGTTGCGATCACGCACGACCGTTACTTCCTGGACAACGTCGCTGGCTGGATTCTGGAACTCGACCGCGGCGCGGGCATTCCTTACGAGGGTAACTACTCGGGTTGGCTGGAAGCCAAATCCGATCGTCTGGCGGCCGAATCCAAGCAGCAGTCGGCTCACGAAAAAGCCATGAAGGAAGAACTGGAGTGGGTGCGCAAAGGCGCCAAGGCCCGCCAGTCGAAATCCAAGGCACGTCTGCAACGCTTCGAAGAAATGCAGTCGCAGGAATTCCAGAAGCGTTCGGAAACCAACGAGATCTACATCCCGGCCGGTCCGCGCCTGGGCGACAAGGTCATCGAATTCAAGAACGTCACCAAGGGCTACGGCGATCGCGTGCTGATCGACAACCTGTCGTTCTCCATGCCGAAAGGCGCCATCGTCGGCGTGATCGGTGGTAACGGTGCCGGTAAGTCGACCCTGTTCCGCATGCTGATGGGCAAGGAAACGCCGGATTCGGGCACCATCGAAGTCGGCGAAACCGTGCAACTGGCCTGCGTGGACCAGAGCCGTGAAGACCTCGACGGCAGCAAGACGGTGTTCCAGCAGATCTCCGACGGTTCCGACCAGATCCGCATCGGCAACTACGAGATCCCGTCGCGTACTTATGTCGGTCGCTTCAACTTCAAGGGCGGCGACCAGCAGAAGTTCGTCAAGGACCTGTCCGGTGGTGAGCGCGGTCGCCTGCACCTGGCGCTGACCCTGAAGGAGGGCGGCAACGTCCTGCTGCTCGACGAACCGTCCAACGACCTCGACGTTGAAACCCTGCGTTCCCTGGAAGAAGCCCTGCTGGACTTCCCGGGCGCCGCCATTGTGATCTCTCACGATCGCTGGTTCCTGGACCGCGTCGCGACCCACATCCTGGCGTACGAAGACGACTCGCAAGCGGTGTTCTTCGAAGGCAACTACACCGAGTACGAAGCCGACCGCAAAAAGCGCCTCGGCGAAGCGGCTGCCCAGCCACACCGGGTACGCCACAAAAAACTGGCCTGATTCGGGTTGGTTGCATAAAGAGCGGAGCCTTCGGGCTCCGTTTTTTTTGCCCGGGTTTTGTCAGCGGGACCGAGTCGCGACCCCTTCGCGAGCAAGCTCGCTCTCACAGGGGAACGCATTTCAAATGTGGGAGCGAGCTTGCTCGCGAAGGCGGTATAACTGTTGGTGCATAACTCAAATTTAGAATCACCATACAGGTGCAAAAAGCCCAAAAAAACCGCCTGATTTATATCCTGTGCACCATTTAATTTCATAACTGCGACATTTTGCGCTGTTCCTGTGCGCAAATCGTTTGCTACAGTCCGGCTCAATCGCTTCCAACGACAATAAATTTGCCGAGACTTTTCCCATGATCGAATCCGTCGAATCCTTCCTCGCCCGGCTGAAAAAACGCGACCCGGATCAACCCGAATTCCACCAGGCCGTCGAAGAAGTCTTGCGCAGTCTGTGGCCGTTTCTCGAAGCCAATCCGCGTTACCTGACCTCGGGCATTCTGGAGCGCATCTGCGAGCCGGAGCGCGCAGTGGTGTTCCGTGTGTCGTGGGTCGACGATCAGGGCAAGGTCCAGGTCAATCGCGGTTTCCGTATTCAAATGAACAGCGCCATCGGCCCGTACAAGGGCGGCTTGCGCTTCCATCCTTCGGTGAATATGGGCGTGCTGAAGTTTCTCGCCTTCGAACAGACCTTCAAGAACTCCCTGACCTCGCTGCCCATGGGCGGCGGCAAGGGCGGTTCGGACTTCGATCCGAAGGGCAAGAGCGATGCCGAAGTCATGCGTTTCTGCCAGGCGTTCATGAGCGAGTTGTACCGCCACATCGGCGCCGACGTCGACGTGCCGGCCGGCGATATCGGCGTCGGTGCGCGGGAGATCGGTTTCCTGTTCGGCCAGTACAAACGCCTGAGCAACCAGTTCACCAGCGTGTTGACCGGCAAGGGTATGACCTACGGCGGCAGCCTGATTCGCCCGGAAGCCACCGGTTTCGGTTGTGTGTATTTCGCTGAAGAAATGCTCAAGCGCCGCGGGCAGGCCGTCGAAGGCAAACGCGTGGCGATCTCCGGTTCGGGCAACGTCGCCCAGTACGCGGCGCGCAAGGTCATGGATCTCGGCGGCAAAGTGATTTCCTTGTCCGACTCCGAAGGCACGTTGTACTGCGAGTCCGGCCTGAGCGAAGAGCAATGGCTGGCGTTGCTGGAGTTGAAGAACGTGAAGCGCGGACGCATCAGCGAGCTGGCGACCGCGTTTGGCCTGGAATTCCGCGCCGGGCAGCTGCCGTGGTCGCTGGCGTGCGACATCGCGCTGCCTTGCGCCACCCAGAACGAACTCGACGCCGAGGCTGCGCGAACCCTGCTGCGCAACGGCTGCGTGTGCGTGGCCGAAGGCGCCAACATGCCGACGACGCTTGCGGCTGTGGATATCTTCATCGAGGCCGGCATTCTGTTTGCGCCGGGCAAGGCGTCCAACGCCGGCGGGGTTGCGGTGAGCGGTCTGGAGATGTCGCAGAACGCCATGCGCCTGCTGTGGACGGCGGGTGAGGTGGACAGCAAGCTGCACGCGATCATGCAGTCGATCCACCACGCCTGTGTGCATTACGGTGAAGAGAACGGCCAGGTCAACTACGTCAAAGGCGCGAACATCGCCGGTTTCGTCAAAGTCGCCGATGCGATGCTCGCCCAAGGCGTGGTTTAACCCGCTTCGATGCGGATCACTTCGATCATCTGATCGCCAGCGGGGCGCTGCCACAGCACTTCGTCATTGAGCCGGGCACCGAGCAATGCCCGGCCCAACGGCGAGGCCCAGTTGATCAGGCCCTGACTGGCGTCGGCCTGATCTTCGCCGACCAGTTGCACTCGGCGTTCGGTGTCGTGTTCGTCGGCGTAAGTCACCCAGCTGCCGATCTGCACCTTGTCGGTAGACGTCGCAGGGGCGGCGACCTGCGCACTGCTCAGGCGCTGATTGAAATAGCGCAGATCCCGTTCCAGATCGGCCAGACGCTGCTTGTCGGCCTGCTCGCCTTTGGCTGATTGTTCGGCGTGCAGGGTCTGCAAGTCGGCGACTTTGGCCTGCAACTGTGCCAGGCCTTGTGGTGTGACGTAATTGGGCTGCGCGCTGACCTGCCGTTCGACGGGCTGATCGGCTTGCGCGGCGGCGTTGTCTTCGTTGACGAAAGCGCGGCTCATGGTGTCCTCCTGTGATAGGAATTGGTCCATGGTCGCCGGCATTTGGTTTCACTGGATGTCTGGAAACGACCTATTGCGAGCGATAGGCTCGTCCGGCGTCCTGATCTTTCTGCTGCTGCCAGGCACGCTCGCGTTCGTCCCAGTGCTCGTTGCGATATTCTTCGCGATCCTTGTTCTCCAGCATCGCCTGACACTGGCGAAAGCCGTCGGTCCAGCCTTCGGCGTATTGCTTGTCCTTGAGATAGCGCGGCACGTTCTTGCGAAACTCGCCACTGATCGAGCCGGCGGCTTGCCGTCCGCTGACGCAACCATCGTCAAAACCATCGGCGAAGGCCGGTGGATAACCTCTGGCGATCAAATCTTCATGGGTGGTCTGGCAACCGCCCAGTAACAGCACAACACCCAGCAAACCCGCACACCGCCACATCGCACTCTCCCGCGCCGGTTGTCCGGCTTATGGGGAAAGTCTAGAAGCTGATTCATGACACGGCTGTCGAAGCCCCGTGAAAAATCCATTAACACCACAAGACCAAATGTGGGAGCGAGCAGGCTCGCTCCCACAGGGGGAATTTGTCGGGCTTCAGATCAGTAGTGATACCACTTCACTTCAAGCATGACCTCTGTTTCCGGCGTGGCGAGATGGCTGAACTCACGCTGCGCACTCAGACGCAAACCGAGGTTGCGTGACAGCTCCCACTGCTGGTTCAGGCTCAGGCTGCGGCGCACTTCGCCGTTGGTGAAGTAATCGCCCTTCGCCTCGACGCTGAGATTGCCCAGCGGGTTTTTCCACAGCACGCCGCTGTTGAAACCGGCCGCCGGGGTGATGAACCCGGCGAAGTCATTGTTGTGCTCGATGCGCACGGTGCCGAGGGCAAAGCCGAGCATGTCTTCGCCCAGTTGCCAGGTGCCGCCACCGCCACCGTTGACGTGGCTGACCAGGGTTTCGTCATCGTGCTTGCCGGGCACACGCTCAAGGCCGCCGGTGACTTGCCATGACAACGGCTGCAACAACTCATTGCGCGGGGTCAGCGAGCGGATGGTCGCCAGATCCAGTTGCTGGAACTGCCACTGGTTGCCTTCGTACTGGCGCAGTTTCATCTGCAGGATCTCGATCTGCGCGCCGAGCGGGAAGCTCTCGGCGTTGTCGTTGAGGTCGTGGTAAGCCATGCGCAAGCCGTATTCGCCGAAGGCGCGGTCGCCTCGGGTGCCGAGACCGGCCTGCCAGGTGCGCGATTCGTGGCCGTCCTCGGGCAGGCCGGGTTGCGGGATGTCCAGCTCCGGCGCCGGATTCTTGTTGATCGCCCGCAGCAGTTCGAAGCTGCGCTGTGCCCGTTGCGAGTCGCGTTCCTGACCGTTGGCGCGGTAGCGCTCCAGGCGATATGCCGCGTCGATGATCAATGCTTGGCGGTCACGGGGCAGCGTTTTGAACGCCGGGTCCTGCAACACCTGTTGATCGGCACTGACTTTCAGCACCCATTGCTGTTCGTCACTGTTCAACGGCTCGGCACGGCTGAGCAGTTCACGCTCGCGGGACGGGCGGTACTGGATGCTTTCCACCAGCCCGGCTTCCTTCACCGCTTTGACCGTGTCGGTGGGAATGGCGGTCAACGGGAATTGCTCGGTCAGGCGCAGGCTCGGCCGTGCCACTTGCAGCAGCTCAAGCAGGCGATACGAGCAGTTTTCGTCGAAGAAGAAATAGTCGAACTGGATCTGCTTCAGCTCCCACACATGTTCGACCATGCGTGCGGTTTCTTCCTGCGTCAGGTTCAGCCGGTACTCCCACAAGTCGCGGTTTTCCAGGCTGCGGTATTCGGAGAGTTTTTCCTGATAGGGCACCAGCGCGAACAGCCCCGGATAGCCGCCCATCAAGCCTTTCCAGGCGTAGAGGATGCTGTTGTCCGAGCCTTCGATGTAGGCGCCGAAGTTGATCGCGTAACTCAGCAGTGAAGTCTTGTCGGCTTGTACATCAGCCTGGTCGATGCGCAGCAAGGTGTGGCCGAACATCGACGAAGGACTGTTGAGATAAGCCGCCGGGAAAATCATCACCGCGCTGTGCGGCGAGACATCCTTGAACCATTTTTTGTATTCGGCGCATTCCGGCGTCGGCAGATCGCTGAGATTGAGCTGTGCCTTCAGCCAGCGCGTGCGCGCCGGGTACACGCACTGCGCGTGTTGCTCGCCGAGACTGGCCGGGGCGTACAGCGCTTGCACGGTGGCGGCCAGTTCACGATCGGGGTGTTCGTTGCCATCGGGCGCGAGGAAGAACTTCTTGTCGCTGACATAGCTGCGCCAGCCGCCAAGCTTGGCGGTTTCGTAGTGACCGAGGGAAATCCAGAAACGATCGTTGGCCAGTTGCTGCAAACGTTGAGGGTCGATGTGAGGCGCGGCGGATAGCGGGGCGCAGACACAGAGCGCCAGCCAGGCAAGGCGTTTGAGCATAGGTGGCAACTTAAGTCGAAAGAAAATAAAACCCGGATCGGGGTGTAATCACTCCACCCTGTGGCGAGGGGATTCATCCCCGTTGGGCTGCGAAGCGGCCCCGGAACCTGTATTCCCAATGCATCAGATACAGCGCATGCACAGGTTTGGCGACGGCTTCGCAGCCGAACGGGGATGAATCCCCTCGCCACAGGTTCAGCGTCACAGCGGACTGATTGCATTCAAAAACAAAACCCGCTTCCCGAAGGAAGCGGGCGGGGTCGAGCTTAAGCCTGAGTCGCGTACTTGGCCAGACGTGGGTCTGATTTCAGCACGGCCAGAGTGTTGGTATGCACGTCTTCAGCGGTCACGTCAGCCTTGCTGAAGATCTGCTGGAAGTGTTCGTGAGTGACGGCAGCGAAGTGCGCACGGTCTTCCGGCGCCACACCCAGTACCACGGCATAAGTCGTCAGCGCTTCGCCGTTGCCTTTGGCCATGTCTTCGGACAGTTCGTTCATCATGCCATTCATGGCGAACCAGGATTTGCCGCCGTACGTCAGCGACGCGTTGGTGGAGCAACCGTTGGTGCCGGACGTCATGCCGAACGTGGCATTACCGGAAGTGCCGTTGGTGGTGGAAGCGAGGAAGTGCGCCGGGGTGCCACGCTGACCTTCGAACAGCATGTTGCCCCAACCGCAATCCGGGCCGCCCGGGGCTTGCGCCATTGCGTTGATGGATACAGCGGTGAAGAGAGTACCGAGAAGAATCCGTTTCATATCTTTGTTCTCTTTGTGTGCATACCAATGGACAGGGTTCTGGCCCCCCAAGCTCTGTACGAAACAGACCCAAACGAAGCCAGTGGGCCAGTATTAGTTCCAGCCGCGCAGTTTGGAGTTTAGGCACGTTCTAACGGTTCCGTGATTTTTTACAAAAGATTCGGTAATAGCCCCGGTTTCAGGGAACCTGCTGCGCAGAGGGCCGGTTGTCTATGCTTTGGCAGATGGCGCGCCTTGCCAGTGGGGCACGGGCGGCGCCAGAATGCCGCTATCTGCCCCGCCTGATTGTTAAGGAAGTCCGATGCCTGATCCTGTTGCTGCCAGCCTGCGTATAGCGCCCGAAGCGCTGACTCGTCCGTTTTCCGCTGAACAGTTCAGCTTCACTACCACCAATGATCTGGAGCCCTTTCGCGGTGTGCTCGGCCAGGAACGCGCGGTCGAAGCCTTGCAGTTCGGTGTGGCCATGCCACGCCCCGGTTACAACGTCTTTGTCATGGGCGAGCCCGGCACCGGGCGCTTCTCGTTCGTCAAACGCTACCTGAAAGCCGAAGGCAAACGCCTGCAGACCCCGGCGGACTGGGTTTACGTGAACAATTTCGATGAGCCGCGCGAGCCGCGCGCACTGGAGTTGCCATCGGGCACTGCCGGTTCGTTCATCGGCGACATCAACGGTCTGATCGACAACCTGCTGGCGACGTTTCCGGCAGTGTTCGAGCACCCGTCCTACCAGCAAAAGAAAAGCGCCATCGACCGCGCTTTCAATCAGCGCTATGACAAGGCCCTCGACATCATCGAGCGTCTGGCCCTGGAAAAAGACGTCGCCCTGTACCGCGACAGCAGCAACATCGCCTTCACCCCGATGCTCGACGGCAAGGCGCTGGATGAGGCGGAGTTCGCGCAGTTGCCGGAAGCCGATCGCGAGCGTTTCCACGATGACATCTCCGGCCTCGAGGAGCGCCTGAACGAAGAACTCGCCAGCCTGCCGCAGTGGAAGCGTGAATCGAACAATCAACTGCGTCAGCTCAACGAAGAAACCATCACCCTGGCCTTGCAGCCATTGCTCTCGCCGCTGTCGGAGAAATACGCGGAGAACGCTGCGGTCTGCGGTTACCTGCAAGCCATGCAGGTGTATCTGCTGAAAACCGTGGTCGAGCAATTGGTCGACGACAGCAAGACCGACGCCGTTGCGCGCAAGCTGCTCGAAGAGCAATACGCTCCGAGCCTGGTGGTCGGGCATCCGGCCAGCGGCGGTGCGCCGGTGGTGTTCGAGCCGCACCCGACCTACGAAAACCTGTTCGGCCGCATCGAATACACCACTGATCAGGGGGCGCTCTACACCACCTACCGGCAGTTGCGTCCGGGGGCGCTGCACCGCGCCAATGGCGGCTTCCTGATTCTGGAAGCGGAAAAAATGCTCAGCGAGCCGTTCGTGTGGGATGCGCTGAAACGCGCCCTGCAATCGCGCAAGCTGAAAATGGAATCGCCTCTCGGTGAGATGGGCCGTTTCGCAACCATGACCCTCAACCCGCAGCACATTCCGCTACAGGTCAAGGTCATCATCATTGGCGCGCGGCAGCTGTATTACACGCTGCAGGATCTCGATCCGGACTTCCAGGAGATGTTCCGCGTGCTGGTCGATTTCGACGAAGACATTCCGATGGTCGACGAAAGCCTGGAGCAATTTGCCCAGTTGCTGAAAACCCGCACGTCGGAAGAAGGCATGGCGCCGCTGACCGCCGATGCGGTGGCCCGTCTGGCGACCTATAGCGCGCGGCTGGCCGAGCATCAGGGACGTTTGTCGGCGCGTATCGGCGATCTGTTCCAACTGGTCAGCGAAGCGGATTTCATCCGTCACCTGGCCGGCGATGAAATGACCGACGCCGGGCATATCGAGCGCGCACTGAAAGCCAAAGCCACGCGTACCGGGCGGGTGTCGGCGCGGATTCTCGACGACATGCTCGCCGGGATCATCCTGATCGACACCGACGGCGCAGCGGTCGGCAAATGCAACGGGCTGACCGTACTGGAAGTCGGCGATTCGGCGTTCGGTGTGCCGGCGCGGATCTCCGCCACGGTGTACCCGGGCGGCAGCGGCATCGTCGACATCGAGCGCGAGGTCAACCTTGGCCAGCCGATCCACTCCAAAGGCGTGATGATCCTCACCGGGTATCTGGGCAGCCGTTACGCGCAGGAATTCCCGTTGGCGATTTCCGCGAGTATCGCCCTGGAGCAGTCCTACGGTTATGTCGATGGTGATAGTGCGTCGCTGGGCGAGGCGTGCACGCTGATTTCGGCGCTGTCGAAAACCCCGCTCAAGCAGTGCTTCGCGATCACCGGTTCGATCAACCAGTTTGGCGAAGTACAAGCGGTCGGCGGGGTCAACGAGAAGATCGAAGGCTTCTTCCGCCTCTGCGAAGCACGCGGGCTGACCGGCGAGCAGGGCGCGATCATTCCGCAGGCCAACGTCGCCACGCTGATGCTCGACGAAAAGGTCCTGGCGGCGGTGCGCGCCGGGCAGTTCCACGTGTACGCCGTGCGTCAGGCGGACGAGGCGTTGAGCCTGCTGGTCGGTGAGCCGGCCGGTGCACCGGATGCTGACGGTCAGTTCCCCGAAGGCAGCGTCAACGCGCGGGTGGTGGAGCGTCTGCGGGTGATTGCCGAGATGATCAGCGAAGAGGACCTGAAAGAGGCCGAGAAGGAGCTGGCGCAGGAGGCGTTGGCAGAGGCCAAACCGGCATAAGCCTTAACCCGGGCAAACTGTAGGAGTGAGCCTGCTCGCGATAGCAATTCATCAGTCACTGTGGCTTTGACTGATACACCGCTATCGCGAGCAGGCTCACTCCTGCATTTTTTTTGCGGTGATCTTCGGGAAAAGTGCCACTACTCTGACGCCAATATTCACACAATGACCATTCGGCGCCTTCTGGTTCTATCCGGCTTGCTCGGCAGACTTTTCTTCTATTCTCAGCTCAAGGACATCGACAGTATCACTGGATCGAAACAGCCTTCGCGTGAGGGCTGAACACCGGCTTTACCGAGGGTCGCCGCCATGTCGCGCAACCTCTGCCTCACCCGTCAATGCCTGGGTCTTGTGACCCGTATCGAGTGCGCCATCAAGCCGTTGGCCGGCGATAACGGCATGTGGACCTTGCTCTTCGCTGCCGGCATGGCCGGTGAACAACCTTCCGCCATCAAGGCCCAGGGCCCGTTTCATGGGCCGGTCGCCGCCGAGTCGATTCTCGACACCATCGTCGAAAGCCTGACGATGCATGGTTACGAACTGGCCGACGATCCGCAGATCTGGAGCCTGCACCTGCAAGCCCAGCTCCGTCAGATCAATGGTGGGCGTGGGCGTACGGTCGGCATGTTCGACCATTAGGCGCAATCACGGCGCAGTGTCGGGCAACTGCGCCTTGTCGAGTTTGACCTCAAAACCGTATTGCACGGTATTGAGTTCAGTTCGCTGATAGGTCTCCACGTGCGTTGGACGGCCATAGAAGTAATGCACGCCGAACAGCGCCGGACCTTCCGCACTCGCGTCATGACTGACCGACAGAATCTGTTTCAGGTAGTTGCCGCTGTCGTCTTTGACAAAGAATCGCCAGGCGTTGGCCGGGAACTGTTTCAGGTCGACCACCAGCGTGTTGTTCTTGATCTCCAGGCCTTTGGGCAGCGACTTGGCGTCGTAGGACTTTTTCTCCACGCTGGCGAGAAACAACGGCATCGAACCCACGGCAATCGCCGGGGTTTCCGGGAACAGGTTCAAATCGTAAGTGATGGTCGCCTGCAGCGGATCGACTTGATACGCCTCGGGCGGCAGTTCGATCGGCTCATCGAGTTTGCCGCTGCGTTTCTCGGTGAAGAACGTGACCGGGCTTTCACCCGGGCTGAAATCATCGCCGAGCAGCTCATCGTTGAAGGTCCGCCGGTGAGAGAACTCGATGCGTGCAGCGCTCGGATCCTCCACCGACTGATGGATGCGGATGCCGGCCTTCAACGCTTCCTCGGTGAGGCTCGCGCCCTTGAGCCAGTTCGGCGCCAGATCGTCATAGACCACCACCGCCGGGTCCAGCGGCTGGATGGCTTTTTCCGTGGTGTGCTGACTGAACGTGCGCACCGGCAGGTCCAGCGCCTTGCGGGTCACGGTCGCCGATGAGAAGTCGAGCACGCTGACTTCCAGGGTCTCGACAGGGCCGTTGAAGTAGACCTTGTTGTAACGGCGCGGGTGCTGTTGCTCGAAGGCCTGCTGGTCGTCCTCGAGCTGTTTTTCCAGGGTTTCGCTCCAGGTTTTCTGCTGTTGCAGATGCGCCAGTTGTTTCTCGTAGAAAGCCACTTGTGCCGGGCTCTCGTTGATCGAACCGGCGCGCACCAGGTATTGCCCGGTGCTGTCGCGGGCCTGAACGATCAACGGATTGAGCTGCACCCCTTGGACCTCGGGCGCCAGTGGCAGGCTGTTACTGAATTCGACTTCGGCGTAGTTTTTTTCCAGCTTCAGCAGGGTGACGCTGAGGTTGTCGTCGGTGCGAGTTTGGCCGACGTCCTTCTGGCTCAGGTTGAAGCTGAACAGGCGGCGCGGGGTGATGACTTCGACTTTGCCTTGCAGGCTCACCGGTTGCGGCTGGGTTTTCTTGTCCACGTTCAGACCGTCGATGAACGGGTAGGTGACGGTCAGGTCATCGGGGTGGGTGACGTTGGAGCTGGAAGGACTGAGCTGAATGCCCGGGTCGGTTTCCGACCACTCCGGCTGCCAGGCGATCACGCGTTTATTGCTCAACGTCACCGATTGCCATTCCACGCCATGGGGAAACGGGAAGCCACCGGGAACGTTGAGGTTGAAGGGGAATACCGGTTGCAGGTCGGTGAGATAATCGGAGCTGGCGTCCTTGTGCAGCACGAACAGACCGTTGATGAGCGTATCGACCAGCGCCTGTGGGGAAGGGTAGTGCTTGAGGATGCCGAGGGTGTCTTCGCCGTGGACGGTTTTCAGCTCTGTGCTGTCGAGCTTGAGTCGCGCGCGTTCGAGCAGCAGCAGTGAGCCGCCGAGTTCGGTTACGGCATCCTTGAGTTTCGGGTCGGTAATGGCGTCCAGTGAGTGTTCGAACGTTGCCGTCTTCGCGTCGAGGCTGACCGAGGGTTTTTGCTCTTCGCCGGGAGAGCAACCACCCAGCAGCAGAGCGAGGCAAATTCCGGCAGTCTTCAACGGTAATCGCACATCCATTTCCAGTCGTCCTGTCCACTTTCGCTAGGCGGTCAATGGTTTGGACAGTAGCAGAAAAAAAATCGCACACACACGCAGGTCGCGGTGATCGGAGGTGCGAGCCGGGCGGTTTCTGGCTGTCACAGCTGGCTGTTATACTCGCCCCCGATTACAACCCCCCTTGTGTGAGATTCAATGGAACGCTTTTTCGAAAACGCAATGTACGCCTCGCGCTGGCTGCTGGCGCCGATCTACTTCGGCCTGTCCCTCGGGTTGCTGGCGCTGGCACTGAAATTTTTCCAGGAAGTCTTCCACGTCATCCCCAACGTGTTCTCGATGGCCGAATCGGACCTGATCCTGGTGCTGCTCTCGCTGATCGACATGGCGCTGGTTGGCGGCCTGCTGGTGATGGTGATGATTTCCGGTTACGAAAACTTCGTCTCGCAGCTGGACATCGACGACAACAAGGAAAAGCTCAACTGGCTTGGCACCATGGACTCTTCGTCGCTGAAGATGAAAGTGGCGGCGTCGATCGTGGCGATTTCCTCGATCCACTTGCTGCGCATCTTCATGGACGCCAAGAACGTCGATCCCGAACACCTGATGTGGTACGTGATCATCCACATGACCTTCGTGATCTCGGCGTTCGCCATGGGTTATCTGGACAAGGTCACCAAGCACTGATCATTAATTGATCACTGCCAAAACACCGCCCGTCTGTTGCGAAACAGACGGGCGGTGTCGTTTGTGGCTTGTGCTTTGGTGCGCGCGGGCATATCCCTGTAGAGGTCCTGATTCGCCACTGCGTGAGGTGCGTTCATGAACCTGCAAGAGCTGAATGCGTTTGCCATCGCCAGGAAGGTTGATGAGCTGAACCTGATCTCCATGGAAGGCGGGATTTATCTGCTAGAAGCGCGGATGCACGGGGCGGCGTATCCGTTGAGTGATCTCAAAGGCAACATGCTGACGTTGCGATCAGTGGAGCATGCGCGGGATCTGCTGCATAACTTTCCGTTGTTGCCGTTCAACCTTGTACACACCTCGGTGCACGATGAAATGTGCGGCCTGGGTGGCAGCGTTGATGAGAGCCTGAAAGTGCCGCTTGCCTGGCGCTCGGCCCTGTAGGGCCTGCCACACAGGTTCGGCATCTGTGCTAGTCTGCTCGCCCTTTTGGTTCCGGGCGCGCCGGGACGCGCTGTGCACGCACGGCAAGTCTTGTGGCCGTCCGCACAGCGGAGCAGTGTCATGTCCGAAGTAAATCTGTCCACCGACGAAACCCGCGTCAGCTACGGCATCGGCCGTCAGCTGGGTGACCAGCTGCGCGACAACCCGCCACCGGGTGTCAGCCTGGACGCCATCCTGGCTGGTCTGACCGACGCGTTCGGCGGCAAGCCAAGCCGTGTGGGTCAGGAAGAAATGTCCGCCAGCTTCAAAGTGATCCGCGAGATCATGCAAGCCGAAGCGGCGGCCAAAGCTGAAGCGGCTGCTGGTGAAGGCCTGGCTTTCCTGGCTGAAAACGCCAAGCGTGAAGGCATCACGACCCTGGCTTCCGGCCTGCAATTCGAAGTGCTGACCCAGGGCGAAGGCGCCAAGCCATCCCGTGAAGACACCGTGCGTACTCACTACCACGGCACCCTGATCGACGGCACTGTGTTCGACAGCTCCTACGAGCGTGGCCAGCCTGCTGAATTCCCGGTCGGCGGCGTGATCGCTGGCTGGACCGAAGCCCTGCAACTGATGAATGCCGGCAGCAAATGGCGTCTGTACGTGCCGAGCGAACTGGCTTACGGCGCGCAAGGCGTTGGCAGCATCCCGCCGCACAGCGTGCTGGTATTCGACGTCGAGTTGCTGGACGTTCTGTAATGCCAGGCCTGCCTTGATGGCGGGCTAATGCAGGAGTGAGCCTGCTCGCGATGGCGTCTGTTCAGTCGACTACTCAGTTGCCTGATATGCCACTATCGCGAGCAGGCTCACTCCTACAATTTTTTTGGGGCTTCATATTTCGATCTTGTGATTCAGCTCATGGGTCGGGCGCAAGGCCCGGGCATAGCAGAACAGGAACAGATTGCGCACCAGCTCCTTGAGCACCAGCGGTTCGCTGGAATTCAGGCTGCTGACGTCCAGATCGCCCTGATCCTGCAGCTCATGCAGGGCATCTTCTTCCAGTACCGCACAGACTTCTCCGGTTTCCCGATGCAGGATCCTGAGGTAAGGGTGTGGACGATCCAGCCAGGCGTCGATCAAATAAGTCATGGGTCTCATCTCCTTGAAAGGTTTCAATGAGAATAATTCTTATTCGTCAAATAGCAAGTGCCTATTGGCGGATCGGGATTTTTTCCGGGTAAAGATTGCGTAAGGTCAAAACGGCTGGCGTCTGGCTATTACGTGTGCGTGCAGGGGCAAGGCGGGGAGGGCGAAGCACCATCCCGCGCCGGGCGCGGGATGGCTGACAGCCGGATCAGACTTTTCTGACGAACTCGGACTTGAGCTTCATTGGGCCGATGCCGTCGATCTTGCAGTCGATGTCGTGGTCGCCATCGCACAGGCGGATGTTCTTGACCTTGGTGCCGACCTTGACCACCAGCGAGGTGCCCTTGACCTTCAGGTCCTTGATCACGGTGATGGTGTCGCCATCCTGCAGGACGTTGCCAACCGAATCCTTCTTCACGGCATCATCGGACGCCACTTCAGCTTCGCCGCTGGCCGACCACTCGTGGGCGCACTCAGGGCAGATCAGTTGGGCACCGTCTTCGTAGGTGTATTCGGAATTGCATTTCGGGCAGGGTGGCAACGTGCTCACTAAGGCTCCTTGAGGGATGTGGTTCGCTAAAAGTCGCACATTGTATAAGGTTTTAGCGCTTGGTGGGCAGGCAACAAAAAGCCGCAGGCTTCGGGGGAAGGCTGCGGCTGTTTGATTGCGCGGTAATCAGTGCGTGCGGGCGACCGCAAACTCACTCAATTCAACCAGTGCATCGCGGTACTCGCTGGCCGGCAGCGCATCGAGGCACTTGATTGCACGGGCCACATAATCACGCGCCAGTTGTGCGGTGTAGTCCAGCGAACCCGAGGCTTCCACGGCGATGCGGATGCTTTCCAGGTCTTCGATCCCGCCTTTCTGGATCGCCTGACGCACCAGTGCCGCCTGCTCTGGCGTGCCTTCGCGCATGGTATAGATCAGCGGCAGGGTCGGCTTGCCTTCGGCCAGATCGTCACCGACGTTCTTGCCCAGGGTCTCGGCGTCGCCCTTGTAGTCGAGCAGGTCGTCGACCAGTTGGAACGCCACGCCCAGATGATCGCCGAAGGTGCGCAGGGCTTCGCTCTGCTCGGCAGTCGCGCCCGCCAGTGCGGCGGCGCTGTGGGTCGAGGCTTCGAAGAGCATCGCGGTCTTGCCGCGGATGACTTCCATGTAGGTTTCTTCGGTAGTGCTGGCGTCGCGAACCTTGGACAACTGCAACACTTCGCCTTCGGCGATGATGCGTGTGGCCTGGGACAGGATCTTCATCACCGACATCGAGCCCAGTTCGACCATCATTTCGAACGAGCGCGAGTACAGGAAGTCGCCGACCAGCACGCTCGGGGCGTTGCCCCACATGGCGTTGGCGGTCGAACGGCCACGGCGCATGCCGGACATGTCGACGACGTCGTCATGCAGCAGGGTTGCGGTGTGCAGGAATTCGATGGTGGCGGCCAGCAGGCGCAGGTCATCGCCTTCGCGGCCCAGGGCCTTGCCACACAACAACACTAATAAAGGACGCAGGCGTTTGCCGCCGGCCGAAGTGATGTAATCGCCGATTTTCGATACCAGCGGCACTCGGGACGTCAGTTGCTTCTTGATGATGCCGTCGACGGCGCTAAAATCGTCCGCCACCGCGCGGTAGAAAGCTTGGGGTTGCATCAGCGAGAGTCGCTCCAGAAGGGTTGCGCGGCATGCTAGGACCCACACCGGGGCCTGTCAAGGCGCGATGGACGGCCACTTGCATGGCAGCGGCAGCTTGCGTACAATCGCGCACCCTGAACTTCCTGGGCAGCACCTGCCTTACGCAATTGCACTTGGGCCGTTCCAGCCCCATGCAGCCATGCCAGCCAATACCTCTTCTTATAAAGAGCTGGGTGAGCAGGATTATCGGAGAAATACCATGTCTTATGCAGTAATCGTTACTGGCGGCAAGCAATACAAAGTCGCCCCAGGTGAATACCTGAAGATCGAAAAACTGGAAGTCGCTACCGGCGAATCCGTTACCTTTGATCGCGTTCTGTTGGTTGCCAATGGCGACGACGTGAATATCGGCGCTCCAGTTGTTGCTGGCGCTACCGTTGTGGCTGAAGTGATCTCCCAAGGTCGTCACGATAAAGTCCGCATCATCAAGTTCCGTCGTCGTAAGCACCACATGAAGCGTATGGGCCACCGCCAGTGGTACACCGAGATCAAAATCACCGGTATTCAGGCTTAATTACAGCCTAATTCCTCACTAGGAGAATTGAACTCATGGCACACAAAAAAGCTGGTGGTAGTACCCGTAACGGTCGCGACTCAGAAGCCAAACGCCTTGGCGTGAAGATGTATGGCGGCCAGGTCATCAAGGCCGGCAACATCATCGTGCGTCAGCGCGGCACCCAATTCCACGCTGGCTACGGCGTTGGCATGGGTAAAGATCACACCCTCTTCGCGAAAATCGAAGGCGTGATCAAGTTTGAAGTAAAAGGCGCCTTCGGTCGTCGTTACGTGAGCGTTGTCGCGGCTTAATCGCGAGATCGCTGGAAGAGCCCTGTCTTGCGACGGGGCTTTTTCGTTTGTGGGGTGAGTCTCTTGCAAAACTGTTTGTATGGGCTGTCGGCGTGCGATGCAGGTCGTGTTTTGGGGTCGCTGCGCTCATTTTTGCAAGAGTCTTATGTCTTGATTGTTTTTCGGCTCGTCCGTATGGCGAGAGGCGTTGAGTTATGAAGTTTGTAGACGAAGTATCGATCCGCGTAAAAGCCGGTGACGGCGGCAATGGCTGCATGAGTTTCCGTCGGGAAAAATTCATTGAAAACGGCGGCCCGAACGGCGGTGACGGCGGTGACGGCGGTTCCATCTACATGATGGCCGACGAAAACCTCAACACCCTGGTGGACTACCGTTACACCCGGCATTTCGATGCCGAGCGTGGCTCCAACGGCGGCAGCACCGACTGCACCGGTAAAAAGGGTGAAGACCTGATCCTGCGCGTGCCGGTCGGCACCACCGTGATCGACTCGGCCACTCAGGAAGTCATCGGCGACCTGACCAAGGCGGGTCAGAAACTGATGGTGGTGCAGGGCGGCTGGCACGGTCTGGGCAACACCCGTTTCAAATCCAGTACCAACCGCGCGCCGCGTCAGACTACACCGGGCAAGCCGGGTGAGCAGCGCGACCTGAAGCTGGAAATGAAGGTGCTGGCTGACGTTGGTCTGTTGGGCTTGCCGAACGCCGGTAAAAGTACCTTTATCCGTTCCGTTTCGGCAGCCAAGCCGAAAGTCGCCGACTACCCGTTCACCACCCTGGTGCCGAACCTTGGTGTGGTCAGTGTCGATCGCTGGAAAAGCTTCGTCATCGCTGACATTCCGGGGCTGATCGAAGGTGCGTCCGATGGTGCTGGTCTGGGCATTCGCTTCCTCAAGCACCTGGCGCGTACCCGTCTGTTGCTGCACCTCGTCGACATGGCGCCGCTGGATGACAGCAGTGCGCCGGATGCGGCTGAAGTGATCGTCAACGAGCTGGTCAAGTTCAGTCCGTCGCTGGCCGAGCGTGATCGCTGGCTGGTGCTGAACAAATGCGACCAGATTCTCGAAGAAGAGCACGAAGAGCGCGTCAAGGAAATCGTTGAGCGCCTGCAGTGGGAAGGTCCGGTCTATGTGATCTCGGCCATCGCCAAAGAAGGCACCGAGCGCCTGACGCGCGACATCATGCGTTATCTGGAAGATCGTGCTGATCGCCTGGCCAACGACCCTGCCTACAAGGAAGAGTTGGCCGATCTCGATCAGCGCATCGAAGACGAAGCCCGTGCGCAGCTTCAGGCGCTGGATGACAAGCGTGCCCTGCGTCGCAGCGGCGTGAAGTCGGTCCATGACATCGGCGACGATGACTGGGACGAAGAAGATGTGGATGATGAAGACGGTCCGGAAATCATTTACGTGCGTGACTGATCTGTTGCGATAAACTTGAACGCCGCTCAATCGAGCGGCGTTTTGGTATCTGGAAATCGATCGTTGGTGACCAATAGCCACGATTAACGTCACGGGCAGCGCTGGGTCGCGCTGTCCTCAAGCTAAGGTTGAAGATGATGCGGAGCAAAGTGACAGGTGCGCAGCGTTGGGTCGTGAAGATCGGCAGCGCTTTGCTGACAGCTGATGGCAAAGGGCTGGATCGTGCGGCTATGAGTGTCTGGGTCGAGCAGATGGTGGCCTTGCATGAGGCTGGCGTCGAGTTGGTGCTGGTGTCCTCCGGGGCAGTGGCGGCCGGCATGAGTCGCTTGGGCTGGACCGCACGACCCAGTGCGATGCACGAGCTCCAGGCGGCCGCAGCGATTGGCCAGATGGGCCTGGTGCAGGCCTGGGAATCAAGCTTTGCCGAGCATGGCCGGCATACGGCGCAGATTCTCCTGACCCACGACGACCTGTCCGACCGCAAGCGTTACCTGAATGCCCGCAGCACCTTGCGCGCCCTGGTCGAGCTGAAGGTCATCCCGGTGATCAACGAAAACGACACGGTGGTCACCGACGAAATCCGTTTTGGCGACAACGATACGCTGGCGGCGCTGGTGGCCAACCTGGTCGAGGCGGATCTGCTGGTGATTCTCACGGATCGCGACGGCATGTTCGATGCCGATCCTCGTAACAACCCGGACGCGCAATTGATCTACGAAGCGCGCGCCGATGATCCGACCCTGGATGCAGTGGCGGGCGGTACCGGCGGTGCGCTGGGGCGTGGCGGCATGCAGACCAAGTTGCGCGCGGCGCGGCTGGCGGCGCGTTCCGGTGCGCACACCATCATTGTGGGTGGGCGTCTTGAGCGTGTGCTCGATCGCCTGAAGGCTGGCGAGCGCATTGGTACGCTGCTGTCGCCTGAGCGCGGCATGCTGGCGGCGCGCAAGCAGTGGCTGGCCGGGCATCTGCAAACCCGCGGCACGCTGGTGCTGGACGAGGGCGCGGTGTCGGCGTTGTCGCAAGGCAACAAGAGTCTGTTGCCGGTCGGGGTCAAGCTGGTGCAGGGCAGCTTCCGTCGCGGCGAAATGGTGGTTTGCGTGGCGCCTGACGGTCGTGAGATCGCCCGGGGTCTGGCCAACTACAGTGCTCTGGAAGCGCAAAAAATCATCGGTCAGTCGTCGGATGCGATTGTCGGCGTGCTGGGCTACATGGCTGAGCCGGAGTTGGTTCACCGTGACAACCTGATTCTGGTCTGAGGAAAACGCGATGCGCATGGCAAAAGGATTGTTGGGTCTGTTGATGGCGTTGCCATTGCTGGCCTCGGCCGAGGAAATCGGTCAGGTGTCGACGGTGTTCAAGTTCGTCGGCCCGAATGACCGGATCGTGGTGGAGGCCTTCGATGATCCGAAGGTCGATGGCGTGACGTGCTATCTGTCGCGCGCCAAGACTGGTGGGGTGAAGGGTGGTCTGGGGCTGGCGGAAGATCGCGCCGAAGCGTCGATCGCTTGCCGTCAGGTCGGCCCGATCAAGTTCAAGGGTGATCTGAAGGATGGCGATGAGGTATTCAAGGAACGCACCTCGCTGGTGTTCAAGACCATGCAGGTGGTGCGTTTCCTCGACAAGAAGCGCAATACGCTGGTGTACCTGGTCTACAGCGATCGCCTGATCGAGGGCAGTCCGCAGAATGCGGTGACGGCCATCCCGATCCTGCCGTGGGTGCCGGTCCAGCAATAACAATGCAAAGCCACTGTAGGAGCGAGCCTGCTCGCGATAGTGGTGTGTCGGTCGAGATCAACTTTGACTGACGCACCTGTCGCGAGCGGGCTCGCTCCTATATTTTTTCGTGCTGCGTTTCTCAAATTGCAGGCAATAAAAAACCGACCCTGAGGTCGGTTTTTTAATGACTACGTCGCTTAGGCAGCTTCTTTCAGTGCCTTGACGTGGCCATTCAGACGGCTCTTATGACGAGCAGCCTTGTTCTTGTGGATGATGCCTTTATCGGCCATGCGGTCGATAACTGGCACAGCCAGAACGTATGCAGCTTGAGCTTTTTCAGCGTCTTTTGCGTCGATGGCTTTAACTACATTCTTGATGTAGGTACGAACCATGGAACGCAGGCTGGCGTTGTGGCTGCGACGCTTCTCAGCCTGTTTTGCACGTTTTTTGGCGGAAGGTGAGTTGGCCACCGTCGAGCTCCTCGAAAGACTTTTTAGGAAATAGCAAACAAAATAGGCCGCGAATCATGCCGATGAGTTGGAGTCTTGTCAAGGGCACTTCAATCGTTCCGCTAAGTGGTAGGTATAAAGAGGCGGGATATTTATTTCCGGCGCTTGACCTGTAAACTCGCGAGCTTTGGCTCTGTGCTGTTGCGGCGCGGAGTATCGCACAAGTGGGCGCATTGTTCGCCTGCTGTTTATCGACAGGCACACATTCCCTCAATGAATCTGCTCAAATCGTTGGCCGCCGTCAGCTCTATCACGATGCTTTCCCGGATTCTCGGGTTTGTCCGCGACACCCTCATCGCGCGCACATTCGGCGCCGGGATGGCAACGGACGCCTTCTTTATTGCCTTCAAATTGCCCAATCTGTTGCGGCGTATCTTTGCCGAGGGCGCGTTTTCGCAAGCCTTTGTGCCGATTCTGGCCGAATACAAAAGCCAGAAGGGCGAGGAGGCGACACGCACCTTCATTGCCTACGTGTCAGGTCTGCTGACCCTGGTGCTGGCGCTGGTCACCGCGTTGGGCATGATTGCCGCACCGTGGGTGATCTGGGCCACGGCGCCCGGTTTCACCGATACGCCGGAAAAATTCCAGCTCACCTCCGACCTGTTGCGGGTGACGTTCCCCTATATATTGCTGATCTCCCTGTCGTCGCTGGCCGGGGCCATCCTCAATACCTGGAACCGCTTCTCGGTGCCGGCCTTCGTGCCGACGCTGCTCAACGTCAGCATGATCGTGTTCTCGCTGTTCCTGACGCCGTACTTCGATCCACCGGTCATGGCCCTTGGCTGGGCGGTGCTGGTCGGTGGTCTGGCGCAGTTGCTCTATCAGCTGCCGCATCTGAAAAAGATCGGCATGCTGGTACTGCCGCGCCTGAACCTGCGCGATAGCGGTGTATGGCGGGTGATGAAACAGATGCTGCCGGCCATCCTCGGCGTGTCGGTCAGCCAGATTTCGCTGATCATCAACACCATTTTTGCCTCGTTTCTGGTGGCCGGTTCGGTGTCGTGGATGTATTACGCCGACCGTTTGATGGAGTTGCCGTCCGGCGTACTCGGCGTGGCACTGGGCACAATCCTGTTGCCGACCCTGGCCAAGACCTACGCCAGCAAGGATCGTCATGAGTATTCGCGGATCCTCGACTGGGGTTTGCGCCTGTGCTTCGTGCTGGTGCTGCCGTGTTCGCTGGCGTTGGGCATTCTTGCCGAACCGTTGACCGTTTCATTGTTCCAGTACGGTCAGTTCAGTGGCTTCGATGCCGAGATGACCCAGCGCGCGCTGATTGCCTATTCTGTCGGTTTGCTGGGGATTATCGTGATCAAGGTGCTGGCGCCGGGCTTTTATGCGCAACAGAACATCCGCACGCCGGTGAAAATCGCAATTTTCACCCTGGTCTGCACGCAGTTGTTCAACCTGATGCTGATCGGTCCGTTGGCCCATGCCGGTCTGGCCTTGGCGATCAGTGCCGGTGCCTGCCTCAACGCCGGGCTGCTGTTCTACCAATTGCGCAAACAGCAGATGTATCAGCCGCAGCCGGGCTGGGCCAAATTCGGTTTCAAACTGGTGGTGGCGGTGGCGGTCATGTCGGCGGTGTTGTTGCTCGGCATGCATTTCATGCCCGCCTGGGATCAGGGGCACATGTTTGAGCGCTTCCTGCGTCTGGGCGCTCTGGTGATTGCGGGCGTGGTGGCGTACTTCGGCATGTTGCTGCTGCTCGGTTTCCGTCTGCGCGACTTCAATCGCAAGGCGTTGAGCTGAGGTTTCATCCTTGAAAGACGGGCGTGGGCCGGCAGTTTTGTCGGCTCGATCACTTTGCGTTACGGTGTCGCCTGTCGTCGGCCGTCGGGTGTGGTTATAATCGACCACTTTATGAGCAAGAAGCGCGTTATGCAGCTGGTTCGAGGCCTCCACAACTTGCGCCCCCAGCATCGGGGCTGCGTCGCCACTATTGGCAACTTTGACGGTGTTCACCGTGGTCACCAGGCTATCCTGGCCCGACTGCGTGAGCGTGCGCTCGAGTTGGGCGTACCCAGCTGCGTGGTGATTTTCGAGCCGCAGCCACGGGAATTTTTCGCTCCCGAGACCGCGCCGGCACGTCTGGCACGCTTGCGCGACAAGCTGCAACTGCTGGCCGCCGAAGGCGTCGACCGGGTCCTGTGCCTGGCGTTCAACCAGCGGTTGAGCAAGCTCAGCGCCAGTGAGTTCGTCGATACCATCCTGGTCGATGGCCTTGGCGTGCAGCATCTGGAAGTCGGCGATGATTTCCGCTTTGGTTGCGACCGCCTCGGCGATTTCGATTTCCTGATGCAGGCCGGACAAGTCCACGGGTTTACCGTGGAAGCCGCGCAAACCGTCGAGCTGGACGGCATTCGCGTCAGCAGCACCCAGGTGCGCAACGCGTTGGCCGCCGCCGATTTTGCCTTGGCCGAACGCTTGCTCGGTCGCCCGTACCGGATCGCCGGTCGCGTGCTGCACGGCCAGAAACTGGCCCGGCAACTGGGTACGCCCACTGCCAACATTCAACTCAAGCGTCGTCGCGTGCCGTTCACCGGGGTTTATCTGGTGGATGTGGACATCGACGGCAAGACCTGGCCCGGCGTCGCCAATATTGGCGTCCGGCCCACGGTGCAAGGTGATGGCAAGGCCCACCTTGAAGTTCATCTATTGGATTTTGCCGGCGATCTGTATGACCGGCGTCTGACGGTGGTTTTCCACCAAAAGCTGCGTGAAGAGCAGCGCTTCGCCTCCCTGGAGGCACTGAAAACGGCGATCAACGCGGATGTCGCCGCCGCCCGTGCACTAGCCGCACCTAGCGCCCATCGCTAATGAAGAGCCTTAAATGACCGACTATAAAGCCACGCTAAACCTTCCGGACACCGCCTTCCCAATGAAGGCCGGCCTGCCACAGCGCGAACCGCAGATCCTGCAGCGCTGGGACAGTATTGGCCTGTACGGAAAGTTGCGCGAGATTGGCAAGGATCGTCCGAAGTTCGTCCTGCACGACGGCCCTCCGTACGCCAACGGCACGATCCACATCGGTCACGCACTGAACAAGATTCTCAAGGACATGATCATCCGCTCGAAGACCCTGTCGGGTTTCGACGCGCCGTATGTTCCAGGTTGGGACTGCCACGGCCTGCCGATCGAGCACAAGGTTGAAGTGACCCACGGCAAGAACCTGGGCGCGGACAAGACCCGCGAGCTGTGCCGTGCCTATGCCACCGAGCAGATCGAAGGGCAGAAGACCGAGTTCATCCGCCTCGGCGTGCTGGGCGACTTCGCCAACCCGTACAAGACCATGGACTTCAAGAACGAGGCCGGTGAAATCCGCGCCCTCGCCGAAATCGTCAAGGGCGGTTTCGTGTTCAAGGGCCTGAAGCCTGTGAACTGGTGCTTCGATTGCGGTTCGGCCCTGGCCGAAGCTGAAGTCGAGTACGAGAACAAGAAGTCCTCGACCATCGACGTGGCCTTCCCGATCGCCGACGAAGCCAGACTAGCCGCCGCGTTCGGTCTGCCGTCGCTGAGCAAGCCTGCCTCGATCGTGATCTGGACCACCACCCCGTGGACCATCCCGGCCAACCAGGCGCTGAACGTACACCCGGAATTCAACTACGCCCTGGTCGATATCGGGGACAAGCTGCTGGTCCTGGCTGAAGAGCTGGTTGAATCCTGCCTGTCCCGTTACGGCGTTGAAGGCACCGTACTGGCCATCGCGCCGGGCTCGGCGCTGGAGCTGATCAACTTCCGTCACCCGTTCTACGACCGCCTGTCGCCAGTCTACCTGGCCGACTACGTGGAACTGGGCGCCGGCACCGGTGTGGTTCACTCCGCCCCGGCCTACGGCGTGGACGACTTCGTGACCTGCAAGAAATACGGCATGGTCAACGACGACATCCTTAACCCGGTGCAGAGCAACGGCGTGTACGTGCCGTCGCTGGAGTTCTTCGGCGGCCAGTTCATCTGGAAGGCCAACCCGGCCATCGTCGACAAGCTGACCGAAGTCGGTGCGCTGATGCACACCACCGTCATCGAACACAGCTACATGCACTGCTGGCGCCACAAGACCCCGCTGATCTACCGCGCCACCGCGCAGTGGTTCATCGGCATGGACAAAGAACCAGTCAGCGGCGACACCTTGCGCGTACGCTCGCTCAAAGCCATCGAAGACACCAAGTTCGTTCCGGCCTGGGGCCAGGCGCGCCTGCACTCGATGATCGCCAACCGTCCGGACTGGTGCATCTCCCGTCAGCGCAACTGGGGCGTGCCGATCCCGTTTTTCCTCAACAAGGAAAGCGGCGAGCTGCACCCACGCACGGTCGAACTGATGGAAGAAGTGGCCAAGCGCGTTGAAGTCGAAGGCATCGAAGCCTGGTTCAAGCTCGACGCCGCCGAACTGCTGGGCGACGAAGCGCCGCTGTACGACAAGATCAGCGACACCCTCGACGTCTGGTTCGATTCGGGCACCACCCACTGGCACGTATTGCGCGGTTCGCACCCGATGGGCCACGAGACCGGTCCACGCGCCGACCTCTACCTGGAAGGGTCCGACCAGCACCGCGGCTGGTTCCACTCGTCCTTGCTGACCGGTTGCGCGATCGACAACCACGCGCCATACCGCGAGCTGCTGACCCACGGTTTCACCGTCGACGAGTCCGGCCGCAAGATGTCCAAGTCGCTGGGCAACGTGATCGCGCCGCAGAAAGTCAACGACACCCTGGGCGCCGACATCATGCGTCTGTGGGTCGCGTCGACCGACTACTCCGGCGAAATGGCCGTGTCCGAGCAGATTCTGCAACGCAGTGCGGACGCCTATCGTCGCATCCGTAACACGGCGCGCTTCCTGCTTTCCAACCTGACCGGTTTCAACCCGGCCACCGACCTGCTGCCGGCTGAAGACATGCTGGCGCTGGATCGCTGGGCCGTGGACCGTACCCTGCTGCTGCAACGCGAGTTGCAAGAGCACTACGGCGAATACCGTTTCTGGAATGTCTACTCGAAGATCCACAACTTCTGCGTGCAGGAGCTGGGTGGTTTCTACCTCGACATCATCAAGGATCGCCAGTACACCACCGGCGCCGACAGCAAGGCCCGTCGCTCGTGCCAGACCGCGCTGTTCCACATCTCCGAAGCGCTGGTGCGCTGGATCGCACCGATCCTCGCGTTCACTGCCGACGAGCTGTGGCAGTACCTGCCGGGCGAGCGCAACGAATCCGTCATGCTCAACACCTGGTATGAAGGTCTGACCGAGCTGCCGGAAGGCTTCGAGCTGGGTCGCGCTTACTGGGATCGCATCATGGAAGTGAAGGTTGCGGTCAACAAAGAGATGGAAATCCAGCGTGCGGCCAAAGCCGTCGGTGGCAACCTGCAGGCCGAAGTGACGCTGTTCGCCGAAGACGCGCTGAGCGCCGACCTGGCCAAGCTGAGCAACGAACTGCGCTTTGTCCTGATCACCTCGACTGCCAGCGTGGCACCTTTCGTTCAGGCACCGGCGGACGCGGTCACCACCGAAGTCAGCGGTCTGAAACTGAAGATCGTCAAATCGGCCTTCGCGAAATGCGCCCGTTGCTGGCACTGCCGCGAAGACGTCGGCGTGAACCCGGAGCATCCGGAAATCTGCGGCCGTTGCGTCGACAACATCAGCGGCGCCGGCGAGGTTCGTCACTATGCCTGATTCCGTTGGCCGTTTCGGACGGTTGAGCTGGCTCTGGTTGAGTTTGCTGGTTCTGGTCATCGACCAGGCCAGCAAGTTCTACTTCGAAAACAAGCTCGAAATGTTCCAGCAGATCGTGATCATTCCCGATTACTTCAGCTGGACCCTGGCCTACAACACCGGCGCGGCGTTCAGCTTCCTGGCTGACAGCTCCGGCTGGCAGCGCTGGCTGTTCGCCCTGATCGCGATTGTGGTCAGTGCAGTGCTGGTGGTCTGGCTCAAACGCCTGGGCCGCAACGATACCTGGCTGGCCGTCGCGCTGGCGCTGGTGCTGGGCGGTGCGCTGGGCAATCTGTATGACCGCATTGCCTTGGGCCATGTGATCGACTTCATTCTGGTGCACTGGCAGAACCGCTGGTACTTCCCGGCATTCAACTTCGCCGACAGCGCGATCACCGTTGGCGCGATAATGCTGGCACTGGACATGTTCAAACCGAAGAAAACCGGAGAAGCCGTTCATGACTGAACAGGTAGTGGCTGAGCAACGCATCGGTCAGAACACGGAAGTCACCTTGCACTTCGCATTGCGCCTGGAGAATGGCGACACGGTCGACAGCACCTTCGACAAAGCCCCGGCGACCTTCAAGGTCGGTGACGGCAATCTGCTGCCGGGTTTCGAAGCCGCACTGTTCGGCTTCAAGGCCGGCGACAAGCGCACGCTGACCGTCGAGCCGGAAAACGCCTTCGGCCAGCCGAACCCGCAAAACGTACAGGTCATCCCGCGTTCGCAGTTTGCCGACATGGAGCTGTCACCGGGTTTGCTGGTGATCTTCAACGATGCGGCCAATACTGAGCTGCCGGGTGTGGTGAAAGAGTTCGACGACGCGCAAGTGACCGTCGACTTCAACCACCCGCTGGCCGGCAAGACGCTGACCTTTGACGTCGAGATCATCAACGTTAAAGCGATCTGACTGGCTCTATGAAGTCAAATGTGGGAGCGAGCTTGCTCGCGAATGCGGTGTGTCAGCCAACAGTAATGTTGCAGGTGATGGCCTCTTCGCGAGCAAGCTCGCTCCCACAATGTTTTCCACAGTTTTCGTTATTTCTTGCGCGCAAGACACGAGGCACAGCATGCAAATCAAACTCGCCAACCCCCGTGGCTTCTGCGCCGGCGTGGACCGGGCGATCGAAATCGTCAACCGCGCCCTGGAAGTCTTCGGGCCGCCGATCTACGTACGCCACGAAGTGGTGCACAACAAGTTCGTGGTCGAAGACCTGCGTAATCGGGGCGCGATCTTCGTCGAAGAACTGGATCAGGTGCCGGACGACGTCATCGTGATCTTCAGTGCCCACGGCGTTTCCCAGGCCGTGCGCAACGAAGCCGCCGGTCGTGGTTTGAAGGTGTTCGACGCCACGTGCCCGCTGGTGACCAAGGTGCACATCGAAGTTGCGAAATACAGTCGCGACGGTCGTGAGTGCATCCTGATCGGCCACGCCGGTCACCCGGAGGTCGAAGGCACCATGGGCCAGTACGACGCCAGCAACGGCGGCGCGATCTACCTCGTCGAAGACGAGAAGGATGTGGCTGAACTGCAAGTGCGTAACCCGGAAAAACTCGCGTTCGTGACCCAGACCACGCTGTCGATGGACGACACCAGCCGCGTGATCGACGCACTGCGCAGTCGCTTCCCGTCCATTGGTGGCCCGCGCAAAGACGACATCTGCTACGCCACGCAAAACCGTCAGGACGCGGTCAAGCAACTGGCCGACGAATGCGACGTGGTGTTGGTGGTGGGCAGCCCGAACAGCTCCAACTCCAATCGCCTGCGTGAGCTGGCTGAGCGCATGGCCACGCCGGCCTACCTGATCGACGGCGCCGAGGATCTGCAGAAGAGCTGGTTCGATGGCGTCGAGCGTATCGGCATCACCGCCGGTGCTTCCGCGCCGGAAGTGCTGGTGCGCGGCGTGATCCAGCAATTGCAGGCGTGGGGCGCGACCGGTGCCGATGAGCTGGCCGGGCGCGAAGAGAACATCACCTTCTCGATGCCGAAAGAACTGCGCGTCCGCTCGATTTAACGCTTTGCGCTTTCTCGCACAGCGCCTGCCCGGTTTTCTCCCGGGTCAGGCGCACCCGACCGGTCGCCGCCAGCACCACCTGCAACTGGCTGACCGGTTCGTGTGCCGAACACAGATGTAACGTCCCTGCCTGAAACGCTCGCCCGGGCATCAGCGGTTGCCCCAGACTGCTGAAGCGCACGTAACGACTGACCGCCCAATTGCCAACAATCGGTATCCGCTGGGCACTCGCCCGCTCCTGTAGCAGTGGGTTGTCGCTGTCCTGCGGCCCCTTGCCACTGATATCCAGAATGATCCGCCAGCCCTGACTCCAGTCGCCGTTGATGCCGTGAATCACCACGCTCTGATTGCGCGTGATGGCCTGTGTTCGGGCATTGCGGATGCCGTCGAGCAAGGACTGCGCAGCCTGGTCGCGATGAGTCGCTTCGGTGAAAGCGGCAAACGCCGGACTGACCAGCGCCAGAACAATTACGCCAATCGCCAGTCCCATAAGCAATTCAATCAGACTGAAACCCTGTTGCGGCATGACGACTTCCTCCCTGAAGCCTGAGGCCCGGCGCAATCCTTGCGCCGGGCACGGCAAATCAACCGACACAGGCCGGTTGAATGTTCTAGTTTGTAGAGGCAGGTATAGCCGACGGCAACGGAGGGCATGGATGAATCATCGTACAAAAGGTTTCACGCTGCCCGAGTTGCTGGTCGCGATCGCCGTGTTGGTGATTCTCCTCACCCTGGCGGTGCCGGGCTTCACCCGTTCGATCCAGAGCAGCAAGGCCGACACCGAAATGGGCGACCTGCAGCGTGCCCTCAACTACGCGCGACTGGAGGCGATCGACCGCGGCGTGACCACGCGCCTGCGGCCGAGCGCCGGTGGCAGCGTGTGGACCGGCGAGTTGTCGGTCTACGACGGTACTGGCAATGCGGCCAATGTATTGCGGGTTGTTCCAGCGATGAGCAGCGGCGCGACTCTGACGCTACCCTCAGGAGTGACTGCACTGGATTTCAACAATCTGGGTGGTCTGGCGGCACCGTCGACGGCGGTGGTCATCAGTTACGTGCTGGGAACGCAAAGCAGGACGCTGAACGTGTGTCTCAACGGACGAATTCAATGGGGTGGAAGTTGCGGATGAGGGCAGGGAGCTTAAGGGCACAGGAGGGCATGTCGCTGATCGAGGTGCTGGTTGCGTTGCTGATTCTGACCGTCGGCATATTGGGCGCGGCAGCGGTGCAACTCAATGCGCTGAAGTACACCGACAGTTCACGGATGACCAGTCAGGCCAGCTTCATCGCCTACGACATGATGGACCGCATCCGCGCCAACGCCGCGGCCGATTACACGGGCACGCCGCCGACCTCGGGCAACCTCGGCGTCGCCCGCGATCAGGACCTCTACGACTTCACCACCAACATCATCAATTTCGGCGGGCCGACCGCTACCGGCACGATCACCCTCAATCAGCGGGTGTACACCATCACCATCAACTGGAATGACTCACGGGCCGCGAATGCCACGGGCACCACGCGCAGTTTCGTCCTGACCAGTCGCGCCGCAGTCGACCCGGTGGCCACGCCATGAAGCATCACAATCGGGGGTTCGGCCTGATTGAAATGCTCATCGCCCTGGCGCTCGGGCTGATCGTGGTGTTGGGGGTGGTGCAGACGTTTCTCGCCGCGAAAAACACCTATGTCAGCCAGAACACCGGGGCGGCGATGCAGGAGGACGCACGTTTTGTGCTGAGCAAGATGATCCAGGAGCTGCGCATGGTTGGTATGTTCGGCTGCCTCGGCAGCATTACCGACGCAAGTTCGGCCGGGGATTTCAATGCGGCACAGCTCACCCCGATCAGTTGGGACAACAGCAACCTCAAGCTGACCCTGGTCACCGCCGACGTCGGCGGCAATGGTGGCACGCCGACCTGGACGGTGGTCTCCGATTGCCGCAACAGCGCCACGGCCTATACCGGATTGCGCACCGCCGCGAGCGGGCAGATCGCCTTTCCGATCCGCCGCTTGATCTACAGCTTCAGCAACAACCAGATCCTCATGGGCACCGGCAGCGGCACGCCGACCCAGCAGGTGCTGGTGAATAACGTCAGTGCCTTTAACGTGACCTTCGGTCTGGCCTCGTCCGCCACCGATGTCGCGGCGTCCTCTTACAGCAGCAACCCCGGCGATCCGGCGCGCATCCGCAGCGTGCGCCTGAGCCTGACCCTCACCGACCCGAACAACCGGGTGGCCAATCAAACCTTCAACGTGGTTGCCGCGTTGCGCAACCGCTTGCAGTGAGGGCCGGGCCAATGAGGATTTCTTTGCATCAGCGACGCACCCAGCGCGGCATGGTGCTGCTGGTCAGCCTGGTGTTCCTGTTATTGCTGACCCTGGTGGGGCTGTCATCAATGCAAAGTGCCAACCTGCAGGAAAAAATGGCCGGCAGTGTCAGCCTGCGCAATCAATCGTTCCAGACTGCCGAGGCGGCGTTGCGCATCGGCGAGAGTGCGGTGCAACTCGACAGTTATTCGCTGGCCGTGTGTGCCAGTACTGCGCAATGTGCGCCGCCGGCAGAGTCATCGGTGGTCAGTGCGGCGGGGCTCAATTCGACCTCGGGGGTGACGTGGATCGCCGCCGGCAATGGCTTCTATGGCGTGCAGAACATCGGCACCACCCTGACGGCGGTGAACGTGCCGAGCAATACGTCGGCGACACTGTATCGAGTGACCGCGGTCGGTATCGCCGGCACTTCGCGCAGTGTGGTGGAGAGTGTCTATGCGAAGTATTGAGCGCTGCTGGAGACTGTTGGCGGGCATGCTGGCGGGCTTGTATCTGGCTGCGCCGGCCTATGCGTTCACCCCGTCCGATTCTCCACTCTTGAGTGCGGCAGCGGTGCCGCCCAATGTGATGTTGCTGATCGACGATTCCGGGAGCATGAACAGCATCATTTATGCAGCGGGGTTCGATCCGAACGTCACTCGCACGCCGGCCAGGCAGTGCAACGCGTTCCTCGGGCTGTGCTCGGTCCTCAATGCACCCACGATTACTGGCGATCCGGTGTTCTTGTCAAGCCTGCCAACGTCTGGATGCTCCGGTGGGGCGTATGCTTTTTACAACAACAGCGTGGCGCCGCTGTGTCTGAAACTGCCTGATCCGGTGGGCGGCGGCAACACCCGCTACACGGGGGATTACATTTCCTACGTGGTCGGGCTGGCGATCAGCAACGGCACGCGCGACTTCACCACCGGAGCGATTCCCAACGACTACCGGATCAACGTGGCACGCAATGTGTCCTCCGCGCTGGTCGCCAGCAACCGAACCTTGCGCATGGGACTGTCGACCTTCAATCCGGTCACCAACAACAACTCCGGCAATGGTGGTTACATCGCTCGATCCATCAGTGACCTGTCGCCGGTCTCCGGCAGCGTGACTCAGGCCCAGGCCGACGCCAACTACAACGCGCTGATTTCGTCGATCAACGGCTTGAGTGCCGTGGCCAACACGCCGCTGGCGGAAACCTATTACGAAATCACCCGCTACATGCGCGGCATGGCGCCGTACTACAACAGCACGCCGACCACCTACACCAGTCCGATCCAGTACCGCTGCCAGAAAAACTACGGCGTGGTCATCACCGATGGTCTGCCGACCTTCGATCGCACGTTTCCCACCAATGACCCGCTGGGCGGCAGTCGTCTGCCGAACTGGGACGGCATCAACAATGACGGCGACAACCGCAATGGCGACGACGAAGGTGACACGCTGTATCTGGATGACATCGCCAAATTCGCCTTCGACATCGACATGCGTTCATCGGGGACTGACGCCGCCGGCAAAAGCTGGAACGCCGTGGATTTTCCCAAGCAGAACATGAACACCTACACCGTGGGTTTTACCGCCGACAACGACATGCTCCTGGATGCGGCCAGCTATGGGCAGGGCAAGTATTACCAGGCGACCGACGGCACTGGCCTCAACAGCGCACTGTCCTCGGCGTTGAGTGACATCACCTCCAAAGCCGGCTCCGGTGGCAGCGGCGTCACCAGCGGCACCACGCTGGCCAGTGGCACCAGTTATTTCCAGACCAGCTACGATCCCAGGGACTGGCGCGGGACGATCAAATCCTTCGGCTTCACCTCGGCCGGCGCGGTGAATACCTCCGCGGCCTTGTGGACCTCCGACACGACCATCGTTCCGGGCGCAACCGCACCGACCTATCAATCGTGGAACACCTCCAGCAACGCCGCCGTTACCCTGGCGTACGGCAACTTTTCTGCGACCCAGCAGACCACGCTCGGTCAAGGCCTGCCCAGCGGCATCAGCGGCAGCGATCTGGTGGAGTGGAGCAAGGGCACCAACAAAACCGGGCTGAAGGTGCGCAGCGTATTGCTCGGCGACATCATCAACTCGCCGCTGGTGCTGGCTTCACCCAGCGACAAAACCGCCTCCGACCTGTCAGGCGACAGCACCTACAGCACTTACCTGACCACCAAGGCGGCGAACATGAACCCCAGCCTGGTGGTGAATGCCAACGATGGTTTTGTCAACGTCATCAACGCCGCCAACGGCACCCGGCGCTATGCCTACATGCCGTCCAGCGTACTGCCGTCGCTGCGGCTGATTGCCGACCCGGCGTACGTCAACGGCGTCAGCCACAAGTTTCTGGTGGACGGGCAGGTCGGCGTGTATGACGCGCAACTCAACAGTGCCTGGAAAACCCTGGCGATTGGCGGCACCGGCGCTGGTGGCAAGACTTTCTATGCCTTGCAGCTGTTCGACGCTGCGGCGGGCAATGTGCTCAATGCCCTGTGGGAAGTCAGTGCGCCCGCCACGGCAAACACCGCCAACGCTTTTAATGATCTGGGTTATGCCTACGCGCGGCCGGAAGTGGCACGCTTGGCCGATGGTCGCTGGGCTGCGTTCATTGCCAATGGTTACGGCAGCAACTCCGGGGTGGCGGCGTTGTATGTGCTGGATGTGCGTGACGGTTCGTTGATCAAGAAGATCGTGATAGACAGCAGCGAAACCACCAATGGTCTGTCGTCGGTGAAGCTCAAGGTCAATTCGTCAAACGTGGTGCAGGCAGCCTACGGCGGCGACTTGAAAGGGCGTCTGTGGAAATTCGACCTCAGCGCGACCTCGACCAACAGCTGGGGCCTGGCGTTTTCCGGCAAGCCGTTGTTCACCACGGCGGGCGGGCCGACCCAGCCGATCACGGCGCAGCCGCTGCTGGCGGACAACTCGTTGGGCGGCAAGCAGGTTTTTTTCGGCTCCGGCAAATTCAACGAGACCGCCGACAAGACCAACAAGGATTTGCAGGCGTTTTATTCGGTGTGGGATGCCGACGGTGGTGCCGGGCAACTGACGGTCAGCAGTTTGCAGGCGCAGGCGGTCACCGGGGTGTTTTCCGGCAGCACCGGGCAGTTCATCACCACCAGCCAGAACGACACGACATATCCTGGGGAGAAGGGCTGGTATCTGCCCTTGGTGTACAACAGCGTGCTGACCGGTGAGCGGGTGATCAATCAGGCCAGCCTGGTGCTCGGGCGCATCGTGTTTACCACGGCCAATGTCGACACCACTGACCCGTGTGCCAGTTTCGGCAGCGGCAAACTGGTCGAACTCGATGCGTTCAGCGGTAAGATGCTCAACTACGCGGTGCTCGACACCAACGCCGACGGCGTGGTCGACAGCAACGACACGATTTCCAGTGGTGTGGTGTTCACTGGTGGCATTCCGACCCTGAACGCCATCATCAATGGCGCGACCCGCAAGATCGTCAACGATTCCAGTGGCACCGTCACCACACTGGTGGAAAAATCCGGCGGCGGTAGCCGTCGTATCATGTGGCGACAAATACAGTAAGTGAGAGTTTGAGGCATGCGCAGAGTCAACCGGGGCTTCACCCTGATCGAAATCATGATCGTGATTGCGATCATCGGGATCATCATCACCATCGCCGCACCGAGCTACACCGAATACCTGAAAAAGGGACGGCGCGCCGAGGTGGTCTCGCTGCTCTCGGAACAGGCGCAGATCCTCGAGCGTTTCTATACCAAAAACAACGTCTACACCGGCATTACCGGTCTGAGCGCGGGCAATGACTTTTACACGCTCACCCCGACGGTCACCGACCAGACCTTTCTGCTGACCGCCACCCGCAAGGCCGGCACTACCATGGCGACCGACAAGTGCGGGGACTTCACCCTGACCAACACCGGCGTCAGAAGCATGAATAACGCTACCACCGGGCTGACCACCAAGGATTGCTGGGGCCGCTGAGGTACTTTCTCAAGGGCGCGTTTTGCGCCCACTGTCTTTTTCACGGTTGGATCAAACATGACCAGGCAACAGCAAGTGGTGATTGTCGGTGGCGGGGTGATTGGCCTGCTGACCGCCTACAACCTCGCCTCCGAAGTGCGCAGCGTGGTGCTGCTGGATCGTTCGGACCTCGGCCAGGAATCGTCCTGGGCCGGTGGCGGCATCGTGTCTCCGCTGTACCCGTGGCGCTATAGCCCGGCCGTCACCGCGCTGGCGCACTGGTCGCAGGATTTTTATCCACAGCTGGGCGAACGCCTGTTTGCCGATACCGGCGTTGATCCCGAAGTGCACACCACCGGCCTGTACTGGCTGGATCTGGATGACGAAGCCGAGGCACTGGCCTGGGCCGCACGGGAGAACCGTCCGTTGCGGTCTGTGGATATCTCGGCAGCACACGATGCGGTACCGGTGCTGGGCGGTGGATTTTCGCGGGCGATCTACATGGCCGATGTCGCCAACGTCAGAAACCCGCGTCTGGTCAAGTCGCTGAAGGCGGCGTTGCAGGCGCTGCCGAACGTGACCCTTCGCGAGCAATGCGAAGTCAGCGGGTTTGTGCGTCAGGGCGAGCGGGTGGTGGGCGTGCAGACTTCAACTGGCGTGATCGAGGGCGATCAGATCGTGCTGACGGCCGGCGCCTGGAGCGGCGATCTGCTCAAGACGCTGAACCTGTCGCTACCGGTCGAGCCGGTCAAAGGCCAGATGATTCTGTACAAATGCGCGGCCGATTTCCTGCCGAGCATGGTTCTGGCCAAGGGACGCTATGCGATTCCGCGTCGTGACGGGCACATCCTGATTGGCAGTACGCTGGAGCACGAAGGCTACGACAAGACGCCGACCGATGTGGCGCTGGAAAGCCTCAAGGCGTCGGCGGTCGAGTTGATTCCCGCGTTGGCGGATGCCGAGGTGGTGGGGCATTGGGCCGGGTTGCGTCCTGGCTCGCCGGAAGGGATTCCGTACATCGGCCGGGTGCCGGGGTTCGCGGGTTTGTGGTTGAACTGCGGGCATTACCGTAACGGGTTGGTGCTGGCGCCGGCGTCGTGTCAGTTGTTTGTCGATGTGATGCTGGGGCGGACACCGATCATTGATCCGGCACCGTATGCGCCTGAAGGCCGCATTTAGTCAGATATTTTTCCACGGTCTGGCAGACCGTTTTCGCCAGCAAGCCCGCACCCACAGTTGATCGTGTCGGTCACAAATCCAATGTGGGCGCGGGCTTGCTCGCGAAGGTGGCCTCAATCCAGACCGAGTTTCTTCAACCTGTAACGCATCGACCGAAACGACAGGCTCAAGCGCTGCGCCGCCGCCGTGCGATTCCAGCGCGTCTCCTCCAGCGCCTGCAGGATCAACTTGCGTTCGACGTTCTCTAGATAATCTTCCAGGTTGTCGATTTGCGTCAGGTCGGCAATTGCGCCACCCGCTGCGCAGTTACCCTCGCTCAGGCGCAAGTCCTCAGCTTCGATCGTCCGGTTTTCACACAAGGTGTGCGCCCGTTCGAGGACGTTTTCCAGCTCGCGCACATTCCCCGGAAAGCGGTAGTTCTTCAGGGTTTCCAGCGCTTGCGGGTGCAGTCGCGCCGGCGGTTGGCCGGTGTCCTTGGCCAAGCGCTTGAGCACGTGCGCTGCCAGCACTTCAATGTCATCGCGTCGTTCGCGCAATGACGGCACGCGCAATTCGATGACGTTAAGCCGGTAATACAGATCCTGACGAAAGCGTTCAGCAGCCACTTCGGCGTCCAGATCCTTGTGGGTGGCGCACAGAATACGCACATCGACCACGGTTTCCTGTTGGCCACCGACGCTGCGCACGGCTTTTTCCTGAATCGCCCGCAGCAGTTTCACTTGCATGGACAGCGGCAGGTCCGCCACTTCATCGAGAAACAATGTGCCGCCGTGAGCTGTCTGGAACAGTCCGGGCTTGTCCTCGACCGCACCGGTAAAACTGCCTTTGCGGTGACCGAAGAATTCACTCTCCATCAATTCCGAAGGAATGGCCCCGCAGTTCACCGGCACGAAGGGCTGGCTGGCGCGCGGGCCTTGTTCGTGGATCAGCCGCGCCACCAGTTCCTTGCCGCTGCCGGACTCGCCGCTGATGTACACCGGCGCCTGGCTGCGGGCGAGTTTGTCGATCTGTTTGCGCAGATTGCGCATGGGCGACGAGTCGCCGAGCAGGCGTCGGTCAATCGAGGTGCACACGCCACCGGCCACCGGCATGCGCAGGGCGGTGCCGACCAGTTCACGCAGGCGGGTGAGGTCCACCGGTTTGGTGAGAAAGTCGAAAGCCCCGGCCTTCAGCGCGTTGATTGCGGTTTCGAGGCTGCCATATGCGGTGATCATCGCCACCGGCAGCTGTGGATAACGTTGCTGAATGTGTTGTACCAGATCCAGGCCGGTGCCATCGGGCAGGCGCATATCGGTCAGGCACAGGTCGAAGGGCTGGCGCTGCAACAGGGCCTGGGCTTCGCCGAGATTACGCGCGCTGAAGGTGTCGAGTTTCATCCGTCCCAGGGTGATTTCCAGGAGTTCGCGGATATCCGGCTCGTCGTCGACGATGAGGATTTTTTGCCGTGGGCTCGTGTTCAACTTTGTTTCCGTCCGTGAGCAAAGGTGATGCGAAAGCAGCCGCCGTCTTGGCGTGACTGGAAGTCTAGGCGCGCTTGATTGCTTTCGCACAGCTCACGGGATAGATAAAGCCCAAGGCCGGTGCCCTGGCTACTGGTGGTGAAGAACGGTTCGAACAGATGTGCCTGTTGATCGAGCGCGACGCCGGGGCCGTTGTCCCGTACTTCGAGCACCGCCAGCTGGCTGGCGGGGTCGACGAACAGGGCCAGCCAGACCTCGGCCTGTTCGTGCAGCAGGGCGCTGTGGCGCCAGCCGTTGCGCAACAGATTGTCGAGAATTTGCGTGAGCTGGTTGGGGTCCATCAGGGTGGTGAAGTCCCCCGAATTGATCCGTAAGTGAATCTGCTGACGCTCAGTGGCCTGTTCGCGGCTTTCGGCAACGAAGTTTTCCAGCCACGGCTTGAGATCCAGGCGTTGCGGTGCACTCTGCTGGCGGCGGGACAGTTGCAGGACGTTTTCGATGACTCGGTTCATGCGCTGGGAGTGGTCTTGAATAATCTGCGTCAGACGGCGATCCGCACCATCGAGTTCCTCGGATTCCCCCAATAGCTGCGCGGCATGACTGATGGCGCCTAGCGGATTGCGGATTTCGTGGGAGATGCCGGCGGTCAGGCGGCCGAGGGCGGCCAGTTTCAGTTGCTGGGCCTGCTGGGCGATTTGCGCGAGGTCTTCGAGAAACACCAGGGTCTGTGGGTTCGGGCTCTGGTCCAGGGCGATGAAGCTGGCTTGCAGTTCGAGGCCGTTGCCGGGGATTTTCAGGCTTTGCGGGCGCAGGGTCGGGTTGTTCATCCACAATTGCAGGCGATCGACCAGTGCCGGCGAATAGTCGTCGATCAGATGCCCTTGAAGATGGGATTGCGCGAGCAGGATCTGCGCGCTGTGGTTGGCCAGTTGCACCCGGCGCGCTCCGTCGAGCACCAGAATGCCGGTGCGCATGCGTTGCAGGATCAGCGCATTGAGCGCTTCGAGACCGACCACTTCGCTGGCGCGGCGTTCGGCCAGGGTTTCACTGACCTCCAGACGCCTGATCAATCCTTGCACCAGCAGTGAGGCGGCGAAACACAGCGCACCGAGGGTGCCGGCCTGCAGGTATTCATTGGCGCTCAGGGGATGGCTGAAGCTGAGCAGGAAACTCAGGCCGACAATGCCGAGCGCGCCAATGGCGGCGATCAGCAGGCCGATACGCCGCCGCAGCAAGGTATTGCTGATCGCGATCGAAACGATCAGCAGATTGCCCAGGGCACTGACCACGCCGCCGGCCGCGTAGAACAAACCGCACAACAACAGCACGTCGACCAGCGCCAGCGTGAACAGCTGAGTCGGGCGCCGGGTGTTTTCAAAGAACACCACCAACAGAATGTTGAGCACCAGATACAGCCAGCTGCCGCCGCGCAGCAGATCGTCGTTGGCCGAGGTCAGCAGGCGGTTGTCCATGTTGCTGGAGATCAACAGCACCAGGGTGATGCCGACGCTTAAACGGTAGAGATGGTAGAGGCGCAGCAGGCGCTGCGCCTGTTTGCTGTGGGCGCTGGCGGCCTCAGCGATCACTGGAGCCCGGGCCTTGCTCGAGGTGAGCCTGGCTGCAATACCACTGTTGTTGAAGGCTCAGCGCACGGTCGCGCGGCAGGTGAACGCCGCAGTGGGCGCAGCGCACCATCGGTGCGGCGTCTTGTTCGCGAGGATCGCGACGGGATGGATTGGACGCGGCGGGTGCCTTGAACTTACGCCACAACCAGAACGCGGCGAAAATCACGGCAATCCAGAACAATAAACGAAGCATGATGAGCGGCTTTTCGACTGATGATCCGGCAGTTTAGCCAAGGACCCGAGACGCGCACAGTCTATTCAAGCGCGCCCATGAAAAAGGGAGATCCGAAGATCTCCCTTTTTCTGTGCATCGGCTGTATTCAGTCGAACAGGCCGAACGTCATGTAGCTGAACCACGAACGGTCGGAACTGCTGGATTCCGGCGCTGGCTCTTCGATCACGTCGCCGTTTTCGTCTTTCGGCTTGAGCTCGTTCGGGATCGCGTCTTTCGCGTCCTGGAACTGTTTCTGCACGTCCTGGTTGGCGCGGGTTTCTCCCGGCGGCAGCGGTGGACGCGACTCGATCAGACCCAGAGTGGCCTTGCTCAGGAACGAGCGGTTGTCGGCTTCGGCCACCGATGGCACGAACTGACCATCTTGCAGGCTCGGGTGGTTCGGGTAGTTGAGCTTCAGGGTTTCCAGGCTGCTAGCGGCCAGGTCGTCCAGATGCAGACGCTGATAGGCCTCAGTCATCACTGCCAGGCCGTCGCCGACCGATGGGGTTTCCTGGAAGTTTTCCACCACGTAACGGCCACGGTTGGCAGCGGCTACATAAGCCTGACGGGTCAGGTAGTAGTCAGCCACGTGGATTTCGTAGGCAGCCAGCAGGTTGCGCAGGTAAATCATGCGCTGCTTGGCGTCCGGCGCGTAGCGGCTGTTCGGGTAGCGGCTGGTCAACTGGGCGAACTCGTTGTACGAGTCGCGAGCGGCGCCCGGGTCACGCTTGGTCATGTCCAGCGGCAGGAAGCGCGCCAGCAGGCCGACGTCCTGGTCGAACGAGGTCAGGCCCTTGAGGTAGTAGGCGTAGTCCACGTTCGGGTGCTGTGGGTGCAAACGGATAAAACGCTCGGCGGCGGACTTGGCAGCTTCCGGCTCGGAGTTTTTATAGTTGGCATAGATCAGTTCAAGCTGTGCCTGGTCGGCGTAGCGACCGAACGGATAGCGCGACTCCAGAGCCTTCAGCTTGGCTGTGGCGCTGGTGTAGCTATTATTGTCCAGGTCGGTCTGAGCCTGCTGATACAGCTCGGCTTCGCTCAGGTTTTCGTCGACGACTTCCTTCGATGAGCAAGCAGCGGTCAATGCGAGGATGGCGATCAGCAGCAGGTGTTTCACTTGCATGGCGGCTTGCGTCCCTATGACGGCCGCTGTCTTGGGCGGGGCCGTCCTGTTATGATGAGCGCCCCGTTGAAAAGCCTCGGGGCAAAAGACGCCGTATTTAACCACAAGCGCGCAGCCGAAACCAAAGGCTGTGCCGACGCCCAGTCAGAGCATGTCCGATAAAATTGAACTTCGCGCAGAGGTGCCGTCCGAATTGGGCGGCCAACGCCTCGATCAAGTCGCCGCCCAACTCTTCGCTGAGCACTCACGCTCGCGCCTTTCCGCCTGGATCAAAGAAGGTCGCCTGACTGTGGACGGGGCGGTCATCCGCCCACGCGACATCGTGCATGGCGGTGCCATCCTTGAACTGACTGCCGAGCAGGAAGCCCAGGGCGAGTGGATCGCCCAGGACATCGAGCTCGACATCGTCTATGAAGACGACGACATTCTGGTGATCAACAAGCCTGCGGGCCTGGTGGTGCACCCGGCTGCCGGTCACGCCGATGGCACCTTGCTCAATGCCTTGCTGCACCACGTGCCGGACATCATCAATGTCCCGCGCGCCGGTATCGTGCATCGTCTGGACAAGGACACCACCGGTCTGATGGTGGTGGCCAAGACCATTCAGGCGCAGACAAAGCTGGTTGCACAATTGCAGAGCCGCAGCGTCAGCCGCATTTACGAGTGCATCGTGATCGGCGTGGTGACGGCGGGTGGCAAGATCAATGCACCGATTGGTCGCCACGGCCAGCAGCGCCAGCGCATGGCAGTGATGGAAGGCGGCAAGCCGGCCGTCAGTCACTACCGCGTGCTGGAGCGTTTCCGTTCCCACACCCACGTGCGGGTAAAACTGGAAACCGGCCGGACCCACCAGATCCGCGTGCACATGTCGCACATCAACTTCCCGTTGGTCGGCGACCCGGCGTACGGCGGTCGTTTCCGCATCCCGCCGGCGGCGAACCCGACCATGGTCGAGTCGCTCAAGCACTTCCCGCGTCAGGCGCTGCATGCGCGCTTCCTCGAGCTCGATCATCCGACCACCGGTGAACGCATGAGCTGGGAATCGCCGCTGCCGGAAGACTTCGTCTGGCTGCTGACCCTGCTCAAGCAGGATCGCGAGGCATTCGTCGGATGAACTGGCTGACGCCGGACTGGCCTGCGCCGGCCAGCGTCATGGCCTGTGTCACCACTCGCGAGGGCGGTGTCAGCGAGGCGCCGTTCGACAGCCTCAATCTGGGCGATCATGTCGATGATCGCCCAGAGGCTGTTGCCGAGAATCGTCGGCGTCTGACCGAGCGCTTCTCTATAAAGCCGGCCTGGTTGCAGCAAGTGCACGGAATTGTCGTGGCTCATGCTGATCCAGACGTGGTGGCAACGGCTGACGCCAGTTGGACGCAGACCCCCGGCATTGCCTGTACGGCGATGACCGCGGATTGCCTGCCGGCATTGTTCTGCAACCGTGCCGGCACTCGTGTCGCGGCGGCTCATGCCGGTTGGCGCGGGTTGGCGGCGGGCGTGCTCGAAGCCACTCTCGATCAACTCGACACCGCTCCGGCGGACGTGCTGGTCTGGCTCGGTCCGGCCATCGGCCCGAAAGCGTTTGAAGTCGGCCCGGAAGTGCGGGAAATTTTCATCAATCAACTGCCCGAAGCGGCATCAGCCTTCGTACCGAGCCACAATGCTGGCAAGTTCATGGCCGACATCTACCTGCTGGCGCGGCTGCGTCTGGCTGAACGGGGTGTCACTGCGGTTTATGGCGGCGATTTCTGCACCGTGACCGATCCACGCTTCTTCTCCTACCGTCGTGCGTCGCGCACGGGGCGCTTCGCCTCCCTGATCTGGCTCACCCGCTAGACTTGTCTGATCTGTATCAACTCTCTGACGCTTGAATCTTCCAGAATCGACCGCATCTACAGTGCTATCTGGCAGGTTTCTTTATTCAGGATGGTTTTTAGGTCCGGCCTGCTCAAAAGGAAGGTGACCCCATGCGTATAGACCGTTTAACCAGCAAATTACAGTTGGCGTTGTCCGACGCCCAATCCCTGGCCGTAGGCCATGATCATCCGGCCATCGAGCCGGCGCACTTGATGCAGGCCATGCTTGAACAGCAGGGCGGTTCGATCAAGCCGCTGCTGATGCAAGTGGGCTTCGACGTCAGCAGCCTGCGCAAAGAGCTGACCAAAGAGCTCGACCAATTACCGAAAATCCAGAACCCGACCGGCGACGTCAACATGTCGCAGGATCTGGCGCGCCTGCTCAATCAGGCTGATCGCCTGGCTCAACAGAAGGGCGACCAGTTCATTTCCAGTGAGCTGGTGCTGCTCGCGGCGATGGACGAGAACAGCAAGCTCGGCAAGTTGCTGCTCGGCCAGGGCGTGAGCAAGAAAGCCCTGGAAAACGCGATCAACAACCTGCGTGGCGGTGAAGCAGTCAATGACGCGAACCACGAAGAGTCGCGCCAGGCGCTGGACAAGTACACCGTCGACCTGACCAAGCGCGCCGAAGAGGGCAAGCTCGACCCGGTGATCGGCCGTGACGACGAAATCCGTCGCACCATTCAGGTTCTGCAACGCCGGACCAAGAACAACCCGGTGTTGATCGGCGAGCCTGGCGTAGGTAAAACCGCGATTGCCGAGGGTCTGGCCCAGCGCATCATCAACGGCGAAGTGCCGGACGGCCTCAAGGGCAAGCGTCTGTTGTCGCTGGACATGGGCGCGCTGATTGCCGGCGCCAAGTATCGCGGGGAGTTCGAAGAACGCCTGAAATCGCTGCTCAACGAGCTGTCGAAACAGGAAGGGCAGATCATTCTGTTCATCGACGAACTGCACACCATGGTCGGCGCCGGCAAAGGCGAAGGCTCGATGGATGCCGGCAATATGCTCAAACCTGCGCTGGCGCGCGGAGAGCTGCACTGCGTCGGTGCGACCACGCTCAACGAGTACCGCCAATATATAGAGAAGGATGCGGCCCTCGAGCGGCGTTTCCAGAAAGTGCTGGTGGACGAGCCGAGTGAAGAAGACACCATCGCCATCCTGCGTGGCCTCAAAGAGCGTTATGAGGTTCACCACAAGGTCGCGATCACCGACGGCGCGATCATCGCGGCGGCCAAGCTCAGCCATCGCTACATCACTGACCGGCAGCTGCCGGACAAGGCCATCGACCTGATCGACGAAGCGGCCAGCCGTATCCGCATGGAAATCGACTCCAAGCCGGAAGTGCTCGATCGTCTTGAGCGGCGCCTGATTCAGTTGAAGGTCGAATCCCAGGCACTGAAGAAAGAAAGCGATGAAGCGGCCATGAAGCGCCTGGAAAAACTTCAGGAAGAAATTGTCCGCCTCGAGCGTGAGTACTCGGACCTGGAAGAAATCTGGAACTCGGAAAAAGCCGAGGTGCAGGGTTCTGCGCAGATTCAGCAGAAGATCGAACAGTCCCGTCAGGAACTGGAAGCCGCGCGTCGCAAAGGCGATCTCAATCGCATGGCCGAGCTGCAATACGGGGTGATCCCGGACCTGGAGCGCAGTCTGCAAATGGTCGACCAGCACGGCAAGAGCGAAAACCAGTTGCTGCGCAGCAAGGTGACCGAAGAGGAAATCGCCGAAGTCGTTTCGAAGTGGACCGGTATTCCGGTATCGAAAATGCTCGAAGGCGAGCGCGACAAGCTGATGAAGATGGAAAGCCTGTTGCACCAACGTGTGATCGGTCAGGACGAAGCCGTGGTGGCGGTGGCCAACGCAGTGCGGCGTTCCCGTGCCGGGTTGTCCGACCCGAATCGTCCGAGCGGCTCGTTCATGTTCCTCGGCCCGACCGGTGTCGGTAAAACCGAGCTGTGCAAGGCACTGGCCGAGTTCCTCTTTGATACTGAAGAGGCGATGGTGCGGATCGACATGTCCGAGTTCATGGAGAAACATTCCGTGGCTCGTCTGATCGGTGCACCACCGGGATACGTCGGTTACGAAGAGGGCGGTTACCTGACCGAAGCGGTACGGCGCAAGCCTTACTCGGTGATCCTGCTGGACGAGGTCGAGAAGGCGCACCCGGATGTGTTCAACATCCTCCTGCAAGTGCTCGAAGACGGTCGTCTGACCGACAGCCATGGCCGCACGGTGGACTTCCGTAATACGGTTATCGTCATGACCTCTAACCTGGGCTCTGTGCAGATTCAGGAGCTGGTCGGTGATCGCGAGGCGCAGCGTGCTGCGGTGATGGATGCGCTGACGTCGCACTTCCGTCCGGAGTTCATCAACCGGGTCGACGAAGTGGTGATCTTCGAGCCTCTGGCGCGGGATCAGATCGCAGGCATTACCGAGATCCAGCTGGGCCGTCTGCGCAGTCGTCTGGCCGAGCGCGAGCTGAAGCTGGAACTGAGTCCGGAAGCAATGGACAAGCTGATTGCCGTCGGTTACGACCCGGTTTACGGCGCACGTCCTTTGAAACGGGCGATCCAGCGCTGGATCGAAAACCCGCTGGCGCAATTGATCCTCTCGGGGCACTTCATGCCTGGCGAAACCGCGACCGGCACCGTCGAGAACGACGAAATCGTTTTCAACTGAGCCAAAGCGCCAAGGAAAAAAGGAGGGCCCCACATTGTGGGGCCTTTTTTTTCGTTAGGCTGTTGAACTCAAAGGAAAAGGCTTGTAAAGTGCGCCCCGCAGTCAGTCACCGGCAGCGTTTCAATCCTCTGGGTTGAAAACTGAAATAAGTTGCAAATCATTAACTTGAAAGCAATTTAGGGGGTTGACAGAGGTGTTCTAGGTTGTAGAATAGCGCGCCTCAGACACACGAACGCAGCGATGCGAAAACGGTGTCGAGAAGCTTCAGGTTTCACAGTTGTAAATTGAAATATGTAGTTCCGTGATAGCTCAGTCGGTAGAGCAAATGACTGTTAATCATTGGGTCCCAGGTTCGAGTCCTGGTCACGGAGCCAATTTCAAACCGGGGTATAGCGCAGTCCGGTAGCGCGCCTGCTTTGGGAGCAGGATGTCAGGAGTTCGAATCCCCTTACCCCGACCATTTTTGGGTCGTTAGCTCAGTTGGTAGAGCAGTTGGCTTTTAACCAATTGGTCGTAGGTTCGAATCCCACACGACCCACCATTTTTGAAACCAGGTAACACTGGGATCGAATCTTAAGATCAGAGGCCAAAAGCGCTGATCGAAGAAGGCGATCTTCGAAAGGTCGCCTTTTTTTTACCGGGGTATAGCGCAGTCCGGTAGCGCGCCTGCTTTGGGAGCAGGATGTCAGGAGTTCGAATCCCCTTACCCCGACCATATTAAAAATCCTCGCATCGAAAGATACGGGGATTTTTTTTGTCCCTCGAAAAGGCAATTCCCTTCAAGTCATCGTACAACTGGCCGATAGCCCGCTAACACGAGGGGACTGCCATGGCTTTCGCCCCTTGAATCTGGCCAATACAAGAATAAGGGCGTTCGTCATGTTGCTTCGTCAGTTGAATATTGCTCCCCGGGCTGCCTTGGGATTCGCCCTGATCGCGGTGTTGGTGGCATTGCTTGGCGTATTTGCGCTGGGGCAGATGTCGAGTATTCGCGACAGTGAGGTCGCGGTAGAAAATCAGTGGCTGCCGAGTATTCGTGGCGGCGACGAGATTCGCGAGATCATGCTGCGCATCCGCACCATCTCGTTGCGCATGGCGTTGGATCAGGACGCGAACAATATCGCCACCTACCGCAGCCAGATGGACACCCGCGACAAGGAGCTGAGCGAGAAAATCGCCGCCTACGACAAACTGGTCGACACCCCGGAAGGCCAGCAGCTGTATGACCAATTCAAAAAGACCTTCGCCGCGTATCGCAGCGGTATCGCTCAATCCTTTGCCCTCGCCGAGCAAGGCAAGCGTGATGAGTTGACCAGATTGTTGCTGGTCGACATGAAAACCGTCGTCGATGGCTCCGGCAAACAACTCAACGACCTGGCGGACCTGTTCGCCAAACAGGTCGCCGCCGAAAGCCAGAAGTCCGCTGCGCACTACGAAAACTCGCGCACGATTGTCAGTTTGTTTATCGCGTTGGCCGCGCTGGCCACGGTGGCACTGGCGATGATGCTCACTCGCAGTATCGTCCGCCCGCTGAGCAGTGCCGTGAGCGCAGCAGAAAGTGTCGCGCAGGGGGATCTGACCCGACCGATCGAAACCCAGGGCAACGATGAAGTCAGTCGCTTGCTCAAGGCACTGGCGACCATGCAGCAAAACCTGCGCGAGACGCTGCAAGGCATCAGCGGCTCGGCCACGCAACTGGCGACCGCTGCCGATGAACTCAATGCAGTGACACTCGACAGTACGCAGGGGCTGCAACAACAGAACAACGAGATCGAACAGGCCGCGACGGCTGTTAATCAGATGACGGCCGCAGTGGAAGAGGTCGCACGCAATGCGGTGTCGACGTCTGACGCGACCCGTCAATCCAGCGAGTCGGCGCATCTGGGGCAGGTGCGCGTCAGTGAGACCGCCACGGCCATCAACGCCCTGGCCAGCGATGTGCAACAGACTGGCGAACTGGTGCAATCACTGGCCAATCAATCGCAGGATATCGGCAAAGTGCTGGACGTGATTCGGGCGATTGCCGAGCAGACCAACCTGCTGGCGCTCAACGCGGCGATTGAAGCGGCACGGGCCGGTGAGAGTGGGCGCGGCTTTGCTGTGGTCGCTGATGAAGTGCGGGCGCTGGCCTATCGCACGCAGCAATCGACGCAGGAGATCGAGCAAATGGTTCAGGGCATGCGCAGCGGTTCGAGCCTGGCGCTGGATTCGATGCAGGCCAGTACCGCGCGGGCGACGACCACGCTGGCGCTGGCTGAGCGTGCCGGTGAGGCGCTGCAAACCATTACCGCGTCGGTGCACGAGATCCATGAGCGCAATCTGGTCATTGCCAGCGCTGCCGAAGAACAAGCGCAAGTCGCGCGGGAAGTGGACCGCAACCTGGTGAATATTCGGGATTTGTCGGTACGTTCTGCCGCAGGCGCCGACCAGACCAGTGCTTCCAGCCATGAATTGTCGCAACTGGCCAACGCCTTGCAGGGCATGGTGCGGCGTTTCCAGCTGTAAACAACCACACATAAAAAAGCCGCGTTTCTCGCAGGAGAAGCGCGGCTTTTTTCTGCCGATCAGGCGCCGTCTTGGTCTTTCAGGTGTTCGAACAGACCTTTCGGCATTTTCTTGCCGTTGGCTTCAAAGTTGGCCTTCACGTTGTTGTAGGCCTCTTGCTCGTCGATAAAGCCGTCGTGGTTGGCGTCGATCTTGTCGAAGTCCGACTTCGGCGCGACTTTCAGAAATTCGGCGCGCGAGACCTTGCCGTCACCATCGCTGTCAGTCTTGGCCATGGACGCATCGCCACATTTGCCTTCACCGCATTTGCCTTCTGGCGCTTTCACCGAGGTTTCCGCCGAGGCAACCATGTAGCCCTGTGCCAATGGCTGGGCGGCAAATACCGAGCCGGACAGCATCAAGCCGCCAGCCAGGGCTGCGCCGATCAGGCCAATGGATTGTTTACCGAGGGTCGAAGTACGGGACATTTACATTCTCCTGGTTGCACAACGCAACCACACGTTAAGGGCAAAAGCCTGAGCAGGTGCGCTCGGGTGTGGCCATTAAGCGGTGGCGGTGTATCGCGTCTGTGTCGCGCAGCGGAGGAGTTTGTAAGTGAAGGTGGGGAAAACGAGGGGGGATACAGTACGAAACAGATCTTTCGATCAACACAAAACATTGTGGGAGCGAGCCGGCTCCGGGCGGCGATCCGACGAAGAGGTTGTATCAGTCGACATTTTTGTCGTTTGACACACCGCATTCGTCGGATCGCCGCCCGGAGCAGGCTCGCTCCCACAGGTTTTTTAGTGCAGTTTCAGACGTGGCTCGGTGCCACGGCCAATCTTGCTGCCCAGCATCAGCATTGCCGTGCGGAACGGCCCGTACAGCGCCATCTGGTGCATGCGATACAGCGACACGTAAAACATCCGCGCGAGCCAGCCTTCGAGCATCACGCTACCGGTCAGGTTGCCCATCAAGTTACCCACGGCCGAGAAGCGCGAGAGCGAAATCAGCGAGCCGTAGTCGGTGTACTTATACTCCGGCAAGGTTTTGCCTTCGATGCGCAGTTTCAGCGACTTGGCCAGCAGCGATGCCTGTTGGTGCGCGGCTTGCGCCCGTGGCGGTACGTTGCGGTCCGAACCCGGTTGTGGGCAGGCCGCGCAGTCACCGAAGGCGAAGATATTTTCGTCGCGGGTGGTCTGCAGGGTTGGCAGCACTTGCAGCTGGTTGATGCGATTGGTTTCCAGGCCGTCGATGTCCTTGAGGAAGCCCGGTGCACGAATGCCTGCTGCCCAGACTTTCAGACTGGCCTTGATCTCATTGCCATCGGCGGTGATCAGGCTGTCGGCGGTCACTTCACTCACCGAAGCGTTGGTCATCACGTTGACCCCGAGTTTCTCCAGCGTCTTGTGCACCGGCCCGCTGATACGCTCCGGCAGGGCAGGCAACACCCGTGGCCCGGCTTCGATCAGGGTGATGTGCATGTTTTCCGGTTTGATCCGGTCCAGGCCATACGCTGCCAGTTCATGGGCGGCGTTGTGCAGTTCGGCCGCCAGTTCGACGCCGGTGGCACCCGCGCCGACGATTGCCACGCTGATCTGCTCGATCACATCGGTTTGCCCGGCATGGGCACGCAGGTAGTGGTTGAGCAGTTGCTGGTGGAAGCGCTCGGCCTGTTTGCGGGTGTCGAGGAACAGGCAATGCTGCGCCGCGCCCTGGGTGCCGAAGTCGTTGGTGGTGCTGCCGACGCTGATCACCAGCGAGTCGTATGCCACTTCACGGGCCGGGACCAGCTCTACGCCATTTTCGTCGTAGGTCGCTGCCAGCTGGATTTTCTTCTGCGCGCGATCGAGCCCGCTCATGCGCCCCAGCTGGAACTCGAAGTGGTTCCATTTTGCCTGAGCGACATAGTTGAGTTCGTCTTCGGAGGAGTTCAGCGATCCGGCGGCCACTTCGTGCAGCAGCGGTTTCCAGATGTGTGTCAGGTTCGCGTCGACCAGCATCACACTGGCCGTGCCGCGCTTGCCCAGAGTCTTACCCAGACGGGTAGCCAACTCCAGACCGCCGGCGCCGCCGCCGACAATAACAATACGATGGGACATGGGGATAACTCGCAAGGTTTTTAAAGGAAATCGGTGCGGTTACCCAAGCGAGCGCGAGGCAGCTCATAGCGTCAGGTAACTGATAAATCGGCTCAACAGGCCCAGACCAATGGTCACTGCCAGCACCAGCACCAGGAGCATCCACGGCCGGAAAGGCCGGCGCTCGACTCGGTGTTGGGACAGTTGCAGGTACTCTTCGACATGTTTCTGGTCTTCGGGGTTCAGGCGGCTGGTCATATTTGCCTCGTCAGGTAGACGTTGCTGAATGGGCAGAAGCTACAGCGGTTTTTATCCAGGGTTGAACGCAGCATAGCCGCTGTCCGGAACCGGCTCGACGCTCACCCGGTCTTCGAGGCGAATGATCCCGCTTTGTAGCACCCGCGCGGTAATTCCGCCATGCCCGCGCACCGCTTGAAAGGTGCCCGGACCGAGGTTGTTCTGCAGACGTGCGCACGGCTGGCACCAGCCCGTGGTTTCGAATATGGCCTGACCAATGCGAAAGCGCCGCCCTTTCAGGCTAAACAAATTGATTCCGCTGATGACGAGATTGCGCCGCAGATCTTCAGGCTTTACCGGATGATCGTCAGGGCGCCCCATCAACGCGCTGATCACCGCCAGATGTTCCCACTGAATAAGCGTCACCTGTCGCGCGTTGCGCACACCGGGGCGCGCGTGATCGCCAGTCAATCCCGCTTCCAGCCGCGCCTCTACGGCATCGAGTTCGATCATCGGCCCGCGCGACTCGGGGCGCACACCAATCCAGCGGACGCACCCGGTCTGCGGTACATCGGCGATCAGTTGCTGAAGTGGCGTCACAGGCTGATTCCCACATCAAAGACAATGCTGCGACCGAGGTTGCTGCGCAGAAAGTCCGGCGCATCCGGGTGGGCGAACAACACACGGGCGAAGGTCGGGCCGACCAGGGACAGCGAGCGCCAGCCCTGACGCAGATATTCGGTAGGCGGTGGAAAATGGCTGTTCAGATCCAGTACTTCACGTTTGAGGCTGGCGAAGGCGATGATGTCCAGTTCGCCCAGATCCATGCCGCGTTCCTTGTAGTTGTGTGCTTTCTTGCGCAGGGTCGGTGCCAGTCGCAGCAGGAACTCGTTGGCCGGGATGCGTTTCGGCTTGGCTTCGCGGCGCACCAGCTGGCTCAGGGAAAAAGCGCTGCGTCGTCGCTGCAATTCATCGCGCCATTCGTCGTTGAGCCGGCGCCCCTCGTCGAGCACGAAGAACACCTCGAAATTGGCATCACGAAACAGCACGTCCGGCGGCTCGCCGGCCGGGGCGAATTCGTCGGCGCGATAAGGAATGTTCAAGCCTTGCAGCAGGCGCTGGCAGACCCAACGCTCACGCTCCCATTTGCGGGCATTGGACAGAAAGGCGTTGGCCTGCTCGGCCGCGATGGTCAGCAGGCGTAAATAATCTGAGTCATCCATACGCCAAGCTTAGCGTTCAAATGCGACAAGCTGAAAGCGTTACGCGGCAAAGTGCATCAGTGGGCAGTGGAGAAGGGCGGTGTAGACTCATGGGAATTGATTATTTACGCCAAACCGTGAGGACTCATCGTGAAATTTCGCTGGCTGCTGCTGTTTGCTCTTTTTCCGCTGTTTGCCCATGCACTCGAAACCGGCGAGCGTCTTGCTCCCTGGACGTTACTCGATCAGTACGAGCAACCCTTCACCCTCGACAACAGCACCACCACGCTGCTGGTGGCGCGGGATATGGACGGCGCCAAGCTGATCAAGGAGGCGTTGAAGGATCAGCCCAAGGGCTATCTGGAGGCCCGTCACGCGGTGTTCGTTGCCGATATCCAGCGCATGCCGGCGCTGATTGCCAGAATGTTTGCCGTACCGGCCATGCGCGACTATCACTATCGGGTCATGCTTGATCGAGAAGGCCGGGTTGCGTCGCGCTATCCCGGCGCGGAAGGCCAGGTGTTGTGGTTGCAACTCAAGGACGGTCGATTGCTCGCGCAACGTGAGTACGCCAACGCGAGCGACCTGCGCGAGGCACTGGAGAAGGCGCGCCCATGATCGGCGTCGAGGTGCTGGCGACTGAGAGTCTGCTGCTGGGCTGGCTGATTTATCTGCCGGTGCTGCTTTGGGCGATCGTGCGGGCGCCGTGGGTCGAGTTGTTCAGCGACAGTCGGCGTCAGCATCTGCTGTTCGGCACCGTGTTTGCGTTGTTTCTGTTGTGGTTGATGCGCAGGGATTTCGACACGGGCGTGTCGTATCACTTCCTTGGCATGACGGCGGTCACGCTGCTGCTGGATTGGCCGCTGGCGATCGTCGGCGGGCTGGTGGCGCAAATCGGCCTGGTACTGCTCGGGCGTCAGGATCTCGCGGCGATGGGGGTCAATGGCGCCTTGTTCATTTTGCTGCCGGTGCTGGTTACCGAGTGCGTGGCGATCCTCGTCGAGCGTGCGCAGCCGCGCAATCCGTTCGTGTACATCTTCTGTTCCGGTTTTTTTGCCGCCGCGCTGTCAGCCCTGTTGTGCCTGATCCTGAGCCTGACGCTGCTGTGGTACGACGGCCTTTTCGCCATGCCGGAATGGCTGGAAGACTTCATCGGTTACCTGTGGCTGATCATTTTCCCAGAGGCGTTTATCAACGGCATGATCGTCAGTGCACTGGTGGTATTCAGCCCGGAATGGCTGGAGACCTTCAACCGCACCCGCTACCTTTCGGCGCCCTGGAAGGACGACGATCCGAAGTCTTGATCCACATCAAACCCGCTACGTGCGGGAAATTTCATGCTCGCGCAAATCCCTTCAGGAGCAGCAGCATGAGTGTTTACGAGTGGGCGAGGCAGGAAACCCGGCAGAGTCTGGAAGTGGCGCAGGAAGTGGGTTTTGACCCTGGGTTGAGCCTGCGCGCCTTGCTCAGTGCGGTGGTGCAACAGAGCAAGGCCGTGCGCAACGCCGAAGACCTGGCCGACGAGTTGCGCTTTCTTGCGGAAAACCTCGACGACGATCAGGACTACGGCTTTATGCGCCCCTGATCGAATCAGTGACGCGGGTCGAAATCACCGGAAAACAGTTCGTCCTCGGCATCCGGTGCGACCGGAATCTTGTGTTCTTCCGACGCCCAGGCGCCGAGGTCGATCAGCTTGCAGCGATCGGAGCAGAACGGGCGAAACTTGTTCTCAGGGGTGAATTCCACGGGGGCGCCGCAGGTCGGGCAGTCAACGGTGGGGATCTGGCTCATGCTTGGCCTCCGGATATCGTCAGGTAAAAGTGATGCAGGCGCTCGACCTCGCTGTGCAGCCAGGCGAGGTCGCGGTCGTTGACCACCACATCGTCGGCGCGGCTCACACGGTCTTCGCGGCTCGACTGAGCCTTGAGGATCGCCTGAACCTGCTGCTCGCTGGTCTGGTCACGCTGCAAGGTGCGTTCGATCTGCAATTGTTGCGGGGCGTCGATCACCAGGATGCGCTGCGTCATCGCGTATTGCCCGGATTCGATCAACAACGGCGAAACCAGAATCGCGTAAGGCGATTTTGCCAGTGCCAGATGATGCGCGATTTCCTCGGCGATCAACGGATGCAGCAGGGCTTCGAGCCAGCGACGTTGCTCCGGCACTTCGAAGATGAGTTTGCGCAGGGCGGCGCGGTCCAGCGTGCCATCGGCCTGCAACACGCCGGGGCCGAAGTGTTCGGCAATCTTTGCCAGCGCTGGACGCCCCGGCTCAACTACCCAGCGTGCCGCGTGATCGGCGTCCACCACGTGGACACCCAGATCAATGAAGTGCTGGGCGGCAGCGCTTTTACCGCTGCCGATGCCACCGGTGAGGCCGAGAATCCAGGGTTTTTCCACAGGGGTATTCATTTCAAACCGACAAACTGCCAATAGAAGCCGGTTATTTGACCACCCCAGAGCAAGGCAATCCAGCCGGCAATGGCCAGATAGGGTCCGAAGGGGATCGGCGTCGAGGTTTTCTCGTCGCGCAACCGCAGCAGAATCACCCCGACAATCGCGCCGACCAGCGATGACAACAGGATGGTCAGCGGCAGAATCTGCCAGCCGCCCCACGCCCCGAGCAGCGCCAGCAGCTTGAAATCTCCGTGACCGATGCCGTCCTTGCCGGTCAGCAACTTGAACAGCCAGAACACCGACCACAGCGCCAGGTAACCGGCCACTGCTCCCCACAGCGCGTCGTGCAGCGGCACGAACAGGCTGAAACTGTTGACGATCAACCCCAGCCACATCATCGGCAGCACCAGTACGTCGGGCAGCAGTTGATGTTCGGTGTCGATCAGGCTCATCGCCAGCAAGCCCCAGGTGAGGACGATCAACAGGGCGGCGGGCCAGCCGAAGCCCAGGTGCCAGGCAATGAACGCTGACAACAGACCGCACGCCAGTTCCGTCAGCGGGTACCGTTTGCTGATGGACCCGCCGCACGCCGAGCAGCGCCCGCGCAGGCACAGATAGCTGACCAGCGGAATGTTTTCCCAGGCGCGGATCCGGTGCGCGCAATGCGGGCATTCAGAGTGCGGCAGCATCAGATTGTAAGTCGGCAGCGGCGATTCGCCGGGCAGACCGAGAACGTCCTGCGCCTGCTGGCGCCAATCGCGCTCGAGCATTTTCGGCAGACGCCAGACCAGCACATTGAGAAAACTGCCCACCACCAGACCCAATAGCAGGGCGGTGCACACAAAGGCCAGCGGATACAGACTGAAGAGTTCGTCGATAGGCATGTCAGATCGCTGAGCCGAGTTGGAAGATCGGCAGGTACATGGCCACCACCAGACCACCGACGATCACGCCGAGGACCACCATGATGAACGGCTCCATGAGGCTGGTGAGGTTGTCGACCATGTTATCCACTTCGTCCTCATAAAAACCTGCGACCTTGTCGAGCATCTCGTCGAGCGCACCGGACTCTTCACCGATGGCGGTCATTTGCACGGCCATATTCGGAAAGACCCCGGCGGTGCGCATCGAGAAATTCAGTTGCATGCCGGTGGACACGTCCTGGCGAATGCGCAGCACTGCGCGTTTGAACACCACGTTGCCGGTGGCCCCGGCCACCGAATCGAGTGCTTCCACCAGCGGCACACCGGCGGCAAACGTGGTCGACAGGGTACGGGCGAAACGAGCGACAGCGGACTTGTACATCAACGTGCCCACCAACGGCAGTTTCAATAGCCAGGTGTCGCGACGGTCGCGCAACGCCTGGGACGTTTTCAAGGCATGGCGGGTACCGAAAAACGCTGCCACCAATGCCCCGAGAATCGCCCACCACCATTGCTGCATGAACTCCGAAAGGCTGATCACCATCAGCGTGAAGGCCGGCAGTTCGGCACCGAACCCGGAGAACACCGACTGGAATTGCGGCACTACTTTCACCAGCAGGATCCCGGTCACGACGGCCGCTACCAGTACCACGGCGGTCGGATAGGTCATGGCCTTCTTGATCTTGGCCTTGAGGCTTTCGCTTTTTTCCTTATAGGTGGCGACGCGATCGAGCAACGTATCGAGTGCGCCGGACTGCTCGCCGGCATCCACCAGGTTGCAATACAGCTCGTCGAAATATTTCGGCTTCTTGCGCAGGGACGTGGCGAAGCTGTTGCCGGCCGCGACCTCCTGTTTGACCTCATCCACCAGTTTGCGCATGGCCGGGTTTTCGAAGCCTTCGCCAATGATGTCGAACGACTGCAGCAGCGGCACGCCGGCCTTCATCATCGTTGCCATCTGCCGGGTGAACAGGGCGATGTCCTGAGCCTTGATGCGTTTGCCGAAGCTCAACAGCGAGGCGGACTTCTTGCGTACCTTGCCGGGGTTGATGCCTTGCTTGCGCAATTGCGCCTTGATCAGTGCCGGGTTTTGCCCGCTCAGTTCACCGGTGACCTTGGTGCCTTTACGGTCCGTGCCTTCCCAGGCGTAGACGCTTATTTTTGCTGCCTTGACCGCCATGTTCAGTCCTTGGTGACCCGGTTGATTTCTTCAAGGCTGGTGATGCCTTGCATGGCCTTGCGCAGGCCCGACGTGCGCAGGTTGTCGAAGCCGTCGCGGCGCATCTGGGTGTCGATTTCCAGCGAGTTGCCTTCGGCCATGATCAGCCGTTGCAGCTCGGGGGTGTTTTTCACCACTTCATAAATCCCCACGCGTCCCTTGTAACCGCCGTTGCAGTGATCGCAACCGACCGGCTCATAGATCGTGAAACTGCCGATCTGTTCCGGTGGGAACCCTTCCTTGATCAGGGTTTCGCGGGGGATCTCGATCGGCTTCTTGCAATGACTGCACAATTTGCGCGCCAGGCGCTGGGCAATGATCAGGCTGACCGAGGTGGCGATGTTGAAACCGGGAATGCCCATGTTGTGCAGGCGCGTCAGGGTTTCTGCAGCGCTGTTGGTGTGCAGGGTCGAGAGCACCAGGTGACCGGTCTGCGCTGCCTTGATGGCGATCTCGGCGGTTTCCAGATCGCGGATCTCACCGACCATGATCACGTCCGGGTCCTGACGCAGAAACGAGCGCAGGGCCTGGGCAAAATCCAGGCCTTGTCTGGGATTGACGTTGACCTGGTTGATACCTTCCATGTTGATCTCCACCGGGTCTTCAGCAGTGGAAATATTGATGTCGACGGTATTGAGAATATTCAGGCCGGTATACAGCGACACGGTTTTTCCTGACCCGGTCGGGCCTGTTACCAGGATCATGCCCTGTGGTTGCTTGAGCGCCGCCATGTACAGCTCTTTCTGCGCTGGCTCGTAACCCAGTGCATCTATGCCGATCTGCGCGCTGGACGGGTCGAGGATCCGGATCACCACTTTTTCGCCCCACAGGGTCGGCAGGGTGTTGACCCGGAAATCAATCGACTTGCTCTTCGACAGGCGCATCTTGATCCGCCCGTCCTGAGGTTTGCGCCGCTCCGAGATGTCGAGACTGGCCATGACTTTCAGGCGTGCGGCGATGCGCCCGGCCAGTTGAATCGGTGGCTTGGCCACCTCGCGCAGAATGCCGTCGGTGCGCACCCGCACCCGGTAGTTCTTTTCGTAGGGCTCGAAGTGCAGGTCGGAAGAGCCACTCTTGATCGCATCGAGCAACATCTTGTGAACGAAGCGCACCACCGGCGCATCGTCGGCGTCGAGCCCGCCGATGGCGTCCTGCTTGCTGTCGTCGATGGACTCGACATCGAGGCCGTCGAGATCGACATCGGCCATGTCTTCCAGGCCACTGGCATGGGTGTCGAAGAATTTTTCGATGGCATCGGTGAGCTTGTCTTCCTCGACCAGAATCGCTTCGGTGCTTAACCCGGTGCTGAACTGGATATCGTTGATCGCTTGATGATTGCTCGGGTCGGAAATGCCCACGAACAGTTTGTTGCCACGCCGCCACAGCGGCAGGGCGTGGTGCTGGCGTACCAGTTTTTCGCTGACCAGCCCTTTGGGCTGGGTTTCCTTGTCGAGGCAATTGAGGTCGAGGAACGCCATGCCGAAATGCTCGGAAGCGATCTCGGCCACCTGTGAGCTTTTCACCAGTTTGTTCTGTACCAGATAACTGACCAGCGACAGGCGATTGCGCTGGGCCTGTTGCCAGGCTTGCTGGGCGCTTGTTTCCGTCAACAGTTGCGCCTGCACCAGTTGCTTGGCCAGACCGCTCAGAGCGATGTCATTCATGGGGATTCCGCACGCTTGCCGTTCATGACTTATAGCCTAGTCAAGTGACAGCGCCAAACACGGCCGGCGCAGGTGACAAAAAGTGTCAGATAGTGCGGTTGCAGGCTGTAGGAAATGGCGTTGCAGGCGCTTCGCGTCGAATGAACGGGGCTTTGCAGGCATTGGCATGGCCTATGCTCCGTCCCTTGCAGATCATGAGAATTCGACTCATGCATGGAGCGTGTCTATGAAAAAACAACAAGGTTTCACTCTGATCGAGTTGCTGATCGTGGTAGCGATCATCGGGATTCTGGCGACCATCGCCTTGCCGCAGTACACCAAGTATCAGGCGCGGTCGAAGGTGACGGCGGGGCTGGCGGAAATCAGTGCGCTGAAGGTGCCTTTCGAGGACACCATCAATCAGGGGACTGACCCGACCAGTACCTTGGTCACTGGCGCTGCGACGTACACCACGACCAATTGCGGCACGGTGAGTGTGTCGGGCACGGCGTCATCCGGGGCCGGCACCATTGTTTGCACATTGGCCAATGCGCCGGGCCCTGTGTTGGGCAAAACCATCACCCTGACCCGCACGGGCGCTGCGACAGGGACTACGGCCGGGGTCTGGAGTTGTGCCTCTACCGTCAACCCCGATTACGCGCCTAAAGGTTGCCCGGGCAGCGGGGCTTGATACAGGCCTTCGTCGAATAAAATGCCCCGCTTTGCGGGGCATTTTCATTGCCTTTCCCCAAATAAAAGTTTCAATAATTTCAGCGTCTTAGGAACTTTTCAAAAAACCGCAACTTGCATGCGACTTTACGTCGAGTCATGCAAATTGCATGAATCCGGAAATTTACATAATTCTTAACTTATTGATTTTTATGATTTTTTATCATTGTCAAAAGTTGGCACAACGTTCGCAACTACCTGAGTAACCCTGCTGACAAGACAACCAGCAGACTTTCCAGAAAAACAGGAGTTACTCGTATGAAGAAGTTCGCTATCACTGCCGCTGCTGCTACCGCGCTGACCCTGACCATGGCCTCCGGCGCATTTGCACAAACCACCCAGTCGACCCAGGCTCCAATGACGCTGGCCGCTGGTGAGATGACCAAGGCTAAAGAAGCTACTTCCGATACCTGGATCACTACCAAAGTCAAAAGCGACCTGGTAACCGAAAAAGGCATCCCTGGTACTGACATCAAAGTCGAAACCAACAAAGGTGTTGTATCGCTGTCGTCGACTGTAGCTGTAACTGAATCTCAGAAAGCTACCGCTGTAGCGATCACCAAAAAAATCAAAGGCGTCAAAGCGGTTTCCGCTGACGGCCTGAAAGCCGAGTAAGGCATGACTTCTCGCCTGGACCGGGAGAAGGCGCGACAGACGGGCCGAGTAATACGTCTGCCGCAACTTTAGAGTTCATGCGAACGGTCACACGGATGTGACCATTGCGGGCCCCGGCACTTGTGTCGGGGCCTGTTCTATTTCAGGAGCACCACAAAACAGCTGTAGGCGTGAGCAGGCTCACTCCTGCAAGGGCAATCGGTGCGGCTCAGTTACCGCGCTTGCTGTTGATCTGCCGCAGGCGATTGCCTTCAAAGCGCAGGTACTGGTACATGCCGTTGCTCGGGCCGTAGGTCCATTCCTCGACCTGAAACTCTTCGCGGCGATTGGCGCTGCGCTTGTAGCCGAGGGCATCGCGGCTGATCGGCTCGCCACACTTCTGCAGCACTTCGCTGGCGCGGTCGCCGAGGCTGACCAGCTGGCTGCCGCAGCGTAAAGTGTCGGACGCCAAGGCATGGCCCACAGTGAACGTCAGTAGCAAAGCGGGTAGCCACTTGATGTTCATCATTCGGCATCCAGGTGCATTTGCGTCACGACCCGGCCATCGCTTTCGGCTTCGCCCAGGTTGGCGTCGATGAAGTAAACGCGGTCGTCCGCCAGTTGGCCTTTGTCGACGAGGTAATCCTTGATACTGCTGGCGCGGTCCTGGCCTAGTTGACGCAGCAGTACATCACTTGCGCCCCAGAACGTGATCAAGCCTGCACGCATCTTCGCCGTGCGTTCTTCCTTGCCCAGATCCTTCCATTCGGCGGGCGGCTGGGTTTTCAGACGCGTGCGGTAGATGCCTTCGAGCAACGGACCTTTCTCGTCGTCCGGTACTTGCAGGAGCGACGCCTGAGCCGGCACCTTGTCGCCGCGGCGCTGGAGCATCTTGTAGTAGTTGTACTGGTATTCGCGTTCCAGCCGTTGCTCGGCAAGCAGCGGGCCGTCGCTGCTTTTGGCGGCGGTGCCTTCGATTTCCAGGCGCAGGGCCGGGCGTTCCTTGAGCGCCTTGGCCAACTTGTCCAGTGCAGCTTCGGCATCCTTGCTCAGTTCACTGGAGCCCGGCGCGAAGGACACGGTGCCGAGGTCTTCGGAACTGCCACCGCTGATCAGCCCGCCAATCATCTTGAACGGCGCCGCAGCGGCTTTGACAATCAGGTTGCGCAAGGTCTGCCAGACAATCGGCATCACGCTGAACTGTGGATTGTTCAGGTCGCCGGTCACCGGCAGTTCGATGGAAATCTTGCCATCGACGTCCTTGAGCAAGGCGATCGCCAGTTTCAACGGCAGGCTCACGGCATCCGGACTGTCGACTTTTTCACCCAGTTGTAGCTGTTCGACCACCACTTTGTTCTCGGCCTTGAGCTGGCCCTTGGTGATCAGGTAATGCAGGTCGAGGTTGAGCCGGCCCTTGCGGATGCGGTAGCCGGCGAACTTGCCGGAGTAGGGCGTCAGGGTGGTCAGCTCGACCCGTTTGAAGCTGGTGGCGATGTCGAGGCTGGCCATCGGGTCGAACGGGTTGACCGCCCCTTTGATGGTGACCGGTGCATAGCGGTCGACCTTGCCTTTGATGTCGACGCTGGCCGGTTTGGCCTGGCGACTGTCGATGGTGCCGATCTGGCCATTGAGCTGTTGAATCGCGGTGGCGAAATTCGGCGTCAGGCTGAAGTCGGCGAAGTTGGCTGAACCGTCATTGATGGCGATGCCGCCGATGTGAATGCCCAGCGGTTTGGCGTTGCCGGCCGGTTTGGCAGCGGTGCCTTTCGTCCCGCTGTCGGCGGGCTGCGGGATCAGCAGGTCGTCGATGTTGGTCGTGCGATCGTCGTTGATCATGAACCGCGCATAGGGCTGGAACAGGTTGACCTTGTCGATCGACAGGCTGTCGCCGTGTTGATAGTTCAGGCCTTCGACCACCACTTGTTGCCACTTGAGGAAGTCGCGGGTTTTCAGAGTGTCGAGGGTGTGCAACTGATCTATCTGCGCACGTCCGGTCACGCTGAGGGCCAGCGGCTCGGTGCTCTTGAGGTTGACCTTCAGATCACTGCCGAGCATGCCGCTGCGCAGTTCGAGGCGAATGAATGGGTTGATGTAGGACTGGGCGACGCGCAGGTCGATGTCCTGGGTTTTGACATTGAGCTGCGCGGTGACCGGGGCGAGATTGACGGTGCCGTCGGCCGTGATCTTGCCTTGTTTGCCCAGGCCGCTGTCGAGTTTGAGCTTGAAGGGCGAACCGTTGAGGCTGTCGAAATCCTGCAGATCGACATTCAGCGGCGTGACATCCAGGGCCACCGCCGGCTTTGCTGAACGGTCGGCGAGGTGGACCGTGTAGTTACGCAATTGCACGTCTTTGAGCAGCACTTGCCAGGGCTTGCTCGGTGCCGGCGTTGCTTTCGGCGAGTCGGCGGCTGCCGGGGTATTGGCAGGTTCCGCTGCCGCTTTGGCAGCTGGCCTGGAGGGTTGGCTGGCGAACAGTTTCTGCCAGTCCAGTTGACCGTCGGCTTCGAGCGCGGCCCAGGTTTCCAGTTTGTTGCTGCGGATTTTGCCGACCACCACTTGCTGTCTGGCCAGGTCGATCGAGGTTTCGCTGACATCGAGGCGTTCAAGTCTTGCCAGCGGGCGTCCGTCCGGTGCCTTGATCGCGAACGGCGCAATGCTCACTGTTACGTCGTTCAGCAGCAGTTCGGTTTCTTTCGACAGATTGAGTTTGTACGTGGTGCTGAGGCTGAGCACACCGTCTTCGAGCACCAGCGGCACGGCGTCACGCACATAGGGCCAGAAGGCTTTCATCTTGCCGTCGGTGATTTTCAGTGTCCCTTCGGAGGTGAACGGGATCAGGCTGAAGTTGCCCTTCCAGTCGATCTGCCCACCCGCCGGGCCGACCGCTACGAGCGTCATGTCGGCATTGTCTTCGGGCAGGGTGCTGAGGTTCTTCAGTTCGAAGTCGAGCTTGTCGTAGAGGAACTCGATCGGCTCGCTCGGCCGGGCGTCCTCGAAATGCACATTGCCGCCGGCCAGCTGGATGCGGTCGATGCGCAGCGGGAACGGCTTGGCGTTCGGGTCGGCCGGGGTCGGTTCGCTGGCGGGGAGTTTGAACAGGCCCAGCAGGTTCAGCTGACCGTCTTTGGCGAAGAGGATTTCGGTCTTGGGTTTGTCCAGTTCGATGTCGGCCAGGTGCAGCGCTTTGGTCCACAAGCTGTCGAGTTGCAGGTTGGCGTAGAGCCGCTCGAAACCAACCTGTTCCTTGCCCGGCTCACCGATGACCAGGCCCCACACTGTCACTTCAAGGCTGAACGGATTGAGTTCGATGCGCTGGATATGCGCAGGCAGCGTGGCGTAGTGGGCCAGTTGCTGGTTGGCCACGCGCAGGGCGATGCCCGGCAAAATCAGAAACCCCAGCAAGCTGTAGAGGGCCAGAGCGGTCAACAAGGCGCCAATCGCGCGAATCAATCCTTTGGGCATGTGCGGCTTCATCTGTCTGAATCGGAGTGCCTTGGAGTATGGCACGCGATTCCGGTTCCGAAGTACATCCGAGGGCGCAGGATTGTTCAGATTGTTCTGTAGGATTAAATCCCATGAAGGGAGCGAGCCTGCTCCCTCACTGGACAGTTGTTAACCGCAGGGAAGGGTTACAACTGCAGGATCAGGGTTTTCAGCGGCGGTTGCTGGTCCATTGACGGGAAGTCGGCGCCTGGGGTCATGACGCTCCATTCGCGTACCGGGCGTCCGGCTTTCTCGGCACAGCGCAGCACTTGCTCGCGCCAGTCGGCCATGCTGACTTTCGCCAGGTTGTTGCAGCAGATCAGCACGCCGTTGTCGGCGGTGGTCAACAGGGCCGGCTTGAGCAGGCTCTGATAGTCGCGCAGCAGGTCGACGGTGCCGAACGCACTCTTGGCCCACGCCGGCGGATCGAGCAGCACCAGATCGTACTGACGCTGTTCGAGGCGCTGGTAGCTCGGCAGTTTCTGTCCGCGTCGCTGGCTGACCGGCAGACCGGCGAGCTGGCGGATCGCCGGGAAGTAGTCGGACTGGATGAACTCCATCTGCGGCAACTGCGGATTGAGCAGACCGTTTTCGCGGCCGACCGCCAGATTGCCTTCGGCGAAATCCAGATTGCACACCTCACGCGCGCCACCGGCGGCGGCACTCAGGCCAACGCCGCAGGTGTAGGCGAACAGGTTGAGCACGCTTTTGCCCCTGGCGTGATCCTTGACCCAGCCGCGGGTGTTGCGCAGGTCGAGGAACAGCAGCGGGTCCTGCCCGGCATGCCGCCCGCGGACACGGTAGTTCAGGCCCCATTCGTGGCCGACCAGATCGGCCAGCGCGGCGTCGTCGGCACGATAGACCGGGTCTTCGCGATCAATCCGCGAATTGCCCCGGGAGCGGTCGTTGTAGACCAGCAGGGTTTCCAGGCCCAGGGCCTGGTTGACCAGGGCGTGCAGTTGCAGCAGGTCGTCACGTTCCAGCGTCTGGTGAAAGCTCTGCACCAGCAGTTGCGGGCCGTAGCGGTCGATGGTCAAGCCGCCGGCGCCCTCCTGGCTGCCGTGGAACAGCCGATAGCAATCGGTGCCCTGGCCATGCAGCTCAGTGAGCAAGTCTTGACGTTGGTCGAGGGCGGCGCGCAGCGCCTGATTCAAGGAAGACATGCGGGCGCCTTGCTGGAGGGAATTGGGGCGCGGGAGTTTAGCAGTTACTGGGCTTCAAGCTCCAAGCTTCAAGCCTCAAGCTCAAATCTTGCAGCTTGCAGCTCCGGGCATCAGGTCAGAATTCCCATGCGCCGCTGTGCCCGTTGTACTGAACCATTGCGCATCGCCCAGCGCAGCATCGGTGCGCTGCGTCTGACGCTGGCGCGAATCAGTTGCCGTTGCACCGAACTCTGGCGGACGTCGAGCATGTCGCTGGCCCAGTCCGGCAGCAGGTCGATGCCGGCCTTCATCATCAGATCGCCAAAGGGCCGCGCCAACAGGCTGGGGGCCGGTGCCGCGAGCAGCAGGCGCAGCACTTCACGACTGCGCTCGTCGCACAGTAATTGTGGGCGCATGCCTTGCAGGTAATCGGCCACGGCCTGTCGGGACTTCGGTACGTCGCGGGCGCCAAGGCGTTCGGCGACCACAGCGATTTCCGCGTAATAACGATCCTGATCGGCCCACGACAGTTGCGGGTTGCGGTAACGCAAATGCGCGGCGAGGAAGTTGCTGACTTCCGCCACGTGCACCCACGTCAGCAAGTCCGGATCGCTCGCCGCGTAGGGCCGGCCGTCCGGCGCGGTGCCGACCACCTGCAGGTGGATGGTGCGCACTTTTTCGATCAGCCAGTCGGCGTCCCGACGCGAGCCGAACGTGGTGCCGGACACGAACTGACTGGTTCGGCGCAAACGTCCGAGCATGTCCTGGCGAAAGTTCGAGTGATCCCAGACGCCGGCCAGCGCCAGGGGATGCAAGGCTTGCAGCAACAGCGCGCTGATGCCGCCAATCAGCATGCTGCTGAAGTCGCCATGCACCTGCCAGCTGACTGAGTCGGGGCCGAACAGGCCGGGATCACCCTTGGGGTTTTCCAGGTCGAGCTGACCGAGAGACAGGCCGGTCAGGCTCATGAGTTGGTGTTCGATACGGCTGCGGATGAATTCCATGACCACTCTGTGCACAAGGATGAGCGCGGCCGGTTGACCGCGCCTGGCAGGTTATTGATTGAGGCGCTTGTCGATCAGGCCTTGCACCACACTCGGGTCGGCCAGGGTCGAGGTGTCGCCGAGGCTGTCGAGTTCGTTGCAGGCGATCTTGCGCAGGATGCGGCGCATGATCTTGCCTGAACGGGTTTTCGGCAAGGCCGGCGCCCACTGGATCAGATCCGGCTTGGCGAAGCTGCCGATTTCCTTGCTGACGTGGGCGAGCAGTTCTTTCTTCAGTTCATCGCTCGGCTCGGCACCATTCATTGGCGTGACGAAGGCGTAGATGCCCTGACCTTTGACGTCATGGGGATAACCGACCACCGCCGCCTCGGCGATGCTGTCGTGCAGCACCAGTGCGCTTTCGACTTCGGCGGTGCCGATGCGGTGCCCGGACACGTTGATCACATCGTCGATGCGCCCGGTGATCCAGTAATCGCCATCCTCGTCGCGGCGCGCGCCGTCACCGGTGAAGTAGTAACCGGGGTAGGGTTTGAAGTAGGTGTCGACCATGCGTTGCGGATCACCGTAGACGCTGCGGATCTGTGCGGGCCAGCTGGACTTGATCGCCAGCACGCCGCTGCCGGCACCCTTGATTTCCTTGCCGTGTTCATCGAGCAGCACCGGTTGCACGCCGAACATCGGTTGCGTGGCGCAGCCGGGTTTGATCCGTTGGGCGCTGACCAGGGGGCTGAGCATGATGCCGCCGGTTTCGGTCTGCCACCAGGTATCGACGATCGGGCAGCGCTGTTCGCCGACCACGTTGAAATACCATTCCCACGCTTCCGGGTTGATGGGCTCGCCGACGCTGCCGAGTAATCGCAGACTCTGGCGCGACGTTTCCTTCAACGGTTCGGCACCTTCGCGCATCAGGGCGCGCAGGGCGGTCGGCGCCGTGTAGAAGATGTTGACCTTGTGCTTGTCGATCACTTGCCAGAAGCGCGAGCTGTTCGGGTAGCTCGGCACACCTTCGAATATCAGCGTGGTCGCGCCATTGGCCAGCGGGCCGTAAACAATGTAGCTGTGGCCGGTGACCCAGCCGACGTCAGCGGTGCACCAGAACACTTCGCCCTCGCGGTAGTCGAGCACGTACTTGAAGGTCATCGCTGCTTGCAGCAGGTAACCGCCGGTGGTGTGCAGCACGCCTTTGGGTTTGCCGGTGCTGCCCGAGGTGTAGAGGATGAACAGCGGATCTTCGGCGTCCATCGGCTCTGGCGGGCAGTCGTCGCTGACGTCACGCACGGCCTGGTGATACCAGAGGTCGCGGCCTTCGACCCAATCGACTTTGCCTTGCGTGCGCTCGACCACCACGACGGTGCTGACGTCGGGGCAATTTTGCAGGGCTTTGTCGACGTTCTGTTTCAATGGCACGAACTTGCCGCCGCGCACGCCTTGATCGGCGGTGATCACCGTGCGGCAGTCGGCATCGAGAATGCGGTCACGTAATGAATCCGGGGAAAATCCACCGAACACCACCGAGTGGATGGCGCCGATCCGTGCGCACGCGAGCATGGCGTAGGCGGCTTCGGGGATCATCGGCATGTAGATGCACACCCGGTCGCCTTTCTTCACGCCACGACTTTTCAGCACGTTGGCCAGGCGGCAGACATGGTGGTGCAGTTTCTTGTAGGTGATTTGCGCCGATTCGGCCGGGTCGTCGCCTTCCCAGAGAATCGCGGTCTGCTCGCCGCGTCGGGCGAGGTGGCGGTCGATGCAGTTGTAACTGACATTCAGCTGGCCGCCGGCAAACCAGGACGCTTCGCCGGTTTTCAGGTCATAGCGCTGAACGGTCTGCCACGGCGTGCTCCAGTCGAGGAAGCGCGTGGCCTGTTCGGCCCAGAAGGTCGTGGGGTGTTCAATGGATTCGCGGTACAGACGCTTGTAGTCGTCCTGACTCAACTGTGCAGCCCGGCGGACGGCATCGGCTTTGGGGAACGTGCTGATATCGAACATGACGGTTCCTTATTCTTGTTGTGCACAGGAATAAAGATGCGCCGAGAGGGCCAAGGGTTCAAGCCGGATCAGGAATCTGATGGCTGAAGGGGTCCAAAATAACTGTGGGAGCGAGCTTGCTCGCGAAGGCGTCACGCCAGCCAACAAAGGTGTCGACTGACAGATTGCATTCGCGAGCAAGCTCGCTCCCACAGGGAACAGCGTTGGCCCGAAGGCCTTGATCAGCCGCGGTGACGACCGCGGAAGTAATTGATCAGGCCTTGGGTGGAGGCGTCGTCAGCGGTGGTTTCATCGCTGCCGACCAGACGGTTGTAAACGCCTTTGCCCAGTTCCTTGCCCAGTTCCACACCCCACTGGTCGAAGGCGTTGATGCCCCAGACCACGCTCTGCACGAACACTTTGTGCTCATACATGGCGACCAGCGCGCCGAGACGACGCGGGCTGATGCGTTCGACCACGAGGGTGTTGCTCGGACGGTTGCCCGGGATCACCTTGTGCGGTGCGAGCTTGTGCACCTGCTCTTCGCTCATGCCCTTGTCGCGCAGTTCGGCTTCGGCTTCCGGCAGGGTCTTGCCGAGCATCAGCGCCTGGCTCTGCGACAGGCAGTTGGCGTACAGCCATTGATGGTGGTCGGACACCGGGTTGAAGCTGACGATCGGCACAATGAAGTCGGCCGGAATCAGTTGGGTGCCTTGGTGCAGCAACTGGTGGTAGGCGTGCTGACCGTTGCAGCCGACGCCGCCCCAGATCACCGGACCGGTATCGGTCGAGACCGAGGTGCCGTCCTGACGCACGCTCTTGCCGTTGGACTCCATGTCCAGCTGTTGCAAGTGCTTGGTGATGTTGCGCAGGTAGTGGTCGTACGGCAGGATCGCGTGGCTCTGCGCGCCCCAGAAGTTGCCGTACCACACGCCGAGCAAGGCCAGCAGCACCGGCATGTTCTGTTCGAACGGCGCGGTCTGGAAATGCTGGTCCATGGTGTAGGCACCGGACAGCAGTTCCTTGAAGTTGGACATGCCGATGGCCAGGGCGATCGGTAAGCCGATGGCCGACCACAGCGAGTAACGCCCGCCGACCCAGTCCCACATCGGGAAGATGTTTTCTTCACGGATGCCGAACGCGACCGCCGCGGCGTTGTTGCTCGATACCGCGATGAAGTGACGATACAGCTCGGCTTCCGAACCACCCTGCGCCAGATACCAGGCGCGTGCGGCCTGGGCGTTCTTCAGGGTCTCGAGGGTGTTGAAGGATTTCGACGAGACGATGAACAGCGTGGTTTCGGCGCGCAGCTTTTGCGTCAGCTCGTGGAACTCACTGCCGTCGATGTTCGCCAGGTAGTGGCAGCGCACGCCTTTCTGCGCGTAGGACAACAGCGCTTCGGAGACCAGCTCGGGGCCGAGGAACGAACCACCGATGCCGATGTTGACCACGTCGGTGATCGGCTTCTCGGTGTAACCACGCCACAGGCCATCGTGGATGCGGCCGACCAGATCGGTGATCTGGTTCAGCACCTTGTGCACTTCCGGCATCACGTTGACGCCGTTGACCGACAGCTTGTCGCCCACCGGGCGGCGCAGGGCGGTGTGCAGGGCGGGGCGGCCTTCGGAGGCGTTGACGATTTCGCCGTCGAACAGCGCTTTGATCGCGCCCTTCAGATCGACTTCATTGGCCAGGCCCACGAGCAGATTGCGGGTCTCGGCGTTGATCAAATTCTTCGAATAATCGAGAAACAGTCCGCAGCTGCTGAGGGTGAACTGGTTGAAACGCTGCGGATCGGCGTTGAAGGCTTCGCGCATGCTGAAATCCTGCATGGCTTGGCGGTGGTCTTTCAACGCTTGCCAGGCGGGCAGAGCGGTAACGTCATGAGGAGTGCGGTAGTACGCCATCGCTGCGGTTTTCCTTTTTACTTGAACGGCCTTTTGAACACTGAACAGACCGCCACACCCTGTTGAGGCGCGGGGTCAAACTGCGTCGACACGATTTATTGGCGCAGGGCGAATACAGTAAACCTCACGCCGCGATCTGTCTTGACTTTGTCTGACCTGTTTCCGGTACTTTTTTAACATCGGGGTTAGAAACCGTCCGACAAACGGAAGCGGTGCAGTGCCGATCAGGCGACCTGCACCGGAATGGCGTTGCTGGTGTGGCTCAGTTCATTGCCCGGCGCCATGTAGAGCATGCGCGGCTTGAAATGCACCAGTTCCGCTTCGCTGTAGTGCGCGTATGCGCAAATTATCACGCGGTCGCCGACCTTGGCCTTGTGCGCGGCAGCGCCGTTGACCGAGATCATCCGTGAACCCTCTTCACCACGGATGGCGTAGGTGGTGAAACGCTCGCCGTTGTCGATGTTGTAAATCTGGATCTGCTCGTATTCCCGGATGCCGGACAAGTCCAGCCATTCGCCATCAATGGCGCATGAGCCTTCGTAATCGAGCACCGCGTGAGTGACTTCGGCGCGGTGCAGCTTGGCCTTGAGCATGATGGCGTGCATGAGGGATTTCCCGGCTTGGAGTCGAACGGCGGGCAGTGTGCCCGAAGGCTTTGGGGGCGGCAATATGGCTTGAAATGCAATTTTCAGGACGCTGAAAACACTGCAGGAGTGAGCTTGCTGGCGATAACGGACTGACATTCAACAGTGATGCTGAATGTCAGGTCCTCATCGCGAGCAGGCTCACTCCTACAGGGGGGATTGCGGTGCTTTTCAGGCCGGGATATCGAGGTTCAGGTGCAGGTTGTCGATCAACCGTGTGGTGCCGAGGAACGCCGCTACCAGAATCACCAGATCGCGGTCTTCGGCCGTGGCCGGACGCAAACTCAGGGCGTGGCGGATTTCCAGGTAGTCCGGGCGCAGGCCAGCCGCTTCCAGCTGTTTCAACTGCGCGCTGATCAGCGCCGGGAAATCTCGCTCCCCCTGTTTGATTGACTCGGCCATCGTGCTCAGGGCGCGATAGACCGCCGGTGCCACGGCGCGCTGTTCTTCGCTGAGGAAACCGTTACGCGACGACAGCGCCAGGCCGTCAGCGGCGCGAACGGTCGGCTCGCCGATGATCTGGATCGGCATATTCAAGTCATGCACCAAGGCGCGGATCACCGCCAGTTGCTGGTAATCCTTCTGGCCGAAAATCGCCAGATCCGGCTGGACCATGTTGAACAGCTTGCTGACCACCGTTGCCACACCTTCGAAGTGCCCCGGACGGCTGGCGCCGCACAGGCCTTCGGACAATTGCGGAACGCTGACCCGGGTCTGCCCGGCCATGCCGTCGGGGTACATCTCTTCAACGGTGGGGGCGAACAGCAGGTCGCAACCGGCTTCGAGCAGTTTTTCCTGATCCGCCGCGAGGGTACGCGGGTATTTGTCGAGGTCTTCGCCAGCGCCGAACTGCAGCGGGTTGACGAAGATGCTCGCGACCACGAAATCCACGCGTTGGGTGGCTTTGGTGATCAGTGCGACGTGGCCGCTGTGCAGGTTGCCCATGGTCGGCACGAAGCCGATGCGCTTGCCTTCACTGCGGGCGCGGGCCACGGCAGCGCGCAGTTCGCGTACGGTTTTTACGGTGTTCATGCAGAGAATCCGTGTTCGATGCCTGGGAACGTGACAGCTTTGACTTCGTTAACGTAAGCCTTCAAGGCTGACTGGATGCTGTCCTGACCGTGCATGAAGTTCTTCACGAACTTCGGCACGCGGCCAGTGATCGACAGGCCGAGCATGTCGTGCAGCACCAGAACCTGGCCGTCGGTGGCGTTACCGGCACCGATGCCGATGACCGGGATTTTCACCGCCTGGCTGATTTCGGCGGCCAGTTCGCTTGGCACGCATTCGAGCAGCAACATCGCTGCACCTGCCTGTTCCAGCGAGATCGCGTCGGCACGCATCTGCCGCGCCTGGTTCTCGTTGCGGCCCTGCACTTTATAGCCGCCGAGAATGTTGACCGCTTGCGGGGTCAGGCCCATGTGCGCGCAAACCGGCACGCCGCGTTCGGCCAGCAGGCGGATCGACTCGGCCAGCCACAACTGACCTTCGACCTTGACCATGTGCGCGCCGGCCTGCATCAGCATGGCGCTGTTGTTCAGGGTCTGTTCGACGGTGGCGTTGGCCATGAAGGGCAGGTCGGCCAGAATCAGCGCGTCGGTGTTGCCGCGTTTGACGCAGGCGGTGTGATAGGCCATTTCTGCGGTGGTCACGGGCAAAGTGCTGTCGTGACCCTGCAGAACCATGCCGAGGGAGTCGCCCACCAGCAGCACTTCGACACCGGCCTCGTTGCAGGCGTGGGCGAAGGTCGCGTCATAGCAGGTCAGCATGGTGATCTTTTCACCTTTCTGCTTGAGGCTCTGGAGCGTGGTCAGGGTGATGGCTGGCATGTAAAAAATCCTCGTTCAGGCGCTCTGGAAACTACTGCGAGTAACGCGCGTGATTCGTCATCTACTCAGGCGCACGGTCTTTTGTCGTGCTTATAAGGCCTGGCTTGCGCCCGTATGTGCCGGGTTGGCGGCAGCGGGACGCCTATAGTCGTGATGAGCCAACCGGAAGTCAATTGTGTGTGTTACCGCATTGTTACGAGGGGAGTGTTACCGGCGTTACTGATGCGATTCAGCGGCGCGGCGGGGCTGATTCGCGGGTTTTTTGTCCGACAATCAATCTGGATAGGGCGAAGGCCTACAAAGGATTTGTGTCAGGCGTGGGGGAGGCGTTCCAGGCCGACGAACGGGCAGGCTGCCAGCAGGTCGGGGAGGGTGCGGCCATCGGCCAGGCGCAGATTCTCAGGGGCCAGTTCGGCGAGGGGATAGAGCACGAACGCGCGTTCCTGAATCTGGTAATGCGGGACTTTGAGCCGCGGCTCGTCGATCAGTCGATCGCCGAATAACAGGATGTCCAGATCCAGCGTGCGCGGTCCCCAGCGTTCCAGGCGTTCGCGACCCTGATCGTTCTCGATCGCTTGCAACGCATCAAGCAGTTCAATCGGCGCAAGCGTGCTGTCGAGGGCCGCGACCGCGTTGGTGTAACGCGGTTGGCCCGGCAGCAGCGAGTCACTCTGATAGAAGGCGGAAACGCCGGCAAGCGTGGTCTGCGGCAATTGCCCCAACGCCTCGACGGCGCTGCGCAATTGTTCGGCCGGGTCAGCGAGGTTGCTGCCCATGCCAATGTAGATGCGTTCCATGCCTTTACTCGCCTGTGGCACTCGAGGCGCCGGCACGTTTGCGCTTGGAACCGCTGCTGCGGCGACGCTTGCGCGGAGCACCGCTGGCGTCATCGCCCTTGCCGCTGAGGTCGCGGATCATGTCGCGACGTTCGCTGTCGTTGGCATCCTGATAGTCAGTCCACCATTCGCCCAGACCGTCAGTTTCCTCGCCGGCGCTTTCACGTAGCAGGAGGAAGTCGTAACCGGCGCGGAAACGCGGGTTGTCCAGCAACAGGTCGGCGCGCTTGCCGCTGCGACGGGGCAGACGCTCCTGCATGTCCCAGATCTCGCGGATCGGCATGGTGAAGCGTTTTGGAATCGCAATGCGCTGGCACTGTTCGGCGATCAGCTCGTGAGCGGCTTCCTGCATCGCCGGAATCGGCGGCATGCCACGCTCTTGCAGACGCAATACACGGGCTGGCAGGGCCGGCCACAACAATGCGGCGAACAGGAACGCCGGGGTCACCGGTTTGTTCTGCTTGATGCGCAGGTCGGTGTTGGTCAGCGCTTCGCTGATCAGCGTGTGGGTGTATTCCGGGTTGTATTCCAGCGCATCGGCACTGGCCGGGAACAGCGGGGCGAACAGTTGCAGATCGACCAGCATCTCGAAGGTGATCGCGCCGTGGCCGGAGAGGAACAGCTTGAGCACTTCCTCGAACAGACGTGCCGACGGAATCTCGCGCAGCATCGGTGCCAGTTCGCGGATCGGCTGCACGGTGTGCTTCTCGATACCGAAGTTGAGCTTGGCGGCGAAACGTACGGCCCGCAGCATGCGCACCGGGTCTTCCTGGTAACGCTGCTTGGGATCGCCGATCAGGCGGATCAGGTGATTGCGGATGTCGTGTACGCCGTTGGCGTAGTCGAGGATGCGCTCGCTGACCGGATCGTAATACAGGGCGTTGATGGTGAAGTCACGGCGTTGCGCGTCTTCTTCCAGGGTGCCGTAGACGTTGTCGCGCAGAATTCGCCCGCTCTCGTTGCGCGAAGACTGGTTGCTGTCTTCGTCGTCTTCGTTGACCGGGTGATTGGCGCGGAAGGTTGCGACTTCAATGATTTCGCGACCGAAATGGATATGCACCAGTTTGAAGCGACGGCCAATGATCCGCGCATTGCGGAATTCGGCACGCACTTGCTCGGGAGTGGCGCTGGTGGCGACGTCGAAATCCTTGGGCGTGATGCCCAGCAGCATGTCACGCACGCAACCGCCGACCAGATAGGCCTGGTAACCAGCCCCTTGCAGGCGTTCGACGATATTCACCGCATAGCGGCTGAATTGCGTTTTCTGCAGCGAATGTTGGCCGCTGTTGAGCACTTCAGGGGTGCTACGGATGTGTTGCGTACGACGCACGGGAGTTCGGAATGACTGGAACAGCTTCTTCAGCATGGGATGCACTGTTTGAAGGAATGTTCGGCCATACCAAAGAATGACCGCATGATGGGCGCAGATTCTAGCATTTAGTCAGGGGATGGTGTAGGAGACAGCAGATTTGAGCTGTAAGCCGCAAGCTGCAAGGGTCGAGCAAGGGAAACTGGGAGGATTTTGCCGGAAGGGAGAAACTACAAGGGGAGCCGGAGCTCCCCAAGAAGTAGTTGCGTGCTCTTTTTATTATTGATTCGGGCTTTTTGTTTTTGTTGAGTGCCCTCGTCACGAAGGTTTTCCTTCGTGACCCTCCCAATCGGGAGCCAAGAGCAAACGGATTGCTTTGGTCGCTGAATTGCAGTGATCTCTCGATCCAACCAGTACAGGCTCTGTCTTAGGACAGTTTTTGTTGTTCTCGGCCTGGTCGTGGGGCAAGCCCCAAATACAACGCCTCTCCAAAAGAATCAGTTAGCTGCGCCTCTCGCCGTCTTGTTTTTATTGTGCGTGAGTCGATTCGTCTTATTTTTATTGTCTTGTGCATTGCTTGTTATTGTTCTTGTACCAAACATATAGCAGGGGCCGTGCCAACTTTTGCGAGGCCCAATAAAACAAGGGGTTAGGTCGATATAACCGTTTTCTCGGGGCGAAAAAAAGCCGGGGTTTCGTTACCGATAACCCCGGCTTCTGTTACGTGAAAGGACTGAGGTAACAGTTTTTTCACATCCTCAAGCGTTACCCGCACACTCGACAGGTAACGTTCAGCTCTCGCTGGCGACCCCGGTTTTGCGCCGTGGGATGCCCAGGCGCTGACGGCGTTCCCACAGACACTTGCGGCTGACGCCCAGTTTGCGCGCCAGTTCGGTCTCGGTCATGTGGTCCTGATGTTCGAGGACGAAGTGCTGGAAATAGTCCTCCAGTGACAGGTCTTCGGTCGGCTCATGGCTGCTGTTGCTGGCGTTACCCGCCGTCTGCGGCGGCAGTCCGATGAACTCGTCGTCCTCCAGATCACTCAATTCGATGTCGATGCCCAGCAGGTCGGCTGAGATTTCCGGGCTTTCGCTGAGAATCACTGCGCGCTCGACAGCGTTTTCCAGCTCACGCACGTTACCCGGCCACGAATAATGCCGGATGGCCTGTTCGGCATCGGCGGCAAATTTCAGGTCGGTACGATTGATGCGCGCACTTTGGCGAGCGAGGAATGCATTGGCGATTTCGTTGACGTCGGCGCCACGTTCGCGCAGGGCCGGCAGTTTCAGGGCGATTACGTGGAGACGGTAATAAAGGTCTTCACGGAACTGACCGATTTTTGCCAGGCTCTTGAGGTCCCGGTGGGTTGCCGCGATCAGGCGCACATCGACCTTTTGCGATTGCACCGAACCGACCCGGCGTATCTCGCCTTCCTGCAACACGCGCAGCAGACGGGCCTGGGCTTCCAGTGGCAGTTCACCAATTTCATCGAGGAACAACGTGCCGCCGTCCGCCGCTTCGACCAGACCGGCGCGCCCGGCGCTGGCGCCGGTGAACGCGCCTTTCTCGTGGCCGAACAGCTCCGACTCGATCAGGCTTTCCGGAATGGCGGCGCAGTTCACCGAGATCATCGGCGCCTTGGCGCGTTTCGACAGGTTGTGCAGGGCGCGGGCCACCAGTTCCTTACCTGTGCCGGATTCGCCCTGGATCAACACATTGGAATCGGTCGGCGCTACTTTGCGGATCTTGCCGTACAGATCCTGCATCGGTGGGCAGGAACCGATGATGCCGATTTCGCCGTTGCTGTTGTCGACGGCAGATTTGCCGCTGCCGTTGGTCGATTTACTGGCAACCACTGCACCGGCAGCCGGGGCCGACTGGCGATCGCGCAGGATCCGCGCGACTGCCTGGAGCATTTCATCGTGGTCGAAAGGCTTGGCGATGTAGTCCACCGCGCCCATCTTCATCGAGTCGACCGCCGAACGCAGGCTGGCGTAACTGGTCATGATCAGCACCGGGGTGCCTTCGCCGAGCTTGATCAGCTCGGTGCCCGGCGCGCCAGGCAGGCGCAGATCGCTGACGATCAGATCGAACGTAGGAATGGTGAAGCGTTCTTGTGCTTCCTGCACTGAACCGGCCTCGCTGACTTGGTACTGATTACGTTCCAGCAGGCGGCGCAAGGCGGAGCGGATAATTGTTTCGTCTTCGACGATCAAAATGTGCGGCATTGATTCGATACTCTCGACGGTCTCAGTTCACAGCGGACGTCGCTTCGACATGACGCGGTAAGGTCACCCGGATACGGGTGCCGCGTTGGCTTTGTACATCAGCCGGGCTGTCGATGGTGATTTGTCCATAATGCTCTTCAACGATGGAATAGACCAGTGCAAGGCCCAGACCGGTACCTTCACCCGGATCCTTGGTGGTGAAGAAAGGTTCAAACAGTCGGTCCATGATGTTCTTCGGAATACCACTGCCTTCGTCCTCCACGATCAGATCGACCGTGTGTTCGCCGGCTTCGCTTTTGACCCGCACGGCACTGCCCGCAGGCGAGGCGTCACGGGCGTTCGAGAGCAGATTGATCAAGACCTGGGCAAGTCGCTGCGGATCGCCTTCGACCCAGTGGTCCGGATCGCACAGGTTGTAGAACTGCACTTCGAAATTGCGCCGGTTCAGGGCCAGCAGGCCGATTGCATCCTGCGCGACTTCGGCCAGACAGACGGGCTCGTCACTGTGCTGATGGCTGCCGGCATGGGCAAAGCTCATCAACGACTGCACGATGCGCGAGACGCGTTTGGTCTGTTCGAGAATCTGTCCGCTGATCTCGGTCAGCTCTCCATCCTCTTCGCGTTCTTCGCGCAGATTCTGCGCCAGACAGGCGATGCCGGTGATCGGATTGCCGATTTCATGAGCCACACCCGCCGCGAGTCGACCGATGCTCGCCAGGCGTTCGGAGTGCACCAGTTTGTCTTCGAGCATTTGGGTTTCGGTCAAATCTTCAACCAGTAACACCAGGCCGCTGTTACCCGGTGCCAATGGTTCGTCGATCGCTGCTTTGTGCAGGTTCAGCCAACGGGTCTGGCCATCAAGCGCCAGGTGCTGTTTGTGCAAATGCTCGTCCGGCAGGTCGATGAAACCCTGCAGCAGGCCTTTCCACGGCTCGCCGATGGTACTCAGGCGCGAGCCGACCACGCGCTGTGCGGCGATGCCCGTCAGCTCTTCCATGGCCTTGTTCCACATCAGGATCTCTTGATCCTTGGCCAGCGAGCAGACGCCCATCGGCAATTCCTGCAAGGTCTGGCGGTGGTAACGGCGCAGGGCGTCGAGTTCGGCGGCCAGGCCGGTGAGGCGCGAGTGGTAATCCTCGAGGCGGCTTTCGATGAAGTGGATGTCTTCGGTCACATAGTTTTCGCCACCGGCCTTGTACGGCAGGAAGGTTTCCACCATGTCCTGCGCGACGCTCGGCCCCATCAGGCCGGAGAGGTTGGCTTCGATACGGTCGCGCAAACGGCGCAGGGCATACGGACGGCGCTCGTCGAAGGGCAGATAAAGATCGCGCAGCGCCTGTTCGACTTCTTTCTGCGCAGCCTTGGCGCCCAGCGGTTTGGCCAGTTGCGTGGCGAACTCCTGCGGCGAGGCGGCGTGCAGCTCGCGACGTTGCGGGCGACGGACGTTATCCACCGCACAGGCTTCGGCGGCGCTGGCTTCTTCGGGGCTGGCGTTGGTGAACAGCGAGATCAGGGTGAACATCAGCACGTTGGCCGCCAGCGACGCGATGGCCGCCATGTGCCAACTGGTATCGTCGAGCACGTAAATCATGTTCAGCAGCGGGATGTAGAAACCCTGCAGATTGCCGACCAGCGGCAGCAGCATGGTCACGACCCAGACCAGAATCCCCGCCAGCAGACCGGCAATAAAGCCGCGACGATTGGCGGTCGGCCAGTACAGCACCGACAACACCCCAGGCAGGAATTGCAGGGTCGCGACAAACGCGACGATGCCGAGGTTGGCCAGATCCTGCTCGGCGCCGAGCATCAGGTAAAAGCCGAAACCGGCCATGATGATTGCGACGATCAGCGCGCGGCGTGTCCATTTCAGCCAGCGATAGATATTGCCTTCGGCCGGTGGCTGGTAGAGCGGCAGCACCAAGTGGTTCAGCGCCATGCCCGATAGCGCCAGCGTCGTGACAATGATCAGGCCGCTGGCCGCCGACAGCCCGCCGACATAGGCGAGTAGCGCCAGCGGTTTGCTGTTGGCGGCGATGCCGACGCCGAGGGTGAAGTATTCCGGATTGGTGGTGGCGCCGAGCTTGAGCCCGGCCCACAGAATCAGCGGCACCGCCAGGCTCATCAGCAGCAGGAACAGTGGCAGGCCCCAACTGGCGCTGACCAGCGAGCGCGGGTTGAGGTTTTCGGTAAAGGTCATGTGATACATGTGCGGCATCACAATCGCCGAGGCGAAGAACACCAGCAGCAGCGTGCGCCACGGGCCTTCCTGCAACGGCGTGTGCAGGGCGGCGAGGGCGGTCTGGTTCTGCAGCAGCCACAGTTCCAGCTGTTGCGGGCCGTCGAATACGCCGTACAGCGCATAGAGGCCGACGCCACCGAGGGCCACCAGTTTAATCACCGATTCGAAGGCGATCGCGAACACCAGACCTTCGTGTTTTTCGCGGGTCGCGATATGCCGCGAGCCGAAGAAAATCGTGAACAGAATGATCAGCGCGCAAAACGCCAGCGCCACGCGGCTCTGGACCGGTTCGCCGGTCAGGATGCCAATGGAGTCGGCCACCGCCTGAATCTGCAGCGCGAGCAGCGGCAGCACGCCGATCAGCATGAAGATCGTGGTCAGCGCGCCGGCCCAGGTGCTGCGAAAGCGGAAGGCAAACAGATCCGCCAGCGACGACAGTTGATAGGTGCGGGTGATTTTCAGGATCGGATAAAGCAGCACCGGCGCCAGCAGAAACGCGCCGGACACCCCGAGATAGCTGGAGAGAAAACCGTAGCCGTACTGATAGGCCAGACCGACCGTGCCGTAAAACGCCCACGCACTGGCGTAGACCCCCAGCGACAGGGTGTACGTCAGCGGGTGGCGAATGATCGCCCGCGGGATCATGCCCCGTTCACTGATCCAGGCCACGCCGAACAGCACCGCCAGGTACGCGGCGCTGATCAGGATCATCTGGGTCAGGCTAAAGCTCATCGGCATCTTTTTGGCTCTGCAGGATGAAGGTCACGACAATCAGGATCAGCCAGAGCAGATAAGGGCGATACCAGGCGCCCGTAGCGTCGATCCACCAATCCATGATGGCGGGAGAAAACAGATAGATCCCGACGACCAAAAGCAGGACCAAGCGATAGATGTACATCCCGGCCTCTCTTTTTTATGCGCGTGCCCGAAAACGTGCGGCGATGGTAACGGATGGCGGCGCGACTGCAAGTGTCGTCATGACAGTTGCGCTTCGGGCAACGTCAGTGTGCGCGGGATCTTCGTGGCATCCCAGTGGACGCGGCCCCAGTCGAGCAATTCCCGTGGCGTGGCATAGGCCAGTTCGGCGCCGGGGGTTTGCCCGAGTGCGCGCAGGGCGCGCAACAGTAATGGCGTGGCTTGATCGGCCTCAAGCGGCGGCGAGCGGTAGGACTTACCGAGCTTGTTGCCGTCCGGTTGAGTGATCAGGGGCAAGTGCAGGTAACGCGGCTGGCGCAGGCCAAGCAGTTCTTGCAGGTACAACTGACGCGGGGTCGAGTCGAGCAGGTCGGCGCCCCGGACGATGTCGGTGATGCCTTGCCACGCATCATCCAGCACCACGGCCAGTTGATAAGCGTAGAGGCCGTCACGGCGGCGGATCACGAAATCGCCGACGTCGCGCCCCAGATGCTGGCGGTATTCGCCTTGCACGCGGTCAATGAAGTGGTATTCCAGCTCCGGCACGCGCAGGCGGATCGCCGCGTCTTGCTGATCGTGACCGGCATTGCGGCACAGGCCCGGATAAATGCCGTTGTACGCTTCGAGCTGTTTGCGCGAGCAGGTGCAGGCGTAAGCGAGGCCGTGATTGAACAGGCTGTTGAGGACCTCCGCGTAGGCCTCGTGGCGATCGCTCTGGCGCACCATGTCGCCGTCCCATTCAAAGCCATAACTTTCCAGCGCTTTGAGGATCGCCGCCTGCGCACCGGGTTCTTCCCGGGGCGGGTCGAGATCTTCCATGCGCACCAGCCAGCGACCATCGACCGAGCGTGCATCGAGATAAGACGCGAGCGCGGCGACCAGCGAACCGAAGTGCAGGTGGCCACTGGGGGTGGGGGCGAAGCGGCCGATGTAGGCGGGGGCGTTTTTGGCAGTCATGGAAACGAAACTACTTATCAGGCTATACGCAGGTCAACCTGTAGGAGTGAGCCTGCTCGCGATAGCGGTGTGACATTCAACACCGATAAAAGCAAAAGAAAAGGCAGAAACAAAAACGGAGCGTTCGCACGCTCCGTTTTTCATTCAGGTCGGGATTATTTGCCGACCTGTTTTTCCTTGATTTCCGCCAGGGTCTTGCAGTCGATGCACAGATCCGCAGTAGGACGGGCTTCGAGGCGCTTGACGCCGATCTCGATGCCGCAGGACTCGCACCAGCCGTATTCTTCGTCCTGGATCAGTTCAAGCGTCTTGTCGATCTTCTTGATCAACTTGCGCTCGCGGTCGCGGGCGCGCAGCTCGAGGGCGAATTCTTCTTCCTGGCTGGCACGGTCGGCCGGGTCAGGGAAGTTGGCCGCTTCGTCTTTCATGTGATCAACAGTACGGTCGACTTCCTGCATCAAGTCCTGTTTCCACTTGTTCAGGATCTTGGTGAAGTGCGCGCGCATCGGGGCGCCCATGTACTCTTCGCCTGCCTTCGGAACATAAGGTTCGAAGCCGCTGATCGTCGCTTGCTGCTGTTGCTTTGCTTGGGTGGGCATGAAATGGACCGCCTCTACTCTTGTAATCCATTGCGCAGGATTGCTCCATCACCGACACCTGCCGGCCCTGCGGCTGCAAGCGGGCGAACTTACCAGATCAATTCGGCCTGCGCTACTCCCGGATGTCGAGGCCCCGGCGGGTGGCGCTTGCAAATGTTTGGCAAGCCGTGTCTGGTGGTGGTGAAGACCTGTTCAATCACTGATTTTAGTCAATCCTGGAGCGTACGCGCATATCGTTACAGTCCAGCGTTCTTGAGGCTGTGACCGCTACGGGTTCTCGCTCGTTCCGGCAGATGGGTAGAATCGTCTCTTTTTCCCCGTCGAAGGAAAACCAATGGCTCAGCCTTACAGTGCCCGCAGTCGTGCGATCGAACCGTTCCATGTCATGGCGCTGCTGGCGCGGGCCAACGAATTGCAGGCTGACGGCCACGATGTGATTCACCTGGAAATCGGCGAGCCCGACTTCACCACGGCCGAACCGATCATCCGCGCGGGGCAGGCGGCGTTGACGGCGGGCAAGACGCGTTACACCGCCGCCCGGGGCATTCCCGAGTTGCGCGAGGCGATTTCCGGTTTCTACCAGACACGCTATGGACTGAATATTGATCCACGGCGGATCCTTATCACGCCGGGCGGCTCCGGTGCGTTGCTGCTGGCCAGCGCGTTGCTGGTCGATCCCGGTAAACACTGGCTGCTGGCGGACCCCGGTTATCCGTGCAACCGGCACTTCCTGCGTCTGGTCGAAGGGGCGGCGCAGCTGGTGCCTGTCGGTCCCGATGTGCGTTACCAACTGACCCCGGATCTGGTCGAGCGGCATTGGGACCATGACAGTGTTGGCGCGCTGGTTGCCTCGCCGGCCAACCCCACCGGCACGATCCTGACCCGTGATGAACTGGCCGGGTTATCCACAGCCCTCAAGGCGCGGCACGGGCATCTGGTGGTGGACGAGATCTATCACGGCCTGACCTATGGCACTGATGCGGCCAGCGTGCTGGAAGTCGATGACGACGCGTTTGTCCTCAATAGTTTCTCCAAGTATTTCGGCATGACTGGCTGGCGCCTCGGCTGGCTGGTGGCGCCCGATGCGGCGGTCAGTGAACTGGAGAAACTTGCGCAGAACCTCTACATCAGCGCCCCGAGCATGGCCCAGCACGCCGCCTTGGCCTGTTTCGAGCCGGACACCATTGCCATTCTCGAAGAGCGCCGCGCTGAATTTGGCCGCCGCCGGGACTTCCTCCTGCCGGCGTTGCGCGAGCTCGGTTTCAACATCGCTGTTGAGCCCGAAGGTGCGTTCTATCTGTATGCCGATATCAGCCAGTTCGGCGGCGATGCCTTCGCGTTCTGCCGGCATTTTCTCGAAACCGAGCACGTTGCCTTTACCCCGGGCCTGGATTTCGGCCGGTATCAGGCCAGCCACCACGTACGTTTTGCCTACACGCAAAACCTCCCGCGCCTACAGGAAGCGGTTGAACGGATCGCCCGTGGCTTGAAGAGCTGGCAAGCCTGATGCGCTTTTATCCAGCGCTGGAAGAGGCGCGACTGATCCGTCGTTACAAGCGTTTTCTCGCCGATATCGAAACCGTTGGCGGCGAGTTGCTGACCATTCACTGCCCGAACACTGGCTCGATGCTCAATTGCCAGGTCGAGGGCGGACAGGTCTGGTTCAGTCGCTCCAACGATCCGAAACGCAAACTGCCGGGCACCTGGGAAATCGGTGAAACCCCGCAGGGGCGGTTGTTTTGCGTGAATACGGCGCGGGCCAACGGTCTGGTCGAGGAAGCGTTGCAGGCCGGGGTGATTACCGAGCTGAACGGGTTTACCGCGTTGAAGCGTGAAGTTGCCTATGGCCAGGAAAACAGCCGCATCGATTTTCGTCTCGAATACCCGGGCGGCCCGGCTTACGTGGAAGTGAAGAGTGTCACTCTGGGCTTCGATGGCACCCGTGTGGCGGCGTTTCCCGACGCCGTGACCCAGCGCGGCGCCAAGCATTTGCGGGAGCTGGCGCATCTGGCCCGGGACGGGATTCGGGCGGTGCAGTTGTATTGCGTGAATCTCACCGCAATTGACGCGGTGCGACCGGCCGCAGAGATCGACGCTGCCTATGCCGACGCGCTGCGCGAGGCCGTGGCCTGTGGCGTTGAAGTGCTGGCCTATGGTGTGCGGTTGACCCCTGAAGAGATGATCATCGACCGGCGCCTCGACGTGTTGCTCAACGGTTAAACATCAATCCACAACCCTTGCGCGTCTTCACGGCAAGGGATCGCCGTCAGTGATTGCCCGGCGCAGGGGCCGGCGACGCATTCGCCATCCTCGATCAGAAACAGTGCGCCGTGGGTGGCGCACTGGATCAGGCTGTTGCTCGGGTCGAGAAAGCGGTCTGGCTGCCATTCCAGCCCGACGCCGCGGTGCGGGCAGCGGTTGAGGTAGACATAGGCCTGACCGCCACGGCGTACGGCGAACAGCCTTGTTCCGTCGAGATCGAAACCGCGGCTGCCGGCCTCGGCCAGTTCGGCGCCCGCGCAGAGAAACTTCATGGCTATCCTCTGAGGTCGGCTCGTGACTGGATATGTCCGAGCTTGACGTTTAAATGCAAACAATTATCAAATGGCCGCCTTCACCCGCGGGATGGCCGGCCGGTATCGAGGATACTTGGCCTGTCATCCGGATGCCCGGGAAAAACTTCGTTCAAGGAAGCTGTGTATGCGCCTGAATACCCGCGTTGCTGTGTTGTGTATGGGTCTTTTCCTCGGCCATCCGGCTGCGGCGGCCGATCTCCCACAACGTTGGGTCAGCGCTGGCGGGGCGTTGTCGGAATGGGTCAGCGCGCTCGGCGCTGAAGCGAAACTGGTCGGTGTCGACACCACCAGTCAGCATCCCGAAGCCTTGAAGGCGCTGCCGAGCATTGGCTATCAGCGCAGTCTTTCCGCCGAAGGCATTCTCAGCCTGCGCCCGGATATCCTGATCGGCACCGAAGAAATGGGCCCACCGCCGGTACTGGCGCAGGTGAAAGCCGCTAAGGTGCAGGTGGAGTTGTTTTCAGCTCAGCCAGATCTGCCGACGCTGGAAAAGAACGTCACACATCTGGGCCGCTTGCTCGGCGCTGAACGCCAGGCGACGCAACTGCTGCAAGGTTATCAACAGCAACTCGAGACGCAGAAAGTGCGCGTGATGCAAGCGCAGGCGAAACAGAAAGCGCCCGGCGTGCTGTTGCTGCTCGGCCATGCCGGTGGCAAACCGTTGATAGCCGGCCAAGACACCGCTGCCGACTGGCTGCTGCAACAGGCCGGGGGACATAATCTGGCGACCCATTCCGGCTACAAGCCGTTTTCCGTGGAATCGCTCGCCGGTCTCGATCCTGAAGTCCTGGTGTTTGCCGACCGGGCGCTCACCGGTGAGGCGGCAAAAGCTGCGCTGTTCAAGGAAAACCCGATCCTCAATGCCAGTCGTGCGGCCAGGGCCGGGCGTGTTCTGGAGCTCGATCCAACGCTCTTGGTGGGTGGGCTCGGGCCGCGTCTGCCGGCGGCATTGCAAACCTTGTCTGACGCTTTCTACCCGGCCAAGAGCGGCCAATGACCACACTGGTCAAGCCCCGCGGCCTGTTCATTGGCCTGACGCTCCTGTGTTTGCTGGCGATCTGGCTGTCACTGGCGCTTGGCCCGGTCAGCCTGCCGCTGTTCGATACGCTGCGGGCAGCGCTGCGTTTGATTGGCGTGCCATTGGCGCCGGACGGCCTGGAGCAGGCTGAGTTGATTCTCGGGCAGATTCGTCTGCCGCGTACCTTGCTGGGACTGGCAGTGGGGGGCGTGCTGGCGCTGTCCGGTGTGGCCATGCAGGGCCTGTTTCGCAATCCGCTGGCGGACCCGGGGCTGGTCGGCGTTTCCAGTGGCGCGGCGTTGGGCGCGGCGATCGCCATTGTCGGCGGTTCTTTGTTGGGCGGCTTGCCGGAATGGTTCGGGCCGTACCTGTTGTCGGCGTGCGCATTTCTTGGCGGACTCGGGGTGACGGCGCTGGTTTATCGACTCGGTCGGCGCAACGGCCAGACCCACGTCGCGACCATGTTGCTGGCGGGTATCGCGCTGACGGCACTGGCCAGTTCGGCGGTCGGCCTGTTCACCTATCTGGCGGACGATGCGACCTTGCGTACGCTGACCTTCTGGAACCTCGGCAGCCTCAATGGCGCCAGTTATGCACGGCTCTGGCCATTGCTGATCATCACGGCCAGCGTCGCGCTGTGGCTGCCGCGTCGGGCACGGGCGCTGAATGCCTTGCTGCTGGGTGAATCCGAGGCCGGGCACTTGGGGATTGATGTCGAACGCCTCAAGCGTGAGCTGGTGTTTTGCACGGCACTGGGGGTCGGCGCGGCGGTGGCAGCGGCCGGGATGATCGGTTTCGTCGGGCTGGTGGTGCCGCATCTGGTGCGCTTGCTGGCGGGGCCGGATCATCGCGTGCTGTTGCCAGCCTCGGTACTGGCCGGGGCCAGCCTGCTGTTGCTGGCCGATCTGGTCGCACGGCTGGCGCTGGCGCCGGCGGAATTGCCGATCGGCATCGTCACGGCGTTTATCGGGGCACCGTTCTTCCTTTATCTGCTGCTGCGAGGACGCACCTGATGCTGCGTGCACACAATCTGCACATCCAGCGCGGCCGCCAGACCGTGCTAAGCGGCGTCACGGTGCAACTTGAGCCGGGTGAAGTGCTGGGTGTGCTGGGGCCGAACGGTGCCGGTAAAAGTACCTTGCTCGGCGCCTTGTGCGGGGAGCTGAGTGCCAGCGAGGGTGAGGTTTGCCTCGACGGTGAGGCGTTGAGCAACTGGAGCGGCACGCAACGCGCTCGACGCCTGGCGGTGTTGCCGCAAGTCTCAACCCTGGATTTTGCCTTTCGCGTGGAGGAAGTGGTGGGGATGGGGCGTTTGCCCTATCAAACCGGGCGAGTGCGCGATGACGAGATTGTCGCCGCGGCGCTGGCGGCTGCGGATGCCGGGCATTTGAGCGGGCGCAGTTATCTGGCGTTGTCCGGTGGCGAGCGTCAACGCGTGCATCTGTCGCGGGTCCTGGCGCAACTCTGGCCGGGGCAGGCCGGACAAACCTTGTTGCTGGATGAACCGACGTCGATGCTCGATCCGTTGCATCAGCACACCACGCTGCAAGCGGTACGCGACTTCGCCGATCGCGGCGCGGCGGTGCTGGTGATTCTGCATGATCTGAATCTGGCGGCGCGCTATTGTGATCGGGTGTTGTTGCTTGAAGGTGGCCGTCCAGTCGCGCTGAATACGCCGGAGCAAGTGTTGCGCCCGGATACCCTGAAAGCCGTGTTCGGTCTTGAAGTTCTGGTGCAACCGCACCCGGAGCGCGGGCATCCGCTGATCATCGCCCGCTGAGATTCTCGTCGAGGTGATTGCATGCGTGGGATGTGGTTATTGGCGCTGGTGTGGCTTGCGGGGTGTCAGCATGTTGTTGCACCGCCACCCGTCGCCGATGACATCCGCGATCTGCACAGCGGTCAGGTGCTGACGGCGGAGCAATTGTTGGCGCGTCTTTCCAGGCCTGAGCGGGTGCTGATCGGCGAACAGCATGACAATGCCGATCATCATGCTGTGCAGTTGTGGCTGTTGCAGACGCTGGCCGAGCAGCGCCCCCAAGGCAGTCTGCTGATGGAAATGCTCACCCCGGAGCAGCAGCCCCGAATCGATCAAGTGCATCACGCGCAGAAACTGCCTGCCGATCTCCCCGGTGCATTGGCCTGGGAGGAGGGCTGGGACTGGAATCTCTATGGTCCGATCGTCCGCTTTGCTCTGACTCAACCCTCGCCACTGTTGGCGGCGAATCTTGAGCGCAGTGAAATCCACACGTTCTATCGCAACCCGCCAGTTTTGCGCGGTGAGCGCAGCAATGCTCAGCCTGTGAAAAGTGTTTTGTTGGGCCAGATCGGCGATTCCCACTGCGGCCTGCTGCCTGAATCGCAGATGCCGGCGATGCTGGCGGTGCAGCAACAGCGTGACCGGCGCATGGCCGAGCGTCTGCTGGCGGCGCCGACACCGTCATTATTATTGGCGGGGGCGTGGCATGCGCGAAAAGATCTGGGCGTGCCGTTACATGTGCTGGACCTGGGCGCGACTCAGTCACCGACGGTGCTGATGCTGGCAGAGCAGGGCGACGACGTGACCGCGGCAATGGCCGATTTCGTCTGGTACACCCCGCCCACTGCGAAGCAGGATTACTGCGCGCAGATGCGTAAACAGTTCGGTAAATGACATTTCCACGGGCAAAAAAAGACCCGGTAAAAACCGGGTCAAATAACCGTGATTAGCCTGATGAGGAGATAATCTGAGAGTCCGAACCAAGGGCTTTTCAGAATATCGACCGATCTCGCGATCAGTTGTGATAATCATAGCGATTCTCATTACCGAGTCAACCACTGTTTCTGCATTTATTTTATTCAGCCCCAAAAATGGCCGGAATGTCCCGCAAAAGCAGGGCTTCAGCGCTAACCTTTGCTCGGTGTCAGTTGCGTGATCTGGCGATTCAACTGGCCGATGCGCCGCGCCATGCTCTCGATCAGGCTGTGGGCGATCTTCGGATTGGTGTGGCACATGCTCAAAAACTGATCACCGGGAATCAGCATCACCGTGCTCGGTTCTCGCGCAATGACCGTCGCATTGCGCGGCTCGCCGGTGAACACGGCCATGGCGCCGAAGATCTCGTCCTTGGGCACTTCGCCGACTTTATGCCCGTCAACGAATGCCTCGGCGTGGCCATCTATGATCACAAACACATGATCGGCCGCATCGCCCTGGTGAATCAGCGTTTCACCGGCCTCGACCCGTTTGAAACCATTGGTGCTGCGAAACTCGCGCGGTTTCAGCTCGGCTACGGCATGGGCGAGCAGGGCCATTTGCCCCAGCAGATATTCCAGAAACTGTTCTGAACGAATGGGCTCGGCAAACAGATACAGCAAAACATCGCTGCGCCGATAGGGCATCAAGCGCAATGGCCCGTCCGCGCACAAACGGCAATCGGCCCAGGCGTCGCCCTGCTGCAGGCCGATCAGATCGCCTTCCTGCCAGTAAAACAGCAGCCGTGCGCCGACGCCGCCGTTGATCACGCCTTCGCTCAGTAGAAATACCTGATCGCCAGGTAACTGCGCCATCAGGTCAGCGGTCGCGTCTATCTGCAGAACCGGCCCGCACGGCGCCAGACCCTCCAGCCACTTCGCGGGCAAATTCTGCAAGCGATTGATCAGTGCATCGGCGTACGCCGATTGTTCCCCTAGCAGGTACATGGCGGTCAGCGCCCGTTCAGTTCTTGTGGCGCGAGGAAATCGCTTCGAGCTGTTTGTTCAAGGCATCCTTGCGTTCGGCGGGGATGTCGTTCCAGTGCACATCCATCAATGCCCCCTCGATCGCATACAACAACACCTTCGATGCGCGAAACCCACGGGTACGCACGGCCCGGTAGGCGTCCACCGCTCCCAGGCGACGCAAGTCCGAGGCGCTGTGGATGCCCACGGCATGCAGCCATTGCGCCGACGTCTTGCCAAGATTTTTCAGGTGTTGCAGTTCATCATTCATCAAGCCTCCTTGCGACGGCCGAATGGTGCGTGGGCGAGCTTCCCAGGAGTGTAGCCATCAGTAGGAAAAGCGTGGTTGTTTGGTCGGATTCAACGCAAACGCTTCTAAGAAAGGGCGCTTGAACGGCCTGCGAACGCAGAAAGGGGGGGGAACACAATTGAATGTAGGAGTGAGCCTGCTCGCGATCGCGGACTGGCAGGCACACATGTGTTGAATGTTAGACCGCTATCGCGAGCAGGCTCACTCCACAGGGAAGGCGTTGTGTCAGGGAATAATGAGGCGATCAGCGAGTGCGATAGCGCAATCGCGTACCGAAATTCATCGACATCAGGATTTCATCGGCACTCAGTTCCGGCGGGAAGTACGCTCCGGAAATCTGGGCGTGGGCCAGGCTTGCGCCTTCGAGCGATGAGTTGCGGAAATCGATGCCGCGCAGGTCGGCGGAACGGAAATACGCGTCCCGGAAATCCACGCCATCGGCATTCAGTTCGCGCAGGTCGAGGCCGCGGAAGTCGCCGCCCACCATGTCGATCGGGCCGTCATTGGGACGCTCCTTGTTAAAACCGGTGATGTCATCCTTGTGCAGCAGGGCATAAAGCGGGGTGTCGAGAAGTTTCGGCTGGCTCATGTCATATCACCTGTTGGTTTTATGACGCCAGTATAGTGCCACTATTTGACGGCCGTGAAGCGAGCGAGGGCTTCACGGCCGAAATAGTTTCTTACAGGCCTGGCAGGCGCTGACGGATCTGCGCGACCACCGTATCCAGCGTGCCGGATTCGTTGGTCTGCACGCGCTTGCTACGCAGAATCTCTTCCGGTGTCAGCGCTTCGCGGTTGGCCTGTTGGGCTTCGATCACGGCGAGGGTGGCGTCGGAAGGATCTTTTTGATCCGCCTGACGAATCGCCAGCCAGCTCTCGATCACCGCCTGCGGCGCATTGCAGTCGAGGATAAGGAACGGCGTGCCAGTGGCCTCGGCGATTTTCGCGGCGCTGTCGCGTTGTTCACGCTTGAGGTAAGTCGCGTCGATTACCACCGGGAAACCGGCGTGCAGGATGACCTCTGCGATCTCATGCAGCCGCGCGTAGGTCGCGACACTGGCATCGGCACTATAAATGCCGGCCTGCACGTCATTGGCCACGGTTTGCTCACCGAACAGACGCTTGCGCTCGACATCGGAGCGCAGACGGATCGCGCCCAGCGCTTCGACCAGACGCATGGCCACGTGGCTCTTGCCGACGGCGGAAACACCGTGGGTGATGGCCATGAAGCGCGACGGAATGGTGCTGTAGCTTTCTGCCAGGTTGGCGTAGTTGCGATACTGACGCAGGGTGGTCGCGCGCTGCACCGGCGTGGCGTCCGCCGGCATGCTGAACAGCGCAACCTTGGCGCGAACCAGAGCGCGGTAGGCTTTGTAGAAGTTCAGCACTTCCAGGCCCTGATAGTCACCGGTCAGCTCCAGGTACTGGCTGATGAAGCGACGGGCCAGGGATTTCAGGCCGCGGTCTTCCAGGTCCATTGCCAGGAAACCGGTGTCGGCCCAGACGTCGGTGAAACGAAACGGTTCGTTGAACTCGATGCAGTCGAAGATCACCACTTTGCCGTCGATGACTGTGGCGTTGCCCAGATGGATGTCACCGTGGCATTCGCGGGTGAAGCCCTCGGTCTTGCGCTGCGCGAACAATGGCTTGAGGCGTTCGAAGCTGCTTTCGGCCCAGGCTTTCAGCGCTTCGAGTTGCAGCAGATCGCTTTTATCGCTGAGGAACGGCAGGATCTGTTCGAAGTTTTGCGAAACCGGTGCCATCACCGCGTCCGGGGTGCCAGCTTCATGTTCGGCCGGCACTTTTGGTGCGCTGAGGTGGAAGTGAGCAATCTGCTCGGCCATTTCGTCGATGTGCCGAGTGGTCAGCTCGCCGTTGGCCTGCAGGGTGCTGAGCAAACCGGTCTGCGGGAATTGACGCATCTTCAGCACATATTCGATGGCCGGACCGTCACCGTCCAGTTGCGGTGCTTCGGCGCTGCCAGTGACCGGTAACACGTCCAGATACAGATCGTCGGTCAGGCGCTGGTTCAGACGCAGTTCTTCAGCGCAGAAATGCGCGCGTGACTCCAGGCTGGTGAAGTCGAGAAAGCCGAAATTCACCGGCTTCTTCACTTTGTAGGCAAAGGGACCGGTGAGGATCACCCACGAAATGTGGGTTTCGATGACCTGGAACCCTTCGACGGGGTGCGGGTAGAGGGCCGGGTTTTGCAGGGCAGCGATCAGTGACTGGCTCACGGGCGATCCTTCAGAGACTGGGGGAAATTCGAGGTCGCCATTATGGCCGCTCGCCAGCCCGACGCAAACCTCGGAGCGCTCCTGTTGAGTATGAATAAAGTGCGTATAATCCGCCGCCATGACTCGATCTCGATCCCCCCGTACCAAGAAAAAACCACCTGCCAAGGGCCTGAGCCCGTGGCTGGGCTGGGCCATTAAACTCAGTCTGGTCGGCCTTGTGGTGCTGGCCGGCTTTGCCGTTTACCTCGATGCCGTGGTGCAGGAGAAGTTCTCCGGCAAGCGTTGGACCATCCCGGCCAAGGTGTACGCACGCCCGCTTGAGCTGTTCGTCGGACAAAAGCTCAGCAAGGACGACTTCCTCACCGAACTCGATGCCCTCGGCTATCGTCGCGAAGCCGTGAGCAACGGCCCCGGTGCCGCAGCGGTCAATGGCAACACAGTCGATCTGAATACCCGCGGTTTCCAGTTCTATGAAGGCCTGGAGAAACCACAGCCGGTGCGCGTGCGTTTCTCCGGCGACTACGTGGCGGAGCTGTCGGCGATCAACGGTTCGAAACTGTCGGTCGTGCGTCTCGAACCGCTGATGATCGGTGGCATTTACCCGAAAAACCTTGAAGACCGCATCCTGATCAAACTCGATCAGGTGCCGCCGTACCTGCTGGAAACCCTGGTTGCGGTTGAAGATCGCGACTATTACAGCCACTGGGGCGTGTCGCCGAAGTCGATTGCCCGAGCCATCTGGGTCAACACCTCTGGCGGCAAAATGACTCAGGGCGGCAGCACGCTGACCCAGCAGTTGGTGAAAAACTTCTACCTGACCAATGAACGCAGCCTGACCCGCAAGCTCACCGAAGCGATGATGGCGATGTTGCTGGAGCTGCATTACGACAAGAAAGAGATTCTTGAGGCGTACCTCAACGAAGTCTTCGTCGGTCAGGACGGTCAGCGTGCGGTGCACGGTTTCGGTCTGGCGAGTCAGTTCTTTTTCGGTCAACCGTTGTCCGAGTTGAAGTTGCACCAGGTTGCATTGCTGGTCGGCATGGTCAAAGGTCCGTCTTATTACAACCCGCGTCGCAACCCGGAGCGTGCGCTGGAGCGGCGTAACCTGGTGCTCGACGTGCTCGAGCAACAAGGCGTGGCAACCGCGGAGCAGGTCGAGGCCGCGAAGAAAATGCCACTGGGCGTGACGACGCGCGGCAAGCTCGCCGACAGCTCGTTCCCGGGCTTTATTGATCTGGTCAAACGCCAGTTGCGTGAAGACTATCGCGACGAAGACTTGACCGAAGAAGGTCTGCGGATCTTCACCAGTTTCGACCCGATTCTGCAGATGAAGGCCGAGGCTTCGGTCAACGATACCTTTAAACGTCTGGCCGGGCGCAAGGGCTCCGACGACGTGGAAGCGGCGATGGTCGTGACCAACCCGGAAACTGGCGAAGTCCAGGCCATGATCGGCAGCCGTCAGGCCAGTTACGCCGGTTTCAACCGGGCGCTGGACGCCGTGCGGCCGATCGGTTCCCTGGTCAAGCCGGCGGTCTATCTGACGGCGCTGGAGAAACCGAGCCATTACACGCTGACCAGTTGGCTGTCGGATGAGCCGTTGTCGATCAAGGGCGCGGACGGCCAGGTGTGGAAGCCGCAGAACTATGACCGTCGCTCCCACGGCACGGTGTTCCTCTATCAAGGGCTGGCGCACTCCTACAACCTGTCGACCTCGCGTCTCGGGCTGGAAGTCGGTGTGCCGAATGTGCTCAAGACCCTTGCGCGTCTGGGTGTGACCCGTGAATTCCCGGCGTTCCCGTCGATGTTGCTGGGTGCTGGCGGCATGACCCCGATCGAAGTGGCGACCATGTACCAGACCCTCGCCAATGGTGGTTTCAATACGCCAATGCGCGGGATTCGCAGCGTACTGACCGCCGAGGGCGAGCCGCTCAAGCGTTATCCGTTCCAGATCGAGCAGCGTTTCGATCCGGCGTCGATCTACCTGATCCAGAACGCCATGCAGCGGGTGATGCGTGAAGGTACCGGCAGTTCGGTTTATAACGTGCTGCCGAAGACGCTGACCCTGGCCGGCAAGACCGGTACCAGTAACGATTCGCGTGACAGCTGGTTCGCCGGTTTCAGTCAGGATCTGCTGGCGGTGGTCTGGCTGGGTCGCGATGACAACGGCAAGACGCCGTTCACCGGGGCTACCGGTGCGCTGCAGGTCTGGACCAGTTTCATGCGCAAGGCCGATCCGCTGCCGCTGGACATGCCGCAGCCGGACAACATCGTCCAGGCGTGGGTCGATTCGCGGACCGGACAGGGCTCCGATGCCAACTGCCCGGGGGCGGTGCAGATGCCGTATATTCGCGGCAGCGAACCGCCACCCGGCGCCGCGTGTGCAAGCGAAACGCCTGCTTCGCCGGAATCGGTGATGGATTGGGTCAAGGGCTGGATGAATTAAGCAAAGAGGGTTTCAAGTGAACAAGTGGTTGATTCCAGCGGTGACCGCCGTGGCTTTGCTCAGCGGCTGCTCTACCGTACAGCGTGGTTCGATTCCGGTGGTCGATTCCGGTACCGCCGTGTCCAACAGCGAGCGCATTTCGGCCAATGGCGGCTTCCGTCAAACGACCGTCAAGCGCCCTGTGCAGGGCCAGACTCAGGCGATCCCGCAAGGCGATACCGGCGTGGTGGTGATGGTGCCGGGTGGTGGCGCGACAACATCCGCGCCGATCAGCACTTCGCCAATCGTGCCGGGACCGGCGTCCGGCGGAATTACCCCGGGACCGTACAATCCGTCGCCGGTTGACTCGGCGCCCGTCAACACTGGCAGCTACAGCATGCCGTCGACGCCGAGCGGCATTCCTTCGGCCAGCAGCGGCGGCGGTCTGTCGGCCGACGAGCAACTGGACGGCCCGGTGCTCGCGTTGCTGACCACTGCGCAACAGCAACAGGCCGGTGGCGACCTCAATGGCGCTTCGTCCAGCCTGGAGCGTGCCCAGCGTGTTGCCCCGCGTGAGCCGCAAGTGCTTTACCGTCTGGCGCAAGTGCGCATGGCCCAGGGTGACGCCCCGCAAGCCGAGCAATTTGCCCGTCGTGCATTGACCATGGCCAACGGTCGTCCTGATCTGCAAGCCAATCTGTGGGAAATCATCGCGCAGTCCCGTGAAAAACAAGGTGACGCTGCCGGCGCCGCGCAGGCCCGTCAGAAGGCCAGGGTTTCGCTGTGATGGATGTTCGGTTCCCGAAAATCGCCGATCAGCTGTTGCTGATCGAGCGTGAGTTGCGCACTCAGGGCTGGTGGGACGAGGTCTCGCCGTCGGCTGAAGCCCTGAGCAGTGTCGAGCCGTTTTCGGTCGACACACTGGACTTCGAGCAGTGGCTGCAATGGATCTTCCTGCCACGGATGAAAATGATCCTCGAGCAGGATCTGCCGTTGCCCAATGCCTCGGGGATTCAGGAAATGGCTGAAATGGTCTTCGCCCAGCGCAATCTGCAGGGCAAGGATCGCCAGTTGCAGGTGCTGCTCAAAGAGTTCGACCTGCTGATCACCGCTTCCCGTTAATACCGATTCCGTGCAGGAACTGCCGCAGGCCGCGATCTTTTGATCTTGTCTTTAACGATCGCAGCCTGCTGCAGCGCCTACAGGTCTCTATTCACAGTTTTGCGTAATCTGTTTCTGCGCTTCGATAATGCGCTCCTGCCGTTGTGCAGCGTCCAGGCGCCTTGATTCTCCCTCTACTTCTTCTCTCAAACGTGGATTGTTCTGCAATTGCGCAAGGTTCGTCCGTGCCTGTTCGCAAAACTGTTTGAGCTGTGCCTGCTGGTCGGCGACCTGTTTCTTGACCTTGGCGTCGATCACCTTCTGATCCCCCAGTGCACCGCTGCCCGGCATTGGCGCAGCTTTGGGCGGTGGCGAGGAGGGCGTTTGTACGGTACTGGACGGCTGGCCTTGCGGCGGCTGCGCATCGAAGTGCGTGACACCTTGAGCGTCGACCCATGTGTAAATTTGAGCGGCCATGCACCACGGGCTGAGGCCGATCAGCAGAGTGAGGAGTAGCGTTCGCATGCTGATTCCTTGGCAAAATTGCGCAATTGACGCTAACAGAGTAGCGGTTTTCAGGTTTTTTCTTGCGTTCTCATGTGCTTACCCACAATTAAGCACATAGACGGCTTGACTTGGAGAGGGCGAAACAGAAGAATCCAAAGTCCGCTGTAGAGGGACTGCCAGAAGCAGACCCACTCGGTAGATCATGAGGCGCACATCCGCGCCGACCTGTTACACCCGCAACGCGTTACCTCGCGCTGGGTGGGAAAGGCCCGCAACACTTGGGACGATCCCAATACTTGCTCAGTCAGTGCTGACGTAGTCGGCGACCACCGTCGCTCATGCTCTGCCGAGAAGTAAACCTATTAAGACCCGCCCCTTTTTTGTGGACGGTATTCTGGCGTTTTAGAGGTGAACAACGTGGAGCTTTTATCTGGCGGTGAGATGCTCGTCCGCTTCTTGCGTGACGAAGGCGTCAAATATATCTACGGGTACCCGGGTGGTGCTCTCCTGCATGTTTACGATGCCCTGTTCAAAGAACCGGAAGTGACCCACATCCTGGTTCGTCACGAACAAGCGGCGACCCATATGGCTGACGGCTACGCCCGTGCCACCGGTAAAGCCGGCGTGGTATTGGTGACTTCCGGTCCAGGCGCCACAAACGCCATCACCGGTATCGCCACGGCCTATATGGACTCGATTCCAATGGTGATTATTTCCGGTCAGGTGCCAAGCACCATGGTCGGCACCGACGCGTTCCAGGAAACCGACATGATCGGTATCTCCCGGCCGATCGTGAAGCACAGCTTCATGATCAAGCACGCCTCGGAAATCCCGGAAGTCATGAAGAAGGCCTTCTACCTGGCGCAATCCGGTCGTCCGGGCCCGGTCGTGGTCGATATCCCGAAAGACATGACCAATCCGGCCGAGAAGTTCGAATACGTCTTCCCGAAAAAAGCCAAGCTGCGCTCCTACAGCCCGGCCGTTCGCGGTCACTCGGGGCAAATCCGCAAGGCGGCAGAAATGCTCCTCGCGGCCAAGCGCCCAGTGCTGTACTCCGGCGGCGGCGTGATTCTGGGCAATGGTTCCGCACCGCTGACCGAACTGGCGAAGATGCTCAACCTGCCAGTGACCAACACCTTGATGGGCCTGGGTGGTTACCCTGGTACCGATCGGCAGTTCATCGGCATGCTCGGCATGCACGGCAGCTACACCGCCAACCTGGCGATGCATCACGCTGACGTGATCCTGGCGGTCGGCGCGCGTTTCGACGATCGCGTGATCAACGGCGCGGCGAAGTTCTGCCCGAACGCCAAGATCATCCACATCGACATCGACCCGGCTTCGATCTCCAAGACCATCAAGGCCGACGTGCCAATTGTTGGCCCGGTAGAGAGCGTCCTGACCGAAATGGTCACGATCCTCAAGGAAATCGGCGAGACCCCGAACAAGGAGTCGGTTGCCAGCTGGTGGAAGCAAGTCGATGAATGGCGCGGTGATCGCGGCCTGTTCCCTTACGACAAGGGCGATGGCAGCAAGATCAAGCCGCAGACCGTGATCGAGACTCTGTGTGAAGTGACCAAGGGCGATGCCTTCATCACTTCCGACGTGGGCCAGCACCAGATGTTCGCGGCGCAGTACTACACGTTCAACAAGCCTAATCGCTGGATCAACTCCGGTGGCCTGGGCACCATGGGCTTCGGTTTCCCGGCGGCCATGGGCATCAAGTTGAGCTTTCCGGATGATGACGTCGCCTGCGTGACCGGCGAAGGCAGCATCCAGATGAACATCCAGGAGCTGTCGACCTGCCTGCAATATGGTCTGCCGGTGAAAATCGTCATCCTCAACAACGGTGTTCTGGGGATGGTTCGTCAGTGGCAGGACATGAGCTACGGCAGCCGTCACTCGCACTCCTACATGGAATCGCTGCCTGACTTCGTCAAGTTGGCTGAAGCCTACGGCCACGTTGGCGTACGCATCACCGAATCGAAAGATTTGAAGTCGAAGATGGCAGAAGCGTTCGCCATGAAGGATCGCCTGGTCGTGATCGACATTTCGGTCGACACCAGCGAGCACGTCTATCCGATGCAGATCAAAGACGGCTCGATGCGCGATATGTGGCTGAGCAAGACGGAGCGTACTTAATCATGCGGCACATTATTTCCTTGCTTCTGGAAAACGAACCCGGCGCTTTGTCTCGCGTAGTCGGCCTGTTCTCGCAGCGCAACTACAACATCGAAAGCCTGACCGTGGCCCCGACCGAAGACCCGACCCTGTCGCGTCTGACGCTGACCACCGTGGGCCACGATGAAATCATCGAGCAGATCACCAAAAACCTGAACAAGCTGATCGAAGTGGTCAAGCTGGTGGACCTGTCGGAAAGCGCTCACATCGAGCGCGAGCTGATGCTGGTCAAGGTCAAGGCCACTGGCGCCCAGCGCGCCGAGATCAAACGCACCACCGATATTTACCGTGGACAGATCGTCGACGTCAGCGCCAGCGTGTATACCGTTCAATTGACCGGTACCAGCGACAAGCTCGACAGCTTCATTCAGTCCATCGGCACCGCATCAATTCTGGAAACCGTCCGTAGCGGCGTGACCGGCATTGCTCGCGGCGACAAAGTACTCAGCATCTAAACCAAATTAGCGAATGGCCTGAACGGCCTGGATATATAGGGGAAATTCATGAAAGTTTTCTACGATAAAGACTGCGACCTGTCGATCATCCAGGGCAAGAAAGTTGCCATCATCGGTTACGGTTCCCAGGGCCACGCCCAAGCGTGCAACCTGAAAGATTCCGGTGTCGACGTTACCGTTGGTCTGCGTAAAGGTTCGGCCACCGTTGCCAAAGCTGAAGCTCACGGCCTGAAAGTGACCGACGTGGCTGCCGCTGTTGCCGGCGCCGACCTGGTCATGATCCTGACCCCGGACGAGTTCCAGTCCCAGCTCTACAAGAACGAAATCGAGCCGAACATCAAGAAGGGCGCCACCCTGGCCTTCTCCCACGGCTTCGCGATCCACTACAACCAGGTTGTTCCGCGTGCCGACCTCGACGTGATCATGATCGCGCCGAAAGCCCCGGGCCACACCGTACGTTCCGAGTTCGTCAAAGGCGGCGGTATCCCTGACCTGATCGCGATCTACCAGGACGCTTCGGGCAACGCCAAAAACGTTGCACTGTCCTACGCTGCTGGCGTTGGTGGCGGTCGTACCGGCATCATCGAAACCACGTTCAAAGACGAGACCGAAACCGACCTGTTCGGCGAACAAGCCGTTCTGTGCGGCGGTACCGTTGAGCTGGTAAAAGCCGGTTTCGAAACTCTGGTTGAAGCTGGCTACGCGCCGGAAATGGCCTACTTCGAGTGCTTGCACGAACTGAAGCTGATCGTTGACCTCATGTACGAAGGCGGTATCGCCAACATGAACTACTCGATCTCCAACAACGCCGAGTACGGCGAGTACGTGACCGGTCCGGAAGTGATCAACGCCGAATCCCGTCAGGCCATGCGCAATGCCCTGAAACGCATTCAGGACGGCGAATACGCCAAAATGTTCATCAGCGAAGGCGCAACCGGCTACCCTTCGATGACCGCCAAGCGTCGTAACAACGCCGCTCACGGTATCGAAATCATCGGCGAGCAACTGCGCTCCATGATGCCGTGGATCGGTGCCAACAAGATCGTCGACAAAGCCAAAAACTAAGTCGTCACCCTTGTACGAAAAACGCGGCCTCGGCCGCGTTTTTTCGTTTGAGGCGGTGGTTCTGGTATAAAGCTGCATCGTTTGTGGCCGAACTGTCGTCCTCAAGCACCTGTCGAATTTTCTCCAAACCGTTGCAAGGTAATGTCCATGAGCGAACGTCCCGAAGAGCCGAACAAGGCTTCTGACGCCGAAAGCCTGCTGCCCATCGATGAACACATCGAAGAAGGGCACGACGCAGAAGGTCGTAAAGTCCGGCATCGTGGTATCTATCTGCTGCCGAACCTGTTCACCACGGCGAACCTGTTTGCCGGGTTCTATTCCATCATCAACTCGATGAGCGCCCAGGCGGCCCTGAGCGCTGGCGATTCGGCGAATGCGAGCAAGTATTTCGCCTTCGCTGCGATCGCGATCTTCGTTGCCATGGTGCTCGACGGTCTCGACGGCCGGGTTGCGCGCATGACCAATACGCAAAGTGCTTTTGGCGCCGAGTACGACTCGCTGTCGGACATGGTTGCCTTTGGCGTCGCGCCGGCGCTGCTGGCTTTCGGCTGGGCGTTGGGTGACATGGGCAAGGTCGGCTGGATGGTTGCCTTCATCTATGTAGCGGGCGCGGCGTTGCGTCTGGCACGTTTCAACACCCAGGTTGGCACCGCAGACAAACGTTACTTCATCGGCCTGGCCAGTCCGGCAGCCGCCGGTGTGGTGGCCGGTATCGTCTGGGCATTCAGCGATTACGGCATCCAGGGTTCGAAAATGTCGTTCCTGGTCGCGTTGATGGTCGCGGCTGCCGGCATGCTGATGGTCAGCAATATCAAGTACAACAGCTTTAAAGAGCTGGACTTGAAAGGGCGCGTGCCGTTCGTGGCAATCCTTGCGGTGGTGCTGGTGTTCGCCGTGGTCTTCAGTGATCCACCGCGCATTCTGCTGCTGGTGTTCCTCGCCTACGCTGCTTCCGGCCCGGTGCAATACCTGTTGCATCTTCGTCGGCACAAAAAAGCCGAGTGATGTAATTTCCCGCATACTCCGCAGTCTATGGGTGCATCTGTCCTCCAAAGCTGCGGAGTTGCCATGCTGATCAAAGTCCCCCAAGCGTCTGACTGCCATGAGTCGGATGTCACGCCTGAATCCATTTATCTCTCCCGCCGCCAGTTGCTGGGGGCCACTGCTGCCGGTATCGCCGTCAGTAGCCTGCCACGCTGGGCCAATGCCGATGATGCGGCGCGTTATCCCGATGTCGAGCCGGGCAAGGCTCCAGCCTGGTTTGCCGAAAAGCTTCCTTCTACTAAATGGGGGGCGGTCAACGTCAAGGATGAGGCGATCACGCCTTATAAAGATGCGACCCACTACAACAACTTCTATGAGTTCGGGACCGACAAGGGTGATCCGGCGGCGAATGCCGGCGCGTTGAAAACCGAACCGTGGACGGTGGTGGTGGACGGAGAGGTGGGTAAGCCGGGGCGCTATGCGCTGGAAGACTTCATGAAACCGTATCAGTTGGAAGAGCGCATCTATCGACTGCGTTGTGTCGAGGCCTGGTCGATGGTCATTCCATGGATCGGTTTTCCGATCTCGGCGCTGCTCAAGCAGGTCGAGCCCACCTCCAAAGCCAAGTACATTCGCTTTGAAACCTTGCAGGATCCCAAGAGCATGCCCGGGCAGCGCTCGGGATTCGCTTTGATCGACTGGCCTTATGTAGAGGGCCTGCGCCTGGATGAGGCGATGAATCCTCTGGCGATTCTTGCGGTGGGTATGTATGGCCGCGAACTCCCGAATCAGAACGGTGCGCCGCTGCGTCTGGTGGTGCCGTGGAAGTATGGCTTCAAGAGCGTCAAATCCATTGTGCGGATCAGTCTTGTCAGCGAGCAGCCAAAGACGACATGGCAGAGCATTGCGGCAGATGAGTACGGCTTTTACGCGAACGTGAATCCGACGGTCGATCATCCGCGCTGGACCCAGGCGCGGGAGCGGCGTCTGCCGAACAGTCTGTTCAAGCCGAATGTGCGTGATACACAGATGTTCAACGGCTATTCGGATGAAGTCGCTTCTTTATATACAGGGCTCGATCTGCGGAAGAACTACTGATGCGATTCCCGTACTGGCGTATAGGCGTTTTCATTGCGGCGGCAGTCTGGCCGATGCTGTGGTTGTATCAGGCTCTCGGGGATTTGCTCGGGCCTGATCCTGGCAAAGTGCTGGTGGATCGGCTGGGGCTGGGGACGTTGGTGTTGTTGTTGATTACCCTGAGCATGACACCGATGCAAAAGCTAACCGGGTGGGCAGGGTGGATTGCTGTTCGTCGGCAGTTGGGGCTTTGGTGTTTTGCCTATGTGGTTTTGCACCTGGGCAGCTATATGGCGTTCATTCTGGGGTTCGATTGGTCGCAGCTGGCGGTCGAACTGCGTAAGCGGCCTTACATAATAGTAGGGGCGTTGGCTTTCCTAGGACTGTTGGCGCTGGCGGTGACCTCCAATCGCTACAGTCAGCGTCGTTTAGGTGTGCGTTGGAAGAAGTTACATCGTCTGGTGTACGTGATTCTTGGCCTGGGTTTGCTGCATATGCTGTGGATTGTGCGTGCTGATCTCGAAGAGTGGGCGATCTATGCCTTTATAGGTACTGTGCTTCTGCTGCTGCGTATTCCGCCAGTG